>DHNU01000026.1:0-141 GCA_002407645.1 Ruminococcaceae bacterium UBA5408
GCGGAATTGCAATTATAGTTTTTTCGTTAATTACTTCCGTTAATGTACTTTTAAATTATTAATGGACAGGGATGAAATCTTTATGCGTGAGGCGCTGAGTCTTGCACATAAAGCAGGGGATATGGGAGAAGTTCCTGTTGG
>DHNU01000026.1:351-4155 GCA_002407645.1 Ruminococcaceae bacterium UBA5408
GAAATCGGCAAGAATGCACTTTATCACGCGGAACTTGAGGCAATAAACAATGCTTGTTCAAAATTAGGCGGCTGGCGGCTTTGGCAATGTGAACTTTATGTTACGCTTGAGCCGTGCCCAATGTGTACGGGTGCGATTATAAATGCACGCATACCGCGTGTTATTTTTGGAGCATACGATAAAAAGGCGGGTTCATGCGGCTCTGTGGTCAATTTGTTTAACTTGCCGTATAATCATAAGCCGGAAGTTATAAGCGGCGTACTGGAAGAAGAATGTGCTCAAGTACTGAAAGATTTTTTTAAAAGGTTAAGAGATAAAAGTAAAAGCTGAAATTAAGAAGTTTAATCTTAATTTTCAGCTTTTTATAGTTTTCGATGGTCTTTTAACAATTGCTATGGCAAATTAATATTTAATATCTCCCCCTAAACCCTCACATTTTTATTTCAAAGCGAAAACAGGCATCTTACATTAAATGGGAAGGAGGCAGAGGTGAGAATCCAAACATTTAATATGAAACTTTTTTGATATTTTAAATTTTTGGCTACATAAAGTAATAATAATTATTAAAGCCGCAGAATTAAAAATTTCTGCGGCTTAATCTATTTCTTTCTGTGCTTTTCTTCATATCTTTTGCGGTTGATTTTACCTATACAATGCAAAATAATTATACTTCCAACCATTATTAAAAATGAACTTATGCCCTCCACAAATACCACACTTCCTACGTTATACGGGTAAATACTTCATTATCCAAATACATTTTATTACCCTCAAGTTTTAAGTTATAGGTATCTTTAACTTTTTTTACAAGGATATTATATTCAATAGTTATTTTGCCGTCGTTTATTGAATATGTGCCTTTAAAAGAGCCTATATCGAGTGCCTCAAGCTGCATTTTACCGTCGTTTTCAAATTTATATTCAATTAAGCCATTGGTGCTTTTCCATGTTCCCATTATACTGCCGTTTTTTGTAGCTACATCTACGGAGCTGCAAGCGTTGAGAGTTATCAGTAAAACTGCAGACATAATTAAAAAAAGAGATTTGTTTTTCATCCGCAGCCACCCCTTATATAATATTGATAATTATTTTATCATCATAATCCACTTTATACAAGCGTATAGCAGAAAATTGCAAAACCTTGGTTACAGAAAAGAATAATTGCCAAAATTGAGCTACCGCAGTCCCAAATTTGTCCCTGCGAACATAGGTTTGTGAACAAATGTTCAAAAACCTATTGAAAAAATTTTCCAATCCATATAGTATTAAATTATGACGACACCGAATTATAAAAAAGAAGTTTATGTCGGAGAATGGAAAGGAGAACTATGAACTACAACGAATTGGGAAAAGAATATCTAAGTGAAGCAGAAAGGCTGAAAGGCCGCATAAGACCTTTACAAAGGCAGGCAAAAATACTTAACTGCCAAGCGGCGTCAAAATTGTATCGCAGGATTGCGATACTTAACGATATGTATTTGGATTGTCTGCACACAGGAAGATATTTATGTAAAGCGGGGCGAATGAATGAAACGAAAATCGACATTAAGTCTTGACCTTTTCGGTGACAGACTGGATATCAGTAAATATTGTACGGATGACAGAGGTGAACATCAAAAGATGCTGAAAGTTTTGACACGAGCTATAGAGGGTGAGCTGACGCCGCGTCAGCGTGAATGTGTCAGACTACGTTATGTTGACGGGTTAAAAGTAAAAGAGGTCGCAGAAGAATTGGGGGTAACACCGCCGACAGCGTGTAAACATTTAAAAAAAGCACGGTTACGCCTTGAAAAAGTTATGGGGTATTCTTTTCCAAGGCTAAATTAAAGTATAACGTCGGATGAAATATTAGGGTTCTTTAACAACTGTCGGGGTAAGTCAATATTTAATAACTACCAATACCCTTTTCCCCTTCCGCATAAAACAACAGCTCGTTTTTTGCCAAACTCATGACGGGGGGCAGGGGGTGAGAATCCCAACATTTAATATAGAACCAATATTAAAAATATATGGGCATGACTGACTACAAATTTATGGGACATAAAACGAGAATGACGAGGACGAATAAAAAAGGGCATCATAGGTGATGCCATTTTTATTTATTCTATCCGTATTGTTCCGCCGCCGATAACGATGTCGCCGTCATAAAAAACAACTGCTTGTCCGGGGGTAACGGCACGCTGCGGCTGTTCAAATTCCACACGCACCTTATCATTACCCAACGGTATAAGTTTTGCGTTTGCAGGCTGTGACTGATAGCGCACCTTTGCGGTTATCTGCATTTCTTTATCCAAGGTATCAAACGGGATAAAGTTTAGGTCGGAGGCAATGAGAGAATTTGAATACTGACTGCCTTCTTCGCCGAGCGTTATTTCGTTATGTACCGTGTCAATTTTTGTAACATACATCGGTTTTCCGAACGAAACGCCCAAACCTTTACGCTGACCTATTGTATAATGTGTAATACCGAGGTGACGGCCGAGAATATTTCCGTCTTTGTCAATGAAATTTCCTGTGGGTGAAGTCTTTCCCGTATAATTTTCAATAAATGATGCATAGTCATTGTTTTCGACAAAACAGATTTCCTGGCTGTCGGGTTTATGTGCAACGGGAAGCTCCGCTTCTTCAGCCATTTTACGAGCCTGCGGTTTTGTATATTTCCCAAGAGGCATAAGTGTACGGCTTAATTGTTCCTGAGTAAATGAATAAAGGACATAGCTTTGGTCTTTGCTGGACGGCGCTTTTTTCAAAAGCCACCTGCCGTTTTGGTTTTGCTCAATAATTGCATAGTGACCGGTTGCTATATAATCAAAATCGAGTTCTTTGGCGCGTCTTAACATTGCGTCGAATTTTACATGTCGATTACAGGCAATGCACGGATTGGGGGTTAAGCCCGCAGCGTACTGAGCCGCAAAATAATCGATAACGTCCTTTTCAAAGACATCCGTAAAATTAAGCACTAAATGGTCTATTCCCAATTTATAGGCTACTCTGCGCGCATCGTCGATATCATCAAGAGAACAACATCCGCCCGCTTGACTTTCTGACATATATTTGTCGGGGCGAAGGCGCATGGTAACGCCGGTAACATCATAACCGGCGTTTAAAAGAAGAAGAGCGGCGACAGAACTGTCAACTCCGCCGCTCATACCAAGCATTACTTTTTTCTTTGTCATACAAATGAATTTCCTTTTTCGTCATCCGCCGCTTCTTCGTCTTCATCATCAAAAGAATCGGCTTCTTCCGCCGCCTGTTCTGCGGCTGAACTTCTTTCGTTTGCTTTATCCACGATAGGAAAATGAAGGGGATATTCGTTTGAGTCAACATAATCTTCATTTTCTTGGGCGAAATCCTGTACATTGCTGTAATTGTCCGATGAGCAGTAGTCACAGTCACCGGAGCAGTTTGAATATGAGATATCCTCTGCTTCGTCACATGCGGTAATTTCATCAAGCCTATCAAAAGCTTTTTTTATACGTTGGTCAGAATTTTCAATCGATTTACAAAGCTTTTCGGTTTCTTCGTTAAAAGGGTCGCGCATATTTTGAAAATAATATTTCCCTAAAGCAACATAAGCACGCGCTTCGTTTTCTCTTTCGTTTTTTATTACAATTCTAATACGATTAATGAGAGCGGATTTGCGGTTTTTTTCAACAATATAGTCGACTGCTTTTGTTATTCTGCCGGATACGGTGTTTAAAAAACTCATGACGTACCTCCTGCCGCAAAAGCGGTAAATTTTTTGTTTGGATTCCTATTACATTATTATAACGCAAAAAACTGTAAAAAAACAGTCTTATTTAAT
>DHNU01000053.1:0-3093 GCA_002407645.1 Ruminococcaceae bacterium UBA5408
ATTTAATACATTCCGTTTCGTTTAATAAACGGTGAGAAAATTATTTTCTATGGATTTATAATATTGCTTTATAGATATTTCCCTTTTTAAGTCCCGTTTCCGCGGCGGCTTTTTTTGCGGCTTCCGATGCCGACATTCCGCTCTTAATATGGTCTTTTGCCATTAAAACAGCATCTTCAAGGGTAAATTCAGACTTTTTCGGCTTTTCGGCCCCTTCAATTACAAGAACAAATTCACCTTTTGCATTGTTGTCTGAATAGTATTCTACAGCTTTAGACAAAGTAGTTCTTATAACTTCCTCGTGAATTTTCGTAATTTCGCGAACAAGGGCAATTCTGCGGTCGCCGAATGAATTATACATATCTTTCAAGGTTGAGGAAAGTTTGTGAGGCGCTTCATAAAAAACCATGGTGCGTTGTTCGTTTTTGACCTCTTCAAGGTGTTCACGGCGGCTTTTTTTATTAACGCTTAAAAATCCCTCAAAAGTAAATCTGCTCGTAGGAAGCCCCGAAACAGCAAGTGCAGATACCACAGCGCTCGGGCCGGGTACGACAAAAACTTGAATTCCACGCTCAGCGCACTGGGCAACAAGCATTTCGCCGGGGTCGGAAATTGCAGGCATACCCGCGTCGGAAACAAGCGCGCAAGTTTCGCCTGACTCGATTTTATCGCAGATAATTTCCCCTCGTTCATATTTATTATGTTCAAAATAACTTATCATCGGCTTTTTTATATTGAAATGGTTAAGTAGTTTCATCGTGACACGAGTATCTTCCGCGGCGATAAAATCGGCTTCTTTCAATGTTTCAACCGCACGAGGGGAAAAATCGGAGAGATTTCCGATTGGGGTTCCGACTACCATTAATTTTCCGTTCATTTGGTTACTCCTTTATTTTCTGCGTATTCGCCGTAAATTTGTTTCATTTCTTCAGAAAATCCGCCGCTGCTGTTTTCAATAAAAAGCACAGGGTCAACATTAAGTCCGGGGCGCCCGCCTTTATTTGCCTGCATTAAAAATAAAAACGGAGCTTTAGCCTGTCTTTGCTGGACAAAGCGCAATCGTTTCGGTTCAAGCCCTGCACTTTTAAGCGATACAATTACACTCGCAAGTCTTTCGGGGCGCAGACAGAAACAAAAACGTCCGCCGAAACGCAAAAGGTATGCCGCTGATTTTACGATATCTTCAAAACTGCACATGGTTTCATGCCGCGCAATTCTATGCGCATTTTCAGGATTTTGAATACCCGTTCCAATTTCTTTATATGGTGGGTTACAGGCAATTAAATCAAAGCTGTTTGCGGGGAGAATCCGTGAATTTTTCAAATTGCGGATATCTTCGTTTACTATTTTTATAGTATCGGTGAGGTTATTATATTCAGCGGTACGCTGTGCCATTTTACATGCATCTTCCTGTATTTCCACAGCGTATATTTTATTGGGCCTTGATTTTGCGCACCATATAATAGGAATAGTCGCGCATCCTGTACCGAAATCGGCACAGGTTTCACCGCACTTTGGCTTTGAAAATGATGCCAGTAAAACGGTATCGGTATTAAAGCTGTGATTTTTTGAAACTATAACCGAAAAGTCGCGCGAAATAGGTTCAAGTCGTTCGCCCTGTAACAGCATAAAAACTCCTTATTAGTATTTTATTATTATATATTGGTAAATTAGATATTTGTAATACAAAAATATGATTTTATTATATAAAAGAAATGCTCTTTATTTAATATTGGGGTGCTGTCCATTTTACATTTTAGTAAACCTGATTATTTCTATAGGCTTACTAAATGGTGGTGGTTAGTGATAGGTAAACCCAAACATATGTTGAAAAAACCAAAAGAAAAAAGACGGTGCGCAAACGCTCCGCCTTTAATCCGTATGGAAAAATTATTCCTGTGCAGGAGCACCTACCGGACATGTATCCGCGCAAGCACCACATTCTGTGCAAAGGTCGGGATCGATAACAAATTTGCCGTCTCCCTCAGAAATTGCATTAACAGGGCATCCTGCTGCGCATGCACCGCAGGAAATGCACTCGTCACTAATAACATATGCCATGGAAAAAACACCTCCATATAAAATTACACACATAATTTTATCATAAAAACCGAAAAATGCAACCTTATATTACCCAATAAACGAAAATTACTCATTTTTTGCGTCACTATTTTCGTCATTTTCAACCTTTTTAGGACGAGTTTCGCCGCGCTTTATAAGTTTAACATCTTTTACTTTGAATGTTTTCGGAAGTGCTTCCCGTGGCTCGGAATCAAGCTGTATGTCCAGCAGACCTGAGAGCAGATTAACATTCGTAACAGTCCCTTTGCCGTCCGGAGTCATTACAATTGAGCTTACAGAAGGGGTTGTACGAAGTAAATCGAGGTATGCATCCTGTTCAAACTTTAAACAGCACATTAAACGACCGCATGTGCCTGAAATTTTTACCGGATTTAAAGAAAGGCCTTGTTCTTTTGCCATTTTGATGGAAACAGGCTGGAAATTGCCAAGAAAAGTCGAACAGCAGAACGGTTTTCCGCAAATTCCAAGCCCGCCTATCATTTTAGCTTCGTCGCGTACTCCGATTTGCCTAAGCTCAATTCTTGTGCGGAATACAGACGCCAAGTCTTTAACGAGTTCACGGAAATCGACTCGGCCGTCGGCTGTAAAATAAAACAGTATTTTTGAGTTGTCAAATGTGTACTCAACATCCACAAGCTTCATTTCGAGTTTATGAGCCGCAATTTTTTTACAGCAGATTTGAAATGCTTTTTTTTCTTTTTTAGCGTTTTCTTTCATTTTATCCATATCGCTTTCTGTTGCGATACGGATAATCTTTTTTAGCGGCTGTACAATGTTTTCGTCATCAATGCCGCGGTTTTCCATTGCTATTTCGCCGCATTCGACTCCGCGCGAGGTTTCAACGATTACTTTATCGCTGTTTTTCAGAATATTTCCGTCGGGATCAAAATAATATATTTTGCCTACATTTTTAAAACGAACGCCAACTACTTCGGCCATATTAACCTCCGATATAAATATAAAATAGGTGTTTTATCTGCCTGCAGCCGCACGCAGATTTGCACAAAGTGC
>DHNU01000053.1:3305-4128 GCA_002407645.1 Ruminococcaceae bacterium UBA5408
GCGAGTTTATTGCGGGTAAGGGACGAACCCAATTTTAAAGCGGCTTCTTTTTGTCCGGAAAGGACACTTTCACCGCCGCACCGTAAAACTGCCGCGTCGCGCAAAACAAGACTTAACTCTGAAAGAATATTTTTCAGCCGCTCCCTGTCGCCGGCAAGTTCTGAAGTAAGAAATAATAAATCTGCTCCGTTTACCGCAGTAATCGCAGATGTGAGTTTAGTCAGGTAATCGATATCGCTTTCGTCTAATTCGAACTTTTCTTCCAAAGTGAAAATTTGAGCACGCGAACGCACAGTGGAAAGCAGAGAAGAGGCACTTTGCGCAGTTAAAATAAAAAGTACGTTTGCGGGCGGTTCTTCAAATACTTTGAGTAAAGCATTTTGAGAAATTTCACTCATATTATGCACGCCCAACAGCAGATAAACCTTATTTTCGGCTTCATTGGGCTTAATATATGCTCCAATCCGTATTTGCCTTATTACATCGATTTTAAAAGCACTCGGATTTTCGTCGCCGTCAATCTTTATAATATCGGGATGGGAACCGCAGTTTGCTTTAATACAGCCCGAACAGCTCCCACAGGGGCGAGTTTGTGGGTTTGTGCATACAGAGGCTTTTGCAAGTGTTTCGCCAAGCTTATTTCTTTGAAGGCTGCCCTCCAAAATAATAGCGTGGGGAAGACGGTTTTGACTGAATGCGGACTGTAGATGTTTTTTTATTTCTTCGTTTAGATTAAGATTTTGTAAATTTAGATTTTTCATACTTTTTCAAAACGGTCAACATTAAGCACAAATATAGTAGAGCCGCCCACGGTAACCTCAAT
>DHNU01000053.1:4312-8041 GCA_002407645.1 Ruminococcaceae bacterium UBA5408
GGGACAGAGGGATAAATACCGGCATCCATAGTTGTGGCGCTTGGGACAAGCTGTGTGCGGCGTCGGCTTTGTTTTGAAATTACAGAAATGATTTCATCGACTTTATCGTCATCTGCACCGATTAAAAAAGTGGTATTTCCAGCCATTAAAAATCCACCTGTTGTAGCAAGCTTCGTGACGGAAAATCCGCCTTTTGTAAGTGCCGTCGAAACCATGGTGCTGTCGTCATTTGATACTATTGCAAGTATTAGTTTCATAAATGTCCCTCCCTATTGCAACTGACGAAATTAATAGCATAAAATAATTATACATTTTTTATTTTATCACCTTTATTGTTAAAAAGCCATACCTCTTTAAGAACTCAATAACATCTTTTGTTATTTTTTCACCCGGCATAACAACGGGTATTCCGGGTGGGCAGGGGCAGGCGGCCTGTGCCGCGATTTGCCCCAAAGAGCTTTCGAGGGATACGGTGTGTGTTTCCGAAAATACAGCGCCGCGTATGCTTTCTTTCACGGGCGGAAGCGGCGGCAATTCAGGAAACGGGGGCAAAGGCTTATTTATCGGCAGAAGTCCGATTCCTTTTTCCAAACGCATGAAATCGCTTTCGGTATTAAATGGAGTTGCAATAAAAACAATATGAGCCGAGTCCGCAAATTCAGGTTCGACACCCGATTTTCGGAAAATTTCAGCGGCATTTTTACCGTTAAGACCGATTGAAGCTGTATTTAAAGTAATTCTCGTCGGGTCGCAAAGTCCTTTAGATGTAAAAATTCCTCGTTCTTCCGCAAAATTCTTAATTTCGCTTACTCTTTTTTGCAGGGGAATGTATTTGTCTTTGTGATTTTCGAGCCATTCCCGAGATAAATCAAGCGAAGCCATTACAGCATAGTTGGGACTTGTAGAGCCGAAAAGAGCCATTGCATCTTTGGCGTTTTCACTGAAACGCTTGTCCTTAATATTAAGCCAAGCACCGCCGGTCAGAACATTCAGCGTTTTGTGAGCCGAACACGCAGTCATGCTTGCGCCCATAGAAAGCGGATGAAGATTTGGATTTGTAAACATAAGATGTGTTCCGTGTGCATTGTCGACAAGCAGTGGAATATCATATTTTTTACATACTTTAGAAATTGATTCAATATCTAAGATTTCACCGTAATAATTGGGACTTGTCACATAAACGGCTTTTGCTTTCGGGTTTTTCTCGATTGTTGAGATTATATCATTCGGCATAGCCCAGATTGGGTGTAAATCGAGAAGAGCCATTGTATTTACCGCACTTCTGTGGAGTATGCGGGAACAAATAATACTTGAACCGCTCGGCGCGGCAAGATAAAGCATTGCCTGAATACACAGAGTACAGCCGCCCGCAGAAATACACGTGCGGTCTGCGCGAAAAAGTTTTGCGGCAAGTTTTTCCGACTCTAAAATAGCACCGTCAGCCTCAAAAAGGCTGTCTGTATCGGGAAGTTCGGTAAAATCGAGTGTAAGAAGATCATGCGGAAGAGCATTGGGGTTATTTTTATGCCCCGGGGTATGAAACGAGGCTCTTTCTGATTTTTTATGGTTTATAAGCGCTGAATAAAGAGGTGTTGGCATTAAATATCCTCCGTTATACTAAATATGTACTATTATACAATAGTTTAGGTAAAAATTGTAATATAAAAAATCGAAAATATATAATGTGTATTAAAAAACGGTTCTAAAACGATTTCTCCGTACGCATAAAATAGCAGCTTGTTTCTTTGCTAAACTCATTATGCAGCAGCGGAAAGGGAGTGAGAATACCAACATTTAATATAAAAACTAAAAAACCGCACGAAATACGTGCGGTTTGGATAATATTTAGTCTTTTGAATATTCACCTGTCGGAATTTCATCTTCATATATAAAGCTTGCAACGCTTTGCCTGCATTTATCCAAATCGGGGACAAGAACTTTTGCGCGTGTTCCCGAGATTAATACGTCATCACCGTCAAATTCGCCGTCTGCCGGTATGCGGTTTTGACTTATCGGATAGTTTAAATAGGTAGGGGAATTTGTCGCCATATCAAGTATTTCGTTTTTAGTCATATTTGTTGCCATAAGGGGCAGAACATCGTACATAGCTTGGTTGATAGTTCCCAAATCCGCCGATTTAAACTTATTGACAATGCTCGAAAACAATTTACGCTGACGCTGTGTCCTTCCAAAATCGTAGTTATCTTCTTTGTTTCTTATTCGTGCATAGTATAATGCCTGTTTGCCTGTTAATAAGAAATTACCCTCTTTAAGGTTCCGTTTAGGGTCGCCGGAGTTACGGTTGATTAGGTCAGCTTCAATCTGACTAAGTTCTATATTTACACCGCCGAGTTTGTCCACAATTTGGGAAAATGAATCAAAATCTATCAAGACAAAACGGTCAATATCAGTTCCGAAATTAGATTCTATTGTCTTTACGGCAAGCTGAGGGCCGCCAACTGCATACCCTACATTAATTCTGTTATTGCCGTGGCCGGGGATTGCGACGTACAAATCGCGCATAAAAGATGTGAGTTTTAGCTTATTGTGACGTGAGTCTATAGAAACAAGAATCATACTGTCGCTTCTGCCGGGGTCATTGGGCTGATAATCGTCAACACCCATTACAAGTATGTTGGTAATTGCGTCATCGTGGTAAAGACCGCCAAGAAGTCCCGATTTTGCGTTCGTGCCGTTTTCCTGTTTAAATAGGGGGTCGGTATTTGGGTTTGATGCTGTATTTTCGATATAATTAATTCTGCCGAGCATATGGTCTGCATAAATACACCCTGCTCCGACAATAAGTAAAATTATGCTTATGGTTAAAACCACTGTGTTACGAATTAAAACTTTTGTACTTTTTTTAGGCACAATATCATTCCTTATAATTCATGTCTATAATAATTTGATACAATAATATCATTCTGAATATTTAAATGCAATACAATTTTATTGCCGCAACTTTATTATGTATAAAATAAGAGTAATTATAAGTAATAAAAAAAGAAACCGTACGGAAAATTCCGTACGGCATATTTATCAATCGTTATATTCGCCTGTAGGTATGTCATCTTCATAGATAAATGTCGCGACACTGTCCCTGCATTTGTCCAAATTGGGAATGAGTACCGAAGCTCCCACACCGCCGATTGATACCTTATCTGATACATAAGCGTCGTCACCGGGAATACGGCTTTGACTTATCGGATAATTTAAGTATGTAAGAGAGTTTGCCGCCATATCCAGTATTTCGTTTTTTGTCATATTTGTTCCGACAAGCGGAAGAACGTCGTAAAGTGCTTGGTTTATTGTTCCGATATTTGCTGTTTTAAATTTATTTATAAGGCTGGAAAATACTTTGCGTTGACGTTCGGTACGTTCAAAGTCATTTCCTATTGCACGAATACGGGAATAATACAGCGCCTGTTTTCCGGTTAATAAGAAAGTACCCTCTTTAAGGTTCCGTTTGGAGTCACCCGAATATCTGTTGATAAGGTTGGCTTCGCCCTGAGTTATCGTCATATCGACTCCGCCGAGTTTATCGACTATTTGTGAAAATGACGAGTAATCAATCAATACGAAACGGTCGATGTCAACTCCAAAGTTAGCCTCAATGGTTTTAACTGCAAGCTGGGGTCCTCCGGAGGAATAAGCGACGTTCAGTCTGTTGCTGTCTTTACCCGGAATAGCAACATACATATCACGCATGAAAGAAGTAAGCTTAAGCTT
>DHNU01000053.1:8122-12290 GCA_002407645.1 Ruminococcaceae bacterium UBA5408
ACGTCGCTTATTCCTCCGGAGGAATAAGCGACGTTCAGTCTGTTGCTGTCTTTACCCGGAATAGCAACATACATATCACGCATGAAAGAAGTAAGCTTAAGCTTTTGGTGGCGTGTATCGATTGATGCGAGAATCATACTGTCGCTTCTGCCGGGGTCGTTGGGTTGGTAGTCGTCAACTCCCATTACAAGTATGTTGGTAATTGCATCGTCGTGATAAAGCCCGCCAAGAAGTCCTGTTTTTGCATTTAAACTGCCGTTTGTTTGGAAAATCGGTGCGGTATCGGTTTTATTGGACTCATCGCCGATAAAATTAATCCTGCCGAGCATATGGTCAGCGTAGATACACCCTGCTCCTGCAACAAGAAAAACAAGGCTTAAACATAAAATTAAAATATTTTGAATTAACTTCTTTTTTCTTCTTTTTTTGGGATGTTTACTCATCATAATCAGTCCTCATCGGATTTTTTTATATAGTTATAATTATAACATTATACACTTTGATTTAAATAAATTAATTATTAATAAAAATTAATGTTAGCAGTTTTTGGAATTAATCCTGCTCGTCCAAGGTAAGACTGTAGGACGGTAGAAACTCTTTTACAAATAAATCTGCTTCGGGAAGAGCCATTTCTTTCAAAGTTTTTCGCAATGATATTTCCGCTTTGGAAAATTCCGAGCTTCCCGCTCTTTTTTCTTCCACACACTTTATGATAGCGGATAGTTTGTCAGCGGCTTTAATAAGAGGAAGAAGTTCTTTGTCGCCTTCGCCTGTTGCATTCAGTATTGTATTATAGGAAGGCTTTATATCGTCCGGCAGGAAACTTAATAGTTTATTTTTAGCAACTTTTTCGACTTTGCCGTAAGCCGTACGAATTTGCGGATTAAAATACTTAACCGGTGTAGGTAAGTCGCCCGTGAATATTTCCGACGAATCGTGAAAAAGTGCAAGAACAGCGGCACGTTCCGGGTTTACATTTCCACCGAAACGTGTGTTTCTCAATATTGCAAGCGAATGGGCGATTACAGCAGTTTCAAAGCTGTGTTCGGATAAATTTTCATTCCTTGTGTTTCTCATTAAACCCCAGCGGCAGATATACTTCATTCTCGAAATATATGCAAAAAAATGAAACACTTTATTAAGCCCCCTGTTTTCATGTCGAACTTTATAATATTATTATAATCTAATACGGAAAATATATCAAGAAACAGAGTTGTAATTTGGAAATTCCCTTTGTTAAGACAAAACCCTGTGTTATAATATGCTTTAATAGGAAATGGAGGCGATGATTTGACAAACATATTAATCCATAATGAAAAACAAAATTATTACTTAAAATCATTTATGTACGGTTTATTAATATCATTTCTCATCTTTATTCCTTTCATAATTTTCGACAGCGGCTATTTTTTGTTCTACGGTGATTTTAATGTTCAGCAAGTGCCGTTTTACCAAATGTGCCACGACGCAGTGCGGAATTGGGACTTTGGCTGGAGCTTTACAACTGACCTTGGTGCGAATTTTATAGGTTCGTATTCATTTTATCTTTTGGGAAGCCCTTTTTTTTGGCTGACAATACCTTTTCCCAGCCAAGCAGTGCCGTATTTAATGGGACCGCTTTTGATTTTAAAATTCGCCTGTGCGACTTTAACGGGATTTATTTATTTAAAAAGATATGTCAGAACACCCGATTATGCGGTAGTCGGCGGGATTCTATACGCTTTTTCGGGGTTCTCTGTTTATAATATTTTCTTTAACCATTTTCACGAAGCAATTGTGTTTTTTCCGCTTATGCTGTGGGCGCTTGATGAATATATGTACAAAAGACGCAGGGGAGTTTTTGCTGTAACCGTTTTTGCGTGCTGTTTTGTAAATTATTATTTCTTTGTGGGACAAGTTGTTTTTTGCATTATATATTGGTTTGTCCGTCTTTTTTCGGGAAGTTTCAGAATAACGCTCCGTGATTTTCTTCTACTTTTTTTAGAAGCGGTTTTGGGAGTCATGTGTGCCTGCATATTGTTAATACCAACTGTGTTTGCGGTAATACAAAATCCAAGGGTAAGTAATCCGCCGAACGGCTGGAGCGCACTTTTGTATGACTGGAATCAGCGTTATATCCATATTTTGGAATGCTTCTTTTTTCCGCCCGATATCCCCGCAAGACCCAATTTCACACCTAAATCGGAGGCGAAGTGGGCATCGCTGGGTGCATGGCTTCCGCTTTTCAGCATGACGGGAGTAATCGGATTTTTAAGAATGAGAAAAAGCCACTGGCTGAAAAAAGTACTCGGCATCTTATTTTTTATGGCTTTCGTACCCATATTAAATTCGGCATTTCAGCTTTTTAACGCATCGTATTATGCGCGGTGGTTCTATATGCTTACTCTTATGATGAGTTTGGCGACTGTAATTTCGCTTGACAGAGAATGTATAAAATGGAAAAGCTCTATCAAATGGACTTTGGGAATAACACTGGGAATAGCGCTGCCGATTGGACTTATGGTTCAGACTACAGAGCAGGACGGCAAAGAGATAACGACAATAGGACTTGAAGAGTACCCAACAAGATTTTGGACTTATGTCGCAATTGCGCTTTTAAGCCTTACTCTTTTGACGATTATATTTAAGTTTTATAAGCGCGATAAAAAGCTCTTTATAAAAAGGTGTTTCGGTTCAATTGCGGCAATTTCCGTTTTATATGCGCTTTTTTTCATAGCTTTGGGAAAAACACAGAGCGAAGATGTGCGAAAGTATATGATTCCATATTCATTAAACGGAGGAGCGGATATCGACCTTCCGGATACTAAAAACTGCCGAATAGACGTTTACGACGGAATGGACAACCAGGCTATGTTTTGGCAGATACCGACTATTCAGGCGTTCCACAGCATAGTGCCAGGTTCGGTAATGGAATTTTACCCGTCAATCGGAGTTCAGCGAGACGTTGGCTCACGCCCCGAAGTTAAGTATTACGGACTTAGGGGGCTTACAAGCTGCCGCTGGCTTTTTGACCCAATCGCAGAGGGGGAGGATTTTGCCGACGCAGAAAATAACCATCAGCCTCGAATGCCTGGTTGGAGCTACTATGCTTCCCAAAACGGATGTAATATTTATAAGAATGATTACTACATTCCAATGGGCTTTTCGTACGATTACTACATTACAAGGGACGAGTACGAACAGACGAGTAAAGAAGCGCGAAATCTTCTTTTGCTAAAAACACTTGTTATTGAAAATGAGGACGAGAAAAAATATGCGGACATTTTGAAACATTACGACGAATATGAGTTTGCCGAATGTACAAGCGGGGCATATTTCAGCGACTGCCTTGATAGGAAAGAAAAGTCCTGCTTTTATTTCAATCGAGGAAAATCGTCTTTCACCGCAAGGTTTGCATCTGAAAAGGACAGGCTTGTGTTTTTCAGCGTACCTTGGGAACAAGGTTGGACAGCGTGGGTAAATGGGAAGCCTGCGGAAATTATTAAAGCCAATGTTGGATTTATGGCGGTAAAAGTGCCGAAAGGCACAGCTGAAATAAGATTTGAATACAAAACCCCGGGACTTAATATAGGGGCATTGGTTTCGCTTTTGGGTGTTTTAATTCTTGCTATCTATGTTTCGGTAATTAAAATATATGATAAAAAACATCCGCACAAAAGAAAAACTTACAGGATAAAGTACAAATGTGTTAATGGAAATGAAACAAAAGATACACAACGCTGACCTGCGGTAAGGGAGGTAAAATTATGCCGACGGTTTATTTGGTTATCCCCTGCTACAACGAAGAGGAAGTGCTTCCGGAAACGGTAAAAAGACTTACCAAAAAAATGAATGAAATGATAGATTCCAAACTTGCCGATAAAAAAAGCCGCATCCTTTTTGTGGATGACGGCAGCCGCGACAAAACATGGGAACTGATTAGCGCTTACTGTGATGAAAACGTACTTGTAAGCGGTATTAAGCTTGCTCATAACAGAGGACATCAAAATGCGCTTTTGGCGGGACTTATGACGGCGATGGAATCCTGCGAGTGTGCAATAAGTCTTGATGCTGATTTACAGGACGACATTGAAGTTTTGGACGAGTTTGTACAAAAATATACCGAAGGCTGCGACATAGTTTACGGAGTCCGAAAAAATCGTGAAACCGACACATTTTTTAAGCGAAC
>DHNU01000053.1:12481-13833 GCA_002407645.1 Ruminococcaceae bacterium UBA5408
TCAGCACAGGGCTTTTATAAATTTATGGAGCTTCTCGGCGTTGATGTTGTGTATAACCACGCGGATTACAGACTTATGAGCCGCCGCGCACTTGAAGCATTAAGCGAATATAAAGAAATAAACCTGTTTTTGCGCGGGATAATTCCTCTTATAGGGTACAGAAGTGATTATGTTTATTATGAGCGCCACGAAAGATTTGCGGGCGAGTCAAAATATCCGCTTAAAAAAATGATATCTTTTGCGCTTGACGGAATAACATCATTCAGTGTGAAACCTTTAAAAATAATTTCAAACTTAGGACTTCTTGTATCGGCACTTAGTGTAATAGGTCTTATTTATGCTCTGGTTTCTTATTTTTCGGGAAGTGCGGTTGCGGGTTGGACTGCGATTATATGCTCCATTTGGCTTATTGCGGGGCTGCAGTTTTTGTGCCTCGGTGCCGTAGGAGGATATGTAGGGAAAATTTACAGCGAAGTAAAAGCGCGCCCGCGTTACAAAATAGAAGAATATAAAAAGTAATCTTACGACAATGTAAGCCAAATAAAAGCATGAAAGCCCTGTATTTCCTCGGAAATTTATTTTAGAATCAGACGGGTTTCTCCGGGATTAAGGCATAAAAGCTTTGATGCTATACGTGGGTGTTTGAGCTGTCGGCGCACCATATCCCGAAGGACTTGACCGTTATGGTAACCGTGAACCACACGAACTTCTTTAATGTTTTTATCTGCACGGCTTAAAAGCTGTTCCAAATCACGTTTTGCTTCCCTTGAAGTCATACCGTGAATATCCACTTCCAAAATATCTCCGTTTCTCGATTGCAGCATTGTATTCACCAGCCAAATTAGATTTTAAAACTATTATACTGCTTTTTATATTAAATGAAAATAAAATTGGTACTAACAACCTCGAATTTATGATATAATTAATTAAATAGGAGGGATTACGTTGAAGGTTGTAGAACTTCGCAATGTTTTTACAAGCTGTAATGATACTTTAATTGAAATCAAAGATGATTTTATTTATTATGCAGAAGAGAAAAAAGAGGAAGGCCACAACAACCTCTTTATTTTGGAATATAACAGAGATACTAAACGAGAACGCATACTTTCCAACTACTTTTTGAAAAGTACAAATTATATAAAACACTTTTTCAGCTTTCAGGGCGAAATTTTGATTATAATGGAAAGCGGCGAAAGTGAAGTTACCGTATTAAGCATTGACAAACATACTGGTGAAGAAAAGAATACGGCGAAACTCAGCTTTATCGGAAATATGTCGCAATGCTGCGCTCTTGACAGAAGTCACTTGATAATTTATACCGAACAAAACGAAAAGCACCGCAGTCAGTTTGA
>DHNU01000053.1:14076-31632 GCA_002407645.1 Ruminococcaceae bacterium UBA5408
GACGGGGCATATTATTACCTCTGCGACCCGCGCTTCAGCGGTGAAGACGGGGCAAGATTTATTACATATGACAAAGACGGTGAAAGTCAGCTTTTGGTGCTTCAGCCGCACAAAACGGAAGAAGATAAAGCAAAAGCCTATGAGGATCGCCGCTGGGTAGGGGATAATGTAAACGACAATGTTTGGGTATGCTCTCTTTCCGCATTTATTGATTCCGTAAAATTAGGCGAAGAGTGCGCTCCGCTTGAACTTGTTTTGTGTGCTGGTACATGTGGAATGGTTCGCTATGTAGGCATGAATGAGAAACAGATATATTTCAGAGCCAAATATTTTCCTACAAATGACCAAAGATTGTGCTCTTATAATATACATACGGGTAAAAAGTCGGTAGTAACTGAACTTAATTTGGAAGAAGATAAAGAAAAATTATCTCAGTTTTATATTGACGTAAATTCCTCAAAAGCCTACAGTATTACAACGGAAGTCGATGAAGACTATCAGGTTGACGGAGTTTGGAATTCATCAGTACACTCAATTTACAGCAGGGAACTCGGTGATTTTGTTGCGTGTATAGATGACCGTTATATAATTGCGAGATATGTACTTTCGGACGATAAAGATTCATTTGAGTTTAACTCTATTTACGATATTGCGACGGGCGAACAGAAAAGCTATGAGTGCAAATGTCTGGTTAAAGGTGATACGGTGGTACTGTATTAGAGATGATTGTTAATTTAGAAAGAAAAAGGGCAGTACCCTGACATTTTTATGGAAAAACAGTCACAATACAAATATTATAAAATCTGGGATTACAGCATTTAAGCTTGTAATCCCTTGCTTTTTGCCTAAAACACACTATTATATTTACAATTAAACTTAAAAAAAGTGACCGGATATAAAAATCCGATCACCCAACTTTACTTAGTCCATGATTCGACATGATAAATTAAAATGTATAATGAATACAATCCTTGTATTCTTTAAAAATCTTACGATTCAATTCATCGCCGCCGTCCACATTTGCACTGTAAAATACAGGCGGAGTTTTCACACCGCTCTCAATGAGCTTTTGTGCGGTTGCAGCTGATATTGAATTTAATATTGTTGCTCCTATGACAGTAGAAGTGGGGCTTACTTTTTGCTCCATACCATCAATTTCTACACATGCATCGCCTTTTACACCATGATTGTCAATGACGATGTCAGACACTTCATACAATTTTTTACCGGAAGAATGACGTGAAGTTACACTCTTGGAATAACTCATGTTAGTTACGCAGATAACAGATGCACCCTGTTTTTTAGCTTCCAATGCAACTTCTATTGTCACAGGGTTTCTGCCCGATACCGAATGAACAATCAGCACATCTCCCTGTTTAAACGAAGTCTTCTGTGCAAGAAGTGTACCGTAGCCCTCAAGGCGCTCCATTCGGCTTGTGTGGGTAATCGGAAATGTATCAAGCATTACTTCTCTTCCGAAAATAGGATTGATTACAACAAGACCTCCTGCGCGGTAAAACATTTCTTGCGTAAGGATTCCTGCATGGCTTGCACCAAAAATGTAAATTGATTTTTTGGCAAGAACAGCTTTAGTTAATAAATCAACTGACTGTTCCATTGAAAATTCTTCGTCTTTTTCTACTGTGTCAATTAAATGACGTATTTCAGAAATATATTTAAAAACCATTTATGCAGCCACCCCGAAAAGTTTCGCTATGAAGTTAGCAATGATACCAAAGAATGATAAATCGTTTCCGCCGAAAATAAGCATCCAGTTTTGAATAGTGTGAGAATACATAGCAGCGGATATTCCTACTAAAGCGACCATAACAAATGATGCAACCGCGGTTCCGATAATACAGCCGCGAACACCGCCCTGGCCTTCGGCTATAACAGCGGCAGCTCCGCATTCAAAGAAAGATGTAATTACAAGCGGAATAATTATTACCTTAAATACACCCGTCATATTGCAGATTCGTCATATTGCAGATTCCAACAAGAATTGTTGAAGTTATCATAGCTGTAACAAAACCTACCAAAACTGCGTTTGGCTTGTAGTTGAAAATAATAGGGCAGTCGAAAGCAGGAAGTGCGTTAGGAACCAGCTTGTCCGATATACCCTTAAATGCAGGAACAATCTGATTAATAAGCATACGTACGCCTTGCAGCATTATGATAAGACCTGCGCCAAAATTAAGACCTTGGTTTACAGCAACCATAAAGAAATTTTGACCTTCCGGAACTGAGGACGGAATAGAAATTCCGATAATGGCAAGCATGATAAATATAACCATTGCACCGGTGATTGAAATTTCTCTGAAAAATGAAAGTCCCTTTGGAAGTTTCAAATCTTCAGTGGATTTTTCCTTGTTTCCTACTTTGCTTGAAACGAAACCGGCTACGAGACTGAGTATTCCTGTCGGATGGCCGATTGTAAAGGAATCGTCATTAGTAACGGCAAAAACATATTTTCTTAAAATCCAAGGCATTACCGACCAATAAACCGCTGAAAATACGGCACTTAAACCAATGAGCAAAGCTCCGTGAAGTCCGGCTTCAACGCCTGCGGCAACAAATACGAACGGGAACCACCACAGCATGTGACCGGTCAGGAATATTGTTTTTATCGGAGTGAAACGAGCTATAAGCAGGTGAAGTGCAAGACCTATGAACATTGCGAGTCCGACATCACCGCCATATGTTCCTGTAAATGTAACATCATTCAGCCCTTCAGCCGCTTGAGCACCCGAAAGAGCCTGAAAAGCTTGATTTATAGGAAGAATTGAATTTACAAGCATTGATACGCCTGCATTTAAAATAATCATTCCAAACGCAGCAAGCAAAGTTCCTTTGATAACTTCGGAAAAGCTTTTTTTCTGGAGTAATAACCCAAGCATGGCTATAAGCCCAAGTAAGACCGGTGGATTACGCAATATATTTGCGGTAATAAATTCCATCATAAACTATACCCTCCTATTTCCAACATATCATTTTCTCTCACTTAAGAATTTTTGGAATACTTCTTTTACTTCTGCTAAATCCATATATTTTTTTACGGTGTAAATAGGGAAATTGCAGGATTCCTTAAGTTCACTTGCCAATTCCGCACTTGTAAATATGGCATCACAGTCAGCTCCGCGTGCAGAATTAATATCTGTTGTTTCAACATCGCAATCGATACCCAGCTGTTTGCAAACCTTATCAATACTCATTTTTAAAATCATGGATGAACCACAGCCAAAACCACAAACTGCATATACTTTCATTTGTTACACCCCCTTTATATTAATGTTTTTTATGAATTAAACCACCATTACTCCTAAATGTAAATACGATATGATTCAATCTTAAGTAATCAATAATTATTTATTAATTTAAGAATATCGTCAGGATTGCCCTTTCTGAAAATTTCTATATTTTTTCGTTCACACAAGACATCTGAAAGATTGGCAAGTGCGTCAAGATGTGTTGTTGTATCTACGGCAGAAAGAACTAAAAATACATTGGTGGGCTTACCAACAAGGTCAACCTCTTCACGAACAATCAACAGCGACATTGCAAGTTTGTTTACGCCGGCTGACGGACTTGCATGCGGCAGTGCGAAATAATCGTCAAGTACGATATATGGACCGTGCGTGTTAACACTTTCAATCATGGCGTCTACATAACTTTGCGTAATTGAATTGTCATCTAAAAGTGGTTTAGAAGCAAGTTTTATAGCATCCTGCCAGCTGTCAACATTTTGTACAATATTTATTCTGTCTTTAGTTATTAAATCTTTGAGCATGGGGTTGTTTCTCTCCTTGTCTTTTTCTCTGGTAGGATAAATTAAAGCTGCCAGGTCATTTTTAAGTTGGTTTTCGTTAATAATATCAGCATTTTTTTTAATAACTTGAATAAGCAGTTCAACGTCAAAATTGTAAGTAAAGCCCGAAAAGTCAATAAGCTTATTCATAATTCGCTGAATGTCGGGTTTTGTTAACAGCGGATTTACAACAATAGTATTATCGTAACCGGGAATTTCAATTGTGGAAATAATATAGTCATAATAACCGTCGTAGTCGGCAAGCCGGCTTACCGCAATGGTATCCACCACTTCAATAAACGGGATATAGTTGTAAAGCTGAATTTGAATAGTTTTACTTATCATCAAACCGTTGGGGCACACAAGGAGAACTCTGTTTTTCCTTAATCCATTGTTTTTGTTCCCGATAAGATATCCGCCAAAATATGCTGTAATAAAGCCTATTTCTTCATCACGCATACCTGAAAACTGTGGAAATTCCGACTCACACTCAATAATGATAGATTTAATTATTTTAAAAAGTGCGGAATTATTGAGGTTTATATCTTCAAGACCCGGGTTGCTTACCGGAAAGTGATACTTAATGCGGTAATATGAAGAAAGCAGATGATGTTTGATGTTTTTTTTAAACTCATCTTTATACTCTAATAAAACAGCTGTTTTAGTTTGAAATTTTTGAATCAAACTATCAATATAATTTTCAATCAAACTGTCATCGACATTGTGGTTTAAACTTGGAAGCGATGCAATGTATGCCGCCAAATAACGCTGTTCTGCTGTGTCGTTTTCACCAATCAAATTGGACAAATCAGAATAATATGAAAAGCTTTCGGTTTCTTTGAATATCTCCAGGCATTTAACATAATGCCCGTTTTTTATCCTCATTTTCATAAAACTTAATAAGGAGGAAAAATTACCCAAGGAGTAGTCTGTAAGCTGTAATGAATGTTCACGGTCAAATTTTAACACTATGGGAGAGATATTCCCAATTAAGTCGAAATGTTCTTGGAGAAATATGAGATACAATTCCCGTATGATGATTTCATCGCCGAGAATATCATATTGTGGTTTAGTTTGAAGTTTTAAACCCTTTAGATGTAGTGACTTTTTAATTTCATCCATATCACTTATGCAGGTATTTTTACTTATTTGAAGTTCGTCCGCAAGTTTCTGGATTGTTATAACTTCCCCTGAAAAAATTTTCCCCAAAATATAATTCTGTCTGCTGTATGATGTATATGGATCAACCGGTCTTACGCCGCTGATAATTTTATTTAAATTATCATAATTTCCGATAAAGAAGTATTTTTGAGTAATTTTTTTAATTGTCCCGCAATTTTTAATTTGGTTGTTAATTTTTTCAATATCGTAATACAATGTTCGCTTTGAAATATCAAAAGACTTTATTAATTCGTCTAATGTGGCTCCGTTGTTTTCAATAATGAATTTTAAAATGTTCTTTTCTCTTTCCTTCATTTATTCCATCCTCTGAAATATTGTTAAATTCGGAGCTTCAATTTTTTTAAGTAAAAAAATTACTCTTTTTGTTTATAGTCTAAAAAATCAAAGGTTTTTTGAGAAGAAGTCTTTAATAGCTTTGCACGCCGGCTCTTCATCTATACCGTCAAAAGTTAAAGTAACGATATCACCTTTTTTCGCCGCTAAACTCATAACTGAAAATATGCGTTTTGCATCAGCTGGGTTTGAGCTTTTATCTATGGTTATATTGCATTTATACTTTGAAGCTTCCTTTACTAACATTCCTGCAGGTCTTGCGTGTATACCTTGTGCATCAGTAATTGTATAAGTAAATTTTTTCATAAATTTCACCTTCCTTATAGCTGCTTTTTTGTGTTTTACTTCTAAATTTATGATAACATAACTTAACCTTAAAGCAATACCATTTATCTGCACACCATATGCACGGAAATAAATATATAATAAAAATCATCTTAAATAACTGAAATTCTACAAATAAACTAAAGTTTGTAAAGAATGTATATTTATTGGGGTAGTTATAGATAAAGCCCCGATATTAAAATATTATCGAATAAAAAATAGACACCGCATATGCGGTGTCTATTTTAGGCTTTTTATTACTGAATATGGGGTAATAATTTATTTTTTTACTTACTTGCCGTAGAATTTGCAGGAGCTGCGGAAGACTCTGAAGGAGTTACAAACATTGACGGCTTATAAGAATTTATTGCGCTTTCATTGATTTGCGCATTCTTGTATTCAGCCGCAAGTTTATCCATTTCGTCAGAAAATTCCTGTCCTTTATCATTTACGAGTATTTCATTTCTATTGCTTTCATTTTTAAGATATTCAGCTGTTTTACTTTTAATATCATTCTTCATAATTACAACATAGGAGCCTGCAATTTCGGTCGCTTTTACTTCACCGGGCTGCATCTTGTCCAAAACTGCCGCAAAGTCTTTGAAATATGGGGAAGAAGCAAGCGGCTGTGTGTAGTTTTCCAAAACATCTGTTTCGGATTTTGAAGAAGCTTTGTAAGCATCTGCAGCTTGACGCATGGTTTTTTTGCCTGATTTAATATCTGCGGCATATTCGTCAAATTCCTTTTTTGCCTTTTCTTTTTCATCCGAAGAAAGCGCTGTAACAGCTCCGCTTGCGTCGGATTTTGAGAGCGGCTTTGATATCATTGAAAAATCAGTATATTTTTCTTCGAAATATTTTTTTAGTTCATCATCGGGAACAGCCTTTTTACCGCCTTTTCCGTAAACAGCAGTAAATATTTTTTGGAATTTTACATAATATTCGGCAAATGCCATTTGGAAAGAAGTTTTTGCAACTCCGTATTTCTCAAGAATACCGCCTGCCTGCTGCCACTGAGTTTCCGTAGCCGATTGTATGGCTTTCTGCTCTTCATCGGTAAGTTTAAGATTATGTTCTTTCATTTTATCTTCCATAACGAGGAGCATTTTTGTATAGTTGAGAGCCTTTTCTTTAATGTAGGATTCTGCATCCTTGCCCTCGATTTTTTGGTCGAGCACCGGCTTTGTTTTGTCGGGAACCGAACTTTCCGCCATTTGGTACGAAGCGTACAGATTATAAATATAAACTCCGATTGGAACAGTAAGATTGTCATTTTTTACTGACCAACTCTTGTCACCGCCGGAACATGCTGTGGTACTTAAAAGCATGGCAATTGCAAGTACAAAGGACAGAACCTTTTTAGACGTTTTTATCATAGCTACCTCCATGCGCATTTGCGCTTTATTATTTTTCCCAATAGTCAATAAAATCCTTTATAAGTAATACGTTACAATTTAACATTATAATATAATTACGAACAAGTGTCCAGTCAAGAAATATAAGTTCACAATAATGTATTTACTTCTTGTGAATTACATTTAATATTTCGGTAAGTGTGTCAAGCGGAGTTGCACCTTGTTTTATTTTTACACTTATATACGGTTTTGCACCGGCATTTATCATAACACGGGAACCCATTGCCGCAATCAGCGAACTTACCTGTTTCATGTTTATATCCGATTTATACAAAAGAAGAGTTTCGTTTTGCTGTTTAATTTCGTAAATACCGAGCTGTGATGCCAAATTACGCAAAAGGGCAACTTGAATAAGTCCGTTAACACTTTCTGGGGGTTCGCCGAACCGGTCGATAAGTTCATCGGTTACATCCATAGCATCTTCCTGAGTTCGAATATCCGCAATTCGGCGGTAAATTTCAAGCCGTTGATTAAGGCTTGAAATATACTGTTCCGGAATATGCGCTTCTATTTGCATATCGACAAGGCATTCTTGATCGTAATCGGGAGGCGTTTCGCCTTTTTCGCGGCTTATTGCATCGTTTAAAAGGTGCAGGTACATATCATATCCGACAGCCTCCATATGTCCGTGCTGTTCTCCGCCCAAAATATTTCCGGCACCGCGTATTTCAAGGTCGCGCATAGCTATTTTAAAGCCTGAACCAAATTCCGTAAATTCGCGGATTGCGGAAAGACGTTTTTGGGCTATTTCGGTAAGTACTTTATTGGGTGTAAATGTAAGATATGCATAGGCGCGGCGGCTTGAACGCCCAACGCGTCCACGAATTTGGTGAAGCTGGGAAAGCCCCATCCTGTCCGCATTATCTATTATAAGTGTGTTTGCGTTCGGCACGTCCACCCCGGTTTCAATGATAGTAGTGCAGACAAGAATATCAATTTCATGCTCAATTAACTTTCGCCAAACTTCGGAAAGTTCCTGTTCGGTCATTTTTCCGTGGCCAAAACCTACACGTGATTCGGGTATCATTTTCTGAATCTTTGCCGCAGTCCGCTCAATTGTTGCAACATCGTTATGAAGGTAATAAACCTGACCGCTGCGCCGCAGTTCACGACGAATTGCTTCGCATATAATAGCGCTGTCATGTTCTAACACATAGGTTTGCACAGGGTGTCGGTCGTGCGGAGCTTCTTCAATAACGCTCATATCACGTATTCCCGAAAGCGCCATATTAAGAGTACGGGGGATAGGCGTTGCTGAAAGCGTTAAGACGTCCACGTTTTTGCACATTGCTTTAAGCTTTTCCTTTTGCGCAACGCCGAAACGCTGTTCCTCGTCGATAATAACAAGCCCCAAGTCACGAAATTTCACGTCTTTGGAAACAAGACGGTGCGTTCCGACAACCATGTCTATTTCTCCGCGTTTTAAGCGTTGTATAATTTCCTGCTGCTGTTTGGGTGTTCTGAAACGAGAGAGCAGTTCTACCCTGATTGGAAACCCTTCCATGCGTTTTGTGATGGTTTGGTAATGCTGCCACGCAAGGATAGTTGTCGGAACGAGCATTGCACACTGCTTGGAGTCGGTTATACATTTAAATGCCGCCCTTAGTGCCACTTCTGTTTTGCCGAAACCGACATCGCCGCAAAGCAGTCTGTCCATGGGCGCCTCACGCTCCATATTGCCTTTTATTTCTTCGATACAGCGCAGCTGGCCTTCTGTTTCTTCAAATTCGAAATGCGACTCAAAATCTTTCTGCCATTCGTTATCTTCGGGAAAAGCGTGTCCTTTTGCCTGCATACGCTCGGAGTAAAGCTTCATAAGTTCCTTTGCCATATCTTTAACGGCTTTTCGCACGCGCTGTTTGGATTTCTGCCATTCGGTTCCGCCAAGACGGTGTAATTTTACCGTTGCGTCCTCACGCGGGCCGATGTATTTTGAAACCATGTCAAGCTGAGTTACGGGAACATAAAGAATATCATTTTTCGCGTATTTAAGTTTTATATAATCCTTAATAACCCCATGCATATTAATCTTATGAATACCTGCAAAAATACCGATTCCATGGGAAACATGAACTACATAATCGCCCGGGTTAAGTTCGGCGAGGCTGTAAATTGCCTGGCTTCCTTTATTCCGTTTCGACTTTTTGCGCTTTGCAGAAATAAGCTTTCCGTGTGTAATAAGTCCGAAAAATGCACCGGGATATTCAATGCCCGCCGAAAGCGCTCCTGTAGTTACGATTACACTGCCGCGCTCTATTTTTATGGGATTTTCGACATATTCCGCAGATATTGAATGTGCATTTAAATCGGATGTTGTTGTGAGAGCACTTCGCTTATTTCCCGCAAGAACAACGCATGCCCACTTGTTTTCAAGCATATTTTGAATATCTTCAACCAAAAGGTTAATGCTTCCGCCCCATACTGAAAGCTGGCGTACAGTGAAGTTTATCAGAGTATTTACGGGGGTTTCATAACTGCCGCGCACAAAAGTATCGAGGTAAATGGCTCCGCATTTTTCAAAAACATCGAGAGTATATGTCAAATCACCGCTGAAAATGTCGAGCGAACGGCATAGTGTACCGTCTTTAAGATAGTCTTTTATATCTTCGCCCCATTGCCAAAGGGTACTTCTTATCCGCTCTTTGGATTTTGCGGGTTCGCTGACAAAAAGAATGGTTTCTGAATTTATATAGTCAAAAAGAGTTGCAGGCTTGGAATAAAGAAGGGATATGAATTTATCGGCGCAGCCAATATGTGCGTTATTTTCAAGTTTTGCCGCCTGCGAGTATAAAACCTCTTTTGCCTTTGGGGCTGCTTTACCGCGAAGTGACGCCGCAAGCTGCTTTATTTTTGAAGCTAAAAGCTGGGGGTTGTCTATCAGCGATTCAACAGCGGGAGAAATTGTAATGCTGTCAATCGACTCGGTTCTGCGCTGAGTTTCAATGTCGAATAATGAAATAGTGTCTACTTCGTCGCCCCAAAATTCAATTCTTGAAGGGTAGGGGGCATCGGGAGTGAAAATATCAAGTATTCCGCCGCGCTGTGAATACTGCCCCGCACCGTCTATTTGATCTGCGCGTTCATAACCGCAGACGGTAAGAGCATTTAAAACTTTATCTATGGGGACGGACTGTCCCCTCTTTATGGTAAAAGTGCGGTGAATTAAATCCTGAGGAGGAATAGTGAACTGAAGTGCCGCATCAATGCAGCATACCACAGCATCACATTCACCGCTTAAAGTGCGTTCCAAAACCTGCAGCCGCTGATGTTCGTATTCGTGGCTGCTGCCTGCAATATCCCTAAAATTAAAATCACGAACAGGACAAAAAAGCGGTTTCATGCCCATTGCGCTTAAATCACCGCAAAGACGCTGTGCTTCTGCCTCATCGCCGGCAACAACAAAAGCCCTGCGTTTAAGTTTTGCGCAGAGCGAATATATTATGTTTGCTTTGTGAATACCCGAAATACCGGTGACGGCCGCAGGCAGAGCGTTATTTTTTACAGCGGATTCAAGTGCTTCAAATTCACGCAGTCCACTTATGGCATTGGTTAGAAATTTCATGAAATCCCCTTATTTATATGGGTTAAAGCCAAATAAAGATTTGTTTTTAATCCTTTGTCAGTGTATTATATGCTCATTCTACGAATTATATTTATTCATAGCCTCGGCGGCATTTTCGTTAACCATCAGTTCTACGGAAGAACTAACATGGTCGATTGCTTCATACATAAGTTTAAGTTCCTGTTCGGAAAATTTGGAAAGAACCCAGTTTGCCAAGTCCCACTGCGGGTTTGGCTTTTTACCTGTTCCGATTTTTATTCTGGGGAATTGGTCACTTCCGCTTAAGTATATTATATTTTTCATACCGTTTTGTCCGCCATGACTTCCTTTAAGCCGAATCCTCATTTTGCCCGGCTCAAGTGAAATATCGTCATAGAGAATTATAACTTTTTGGGGAGGAAGTTTATAAAAATGCATTGCCTCGGTAACGCTCTGCCCGCTTAAATTCATATATGTAGAGGGTTTCAAAAGAAGAACCTTTTTCCCTGCAATCATAGCGGTGCCGCAAAGGCCTTTAAATTTTATTCGTTTTAAGTCGGCGCCCGCCTTATCCGCAATATAATCCAGTGCCATAAAACCGGCATTGTGGCGCGTGCCTTCGTATTTGCTTCCGGGGTTGCCAAGTCCGACTATAATGTATTCAACCGGGCCTGACGGTTCGCTTGATTTAGAAAACGGGTTTTTGAACATAATGAATTTACCTCTAATAAAAGATTAATATGATTATAATGGTATATTAACAAAAATATTGTATAATACGAGTGAAGATACAAATTATATAAAAAGTTTAGCAAATTGCGGAATTAAAAAGCCACCCTCCATAAACTCTTCCGAATTAGACTTTTATACGTAAGAGAGAGCAGCGGCGAGTAATACCGCAATAATTTATTATAGAGCCTAAAGAAATATGGCGGGATGGAAAAATCCACCCCACCGTGTAAAGTTTATTAATTATTTCGGTTATCAGACAAACATGGGGGAAACCGGTTTATCTTCATAAATGCGCTCAATTGCCTCGGCAAAAAGCGGAGCTACCGGAAGAGTGGTGATGTTTGGAAGTCGTTTTTCCGGCGGAAGGGGAATAGTGTCGAGAAGTACAAGCTGTTTTATCGGGCTTGCCTTAATTCTGTCAATAGCGGGGCCTGAAAGTACAGCATGAGTTGCACAGGCATTGACTTCTTTTGCACCTTTCGAAATAATCGCTTCTGCGGCATTGCATAAAGTTCCCGCAGTATCAATCATATCGTCTACAAGAATGACTTTTTTATCCTTAACGTCGCCGATTATGTTCATAACTTCGCAGACATTTGCCTTTTGACGGCGTTTGTCAACTATTGCAAGCGGACAGCCGATTCTTGCGGCAAAGTTGCGGGCACGTGTAACCGAACCCAAGTCGGGGGAAACAATGACATAATCGTCTGTATTGTCACCAATACGCTCTTTTAAGTAAGAAGAAAGAACCGGTGCGCCAAGCAAATGGTCAACAGGAATATTGAAAAAGCCCTGTATCTGCGGAGCGTGTAAATCCATAGTAAGTACACGGTCAGCGCCTGCGGTTGTGATAAGGTCTGCACAGAGTTTTGCCGAAATCGGATCGCGTGCTTTTGCTTTACGGTCTTGGCGTGCATACCCGAAATAAGGCATAACAGCTGTGATTCTTGCCGCTGACGCACGTTTCATCGCATCAATCATGATAAGAAGTTCCATAAGGTTGTTGTTTACCGGAGCGCAGGTTGACTGAACAATAAAGCAGTCCGAACCGCGAACCGACTCGAAAAGTGATACCGATATTTCGCCGTCGCTGAAAGTGGTAACGTCATTTTTTCCGAGCGGAAGCCCCAAACATTCCGAGATTTGTTTCGCTACGCGCTGATTTGCGCTTGCAGCGAAAATCTTGATGTCCTTGCCGTGAAAATTCATTTTTAAGTATCCCCCTGTATTCTGTTTTCTAATCTATATTGTGGTTAATAACCGAAAAAGGCTCGATAGCCCGGTTTGACTTAATACTACAATTTTTACACTGAACATAGTTTAAAATAACATTGTCGCCAACACTGCAGCCGCTTAAAAAAGAATTCGGCCCCAATTTACAGCTGCTCCCTATTACAGTGTCGCCGCATAAAATGGTGCCGGGTAAAATGCAGGTATAGTTTCCTATTTTAACATCAGGTCCAATAATAATGCCGTCGGTTATCGGAATTTCGATTCCGTTTTGCATATGCCTTGATAAAATTTCATTACGGGCTATGCTATTAAGTTCACTTAACTGCAAGCAGTCGTTTGCACCGAGAACGGCATTTGAATTATCAGTTTTATGGGCGTCGGCTCTTTTGCCGGAACTGATTAAAAGTTTGACCGCATCGGTAAGATAGTATTCACCTTGAGCGTTATTATTTGAAATATGTTTTAAAATATCAAGTAAATCCTTCACTTTAAACCAATAAGCTCCGGAGTTGATTTCGTTTATTGCAAGAATTTTTTCGCCGGCGTCTTTCTGCTCTACAATTGCACTTATAAGACCTGTTTCGGGGTCGCGTACAATTCTGCCGTAGCCTGTCGGGTCGGATAAAAGGGCAGAAATAACCGTAACCGCATTGCCGTTTGCAACGTGGTCATCTAAAGCGTCTTTAATAATGTTTGAATCCACAAACGGTGCATCACCGTTTAAAATAAGGACATTTGAATCAATATGTTTGGAAAGAAAATCGGATGCCATCATTACAGCGTGGCCGGTTCCTTTTCTTTCGGACTGAAGGGCATGACAAACCCTTGGACCGGTTTGGGACGAGTTATGTTGGGAAAGATATTTTTCCACATCCTCGTGCTTGTGGCCGGTAACAACACAAATATCGTTTATTCCGGCAGTATCAGCCGAATCGATTACCCATTGCAGCATAGGTTTAAAAAGAACTTGTGAAAGTACTTTCGGGCGGTTTGACTTCATCCGCTTACCCTCGCCCGCAGCAAGAATAACCGCACAACATTTTTTTGGCATGCTGTATCCTCCGTAAATTTATTAATACTTCAGTAAAATTTTGAATTTTTAATAAAATTGCTATTACTATTATCTCATAAGATATAGATTTTTCAAGATAAAATTATGTTTTTCCGTATGATTTGTTAAAGTTACTTATGTTTTATTAAAAAAATATTGAATTATCGTTTGGTTTTATGGAAAAACATATAGTAATTTCCAATTCTTTTTGTTATAATACAAACTGAGCGATTGCGTAAAGATTTATGATTTAAAAAAGCTCGTTAAAAAAACTAATTCTTATAGGAGGTACCATTAATGAGCCACAAGTACGTTTACCTTTTCTCCGAAGGCAATGGCAAAATGAGAGAGCTTCTCGGGGGTAAAGGTGCTAACTTAGCTGAGATGACAAATCTTGGCATGCCCGTTCCTCAGGGCTTTACTATTACAACAGAAGCCTGCACACAGTATTACGAAGATAACCGTCAAATTAACCCTGATATTCAGGTGGAAATTTATGAATATCTTGAGAAGATGGAAAAAATCTGCGGTAAGAAATTCGCTGACCCGGTTAATCCGCTTCTCGTTTCCGTCCGTTCGGGTGCCCGTGCTTCCATGCCGGGAATGATGGACACAATTTTAAACCTCGGTCTTAATGACACAGTTGTTGAGGGCCTTGCAAAACTTACAAACAGCCCCCGCTTTGCATATGATTCCTACCGTCGTTTCATTCAGATGTTCTCCGACGTTGTTATGGAGCTTCCGAAATCTGAATTTGAAAAAGTTATCGACGAACAGAAAGCTAAAAAAGGCGTAAAGCAAGATATTGAACTTGACGAGAACGATATGAAAGAACTCGTTAAAAAGTTCAAAGCTTTCTATAAAGAGAAAAAGGGAGAAGATTTCCCGAGCGACCCGAAGATTCAGCTTATGGAAGCTGTTAAGGCTGTTTTCCGTTCATGGGACAACCCCCGTGCAAACGTATACCGCCGTATGAACGAAATCCCTTATGATTGGGGTACTGCTGTTAACGTACAGGCAATGGTATTCGGTAACTCCGGTGAAAAATCCGGCACAGGCGTTGCATTTACCCGTAACCCTGCAACAGGCGAAAAAGCACTGTTCGGTGAATACCTCATTAACGCACAGGGCGAAGACGTTGTTTCCGGTGTTCGTACACCTTCTCCAATCAGCCACTTACAGCAGGATATGCCGAAAGTTTACGAACAGTTTGCTAAGATTGCAGATACACTTGAGAAACACTATAGAGATATGCAGGACATGGAGTTCACTATTGAAAACGGTAAACTCTATATGCTCCAGACAAGAAACGGTAAGAGAACAGCTGCTGCTGCTTTGAAGATTGCTGTTGACCTCGTTGACGAAAAAATGATTGACGAAGAAGAGGCAATTTTAAGAGTAGAACCGAAACAGCTCGACGCTTTGCTCCATCCGCAGTTCGATGCCGACGCACTTAAGAAAGCTGAAGTTCTCGGCAAAGGCCTTGCAGCTTCTCCGGGAGCCGCTTGCGGTAAAGTTGTATTTTCTGCTGAAGATGCAAGAGATTGGCACGAAAAGGGCGAGAAAGTTATCCTCGTTCGTCTTGAGACTTCTCCTGAAGATATCGAAGGTATGGCTGTTGCACAGGGTATCCTTACTGTCCGCGGCGGTATGACTTCTCACGCTGCTGTTGTTGCTCGTGGTATGGGTACATGCTGTGTATCAGGCTGCGGCGATATCGTTGTCGATTACGATAAGAAACAATTTACTCTTGCAGGCAGAACAATTAAAGAGGGCGACTATGTTTCAATCGACGGTTCAACAGGTAACATTTACGGCGTAGCTATCCCGGCTGTTGCAGCTACAATTTCCGGTGATTTCGACCGCTTCATGAAGTGGGCTGACTCCGCACGTAAACTCGAGGTTTATACCAATGCCGATACACCTCATGATGCTAAGCAAGGCAGAGATTTCGGTGCACAGGGTATCGGACTTTGCCGTACAGAGCATATGTTCTTTGAAGGTCAGCGTATTAAAGCAATGCGTGAAATGATTGTTTCCAAAACAACAGAAGAGCGCGTAAAAGCACTTGCAAAACTTCTGCCTTATCAGCAGGGTGACTTTGAAGGTATTTATGAAGCTATGGAAGGCCGTCCGGTTATTATTCGTTTCCTCGACCCGCCGCTTCACGAGTTCCTGCCTACTAAGGAAGAAGATATTAAGGAAATTTGCGGTGAACTTAACATTACAGTTGAGTACCTCAAGAATGTTATTGCAAGCTTACACGAGTTTAACCCAATGATGGGTCACCGTGGCTGCCGTTTAACTGTTTCCTATCCTGAAATTGCAGTTATGCAGACAACTGCAGTTATCAACGCTGCTATTGAAGTTAACAAGAAACATCCTACTTTCAATACTGAGCCTCGTATCATGATTCCTCTCGTAGGAGAAGAGAAAGAGCTTAAGTTTGTTAAGGATATCGTTACAGAAACAGCCGATAAGATTATCAAAGAAGCCGGCGTTGAGCTTAAGTATCAAGTCGGTACTATGATTGAAATTCCTCGTGCTGCTTTAACAGCTGACGAAATTGCCAAGGAAGCAGAGTTCTTCAGCTTCGGTACAAACGACTTAACCCAGATGACATTTGGTTTCAGCCGTGATGACGCAGGCAAATTCCTCAACTATTACTATGAAAACAAGATTTATGAATCTGACCCGTTTGCTCACCTTGACCAAGTTGGTGTTGGCAAGCTTGTTAAGATGGCTGTTGAACTCGGCCGCAAGACAAGACCTGAAATTCACCTTGGTATCTGCGGAGAGCACGGCGGCGATCCGACATCAGTCGAATTCTGCCACAGAGTCGGTCTTAACTATGTTTCCTGCTCACCTTATCGTGTACCGATTGCACGTTTGGCTGCTGCACAGGCTGCTGTTAAAGAAAAGAGAGCAAAATAAGTTTTGACTTTCACCATAGATTTTTCGTAAGTGGATACTTACAAAATACTTGTGGTTCTAGTGGTTATATATTACGTTTGTGTTTAATTAATAACGATAAGTGCATTATCAGTAAAATGATAATGCACTTATTTTTTGTCATACAGTTAAGAACGGTTCTATATTAGACGTTGGGATTTTCAATGCCTGCCCCCTCCTGCGCAGCAAGCAACTAAAAACCGCAAGCAATCTTGTACGGGAGGGAAAAAAGGCAGCTGATTATTTAAATAAGTAGGCTAAATGGAGGGGGTAGGTCTTAAATATTAATTTACCAGAGCAATTGTTAAAGAACCGTAAGAACATCATTTAAAAATAATACGGTATATTGCAAACGGAACGTCGAGGACGCCGCCCCCTTTAGCTTTAAAAGAATTTGAACAATTAAGATTCTTGTGTTAAAATAAATACAATAGGATTTCTCAAAATACAAAAGCATGGGCAATATTTTTAAAAATTCGTAATATCTTTAAATTACAAAGGTGGAGGTAATAACTTGAACAGTTTGATAAATTTAACGAACAGACAAATTAAGGGAATTGTTATTATGCTTCAGACATTTTTGATAGGTTCTCTTTTTCTTCCTGTGGGGACAACTATCGGTTCAAACGATTCCGAAAAAGTTTCGCTGAGCGTGTACCAGCTTATTTACCGTTACGCCGGTTTGGGATTTTCTGATGACGCTTTAATTTATATTGTGCTTGCATGCGTTTTTCCGGGGATTGTAATTTTTTCAATATTATTTTTAAAAGAGAGAAAAAATTTTGGAATATCTGTTATAATCTGCGCATTATATGCATCCGCATCCGCTTGCTTTTACAGTTCCGCAAGGTGCAAAATGGTGGATTACGCTTCGATGAATGTATTTCCGTATTTAATAATTTTGATTTCTCTTTCTTCAATGATGCTTCTGATATTAGGATTTTTTAATGCGCAAAGTGTTCAAAATGCAAGTAAGTCAAATAAAAGG
>DHNU01000053.1:31849-36760 GCA_002407645.1 Ruminococcaceae bacterium UBA5408
TTTAATAAGTCTCCGTAGCTCAGCTGGATAGAGCGTTCGCCTCCTAAGCGAAAGGCCGCGCGTTCGAATCGCGCCGGGGACGCCAGAAAAAACCTCGGTACGCAAACAGAGCGTGGCGGGGTTTTGCTATATATTAATGGTGTATATGGTTACAGAATACCTATGTCAATGAAAAATCGAGTTTCATGGCAATTTCCACACAGCCGTTGCGGAAAGAGCGTTAAGAAAGATTTTTGACAAATACGGTCACAGAAAAATATAATCAATACGATATTTAGCGATAAGTTGAAGTTTGTGACAATAGTGTTATAATAGATGTTTAAAAGCATTATTATTATATAGAAAAGGTAGAATATTTTATGATAATAGAGTTAAACAATGATATTTATAATTCCTTAACTCAAACAGAACGTGAAATAGTCAAATTTATTAACAATAATGAAGATAGGCTCTCTCAGCTTTCGATTGTGGAAATTGCATTTGAAACATATTCATCCCCTTCCACTGTGTCCCGTGCAATAAGAAAATGTGGGATTAACGGATTTAATGAACTGCGTTACCGCTTAACGGGACAGGCAAAGGAAAGCGATGTTCATAATATGGGAGAAGTTTTGAACAAATCGCTTTTGGAGGCACAGCGGGTTATTGAACAAATTTCCGTACCGAATATACTTAAAATTATTTCTTCAATTAAAAAAGCATCTCGAACTTTTATTTTTGCAAGGGGACTTACCGAATATGTGGGTGAAGAATTCGCACTTAAACTGCAGCTGCTGGACTGTAATGCTGTATTTATTCGCGACCCCAATATTATGAGAATTAAAACAAAACACTTAAAAAAAGATGAAATTGTGTTTATATTTTCTTTGAACGGCAGAACCCAGGAGCTGATAGAGTCCGCTCAAAATGCAAATTTGTGTGATGCAATTGTTATTACCTGCTGCTGCAATGAAAACTCCCCGCTTTTGCCGCTTTCAAAATACAGCGTCGTTGGATATAAATGCAAACACAATGCTATTACAGAATACGAGGTATCTTCAAGACTTTCGCTGCAAATTATTTCAAGAATAATAATTGATTATATGGTTTCATACAAATAGGAATAAGTTATATATAATAAAATGGTTCTTTAACAATTGTCCGGGTAAATTAACATTTAATACCTGCCCCTAATCCCTACCATTTAATTGGCTAAGGTTGTACTTAAATTAGAAAGGAATAAAACAACAGCTTATTTTTCGATAAACTCATTATGAGTGGGTGGGCAGGGACTGAGAACCCAAATATTTAATTTAAAACTAATAAAATTGAAGAAAAAGATAAAATTAGATGGTGAAAAGGTTTTCAGATTCTGAAAAGATTTTCATCATCTTTTATTATATACTGTTATTAATGAAAAGAAGGAGGCGCAGAAAATAAAAAATGTTTTATACTCTAACAACTAATCCAGCAATTGATATAAATATGTCAACCAAGAGCGTTAAACCGGATATTGTTAACCGTACTTCCAATGCGACTTATTCAGCAAATGGGAAGGGACTTAACGTAAGCTTTGTTCTAAAGCATTTCGGGGTTAATTCGACAATATTAGGATTTTTCGGTGGATTTTCAGGAACATTCATAGTAAATGAAGCAAAAAAATCATGCAAAGTTCTTCCGGTTTGGGTGGATGACACTACAAGACTGAACTTTTTCGTCAATGACGGAAAAGACGAATATAAGTTTGTAAATGAGGGCTCTTTTGTAACAGAAGATAATCAAAAAGAACTTTTGAAAATTATAGAAGATGCCGAGGATATGGAATATTTATCGATAAGCGGAAGTCTGCCGAAAGGTATTAATCCTGATTATTATGAGGATATTTTAAAAATTTGCCGTAAAAAACAGACTAAAGTTATTTTGGATATAAGTTCAGTAAAACTTAATGAACTGCTTCAATACAATCCTTACATGATAAAACCGAACGACGAGGAAATACAGAAAATATTCGGAATTATCATTCGTGATGAGGAAGATATTAAGGATGTTTTGGATTTGCTTTATGAAAAGGGTGCACAAAATATTCTTCTTACTTTAGGCAGTAAGGGCTCTTATTTTTATAATGGCAGGAATATCTATTTTGCAAATACAAAGCCTGTTAAATTAGTAAGCTCCGCATGTGCCGGGGACTCTGCTTTAGCCGCTTTTTTAAGCGTTTGGAACAAAGACCCGGATAATATAGAGGAGGCGTTAAAATTGTCCGCCGCTGCAGGCGCGAATGTTGCTGAAAGCAGTGGTATCGGCGATTTAAAAAACGTAGAGTTGTATAAAGAACAGATTAAAGTCAGAAAGGTGAGATGAACTAAGTGATGAAGCTTTTAGGGGTTACCGGTTGTCCAACCGGAATTGCGCATACTTACATGGCTGAGGAAGCACTGAAAAAAGCGGCGGCGGAACTGAACTGTGATATCAAAGTAGAAACAAACGGAGCAGTAGGTGTAGAAAACCAACTGACCGCAAAGGATATCAGAGAGGCAGACGCTATTATTGTAGCGTGCGACAAAGACGTTGATATGGATCGTTTTAACGGAAAACCCGTTATTGAGGTGCCTGTATCAGAGGGAATTAATAAAGCAAATGAATTGATTCAAAGATGTATTGACGGAAAAGTACATATCAGACAAGGAAATTCCGTACAGAGCTCAAAAGACGAAGAAGAACTTTCGGGCGCATATAAAATTTACAAGCATCTTATGAACGGCGTTTCCCATATGCTTCCGCTTGTTGTTGCGGGCGGCGTTTTAATCGCTATATCATTCTTGTGGGGAATTTTTTCCGCAGACCCTAATTCGGAACAGTTTAACGCAATTGCCGCTTTGATTAATAAAGTCGGCGGATACTCAATGGGACTGATGGTTCCTGTTCTCGCAGCGTTTATTGCTCAGTCGATTTCGGGGCGTCCCGGTATGCTGGCAGGACTTGTCGGGGGTGTGATTGCTTCCCAGACAGGCTCAGGATTTATTGGCGGAATTATTGCCGGTTTCTTTGCGGGCTATTTTGTTTTACTGGTTGTAAAACTGCTTAAAATATGCCGCGTCAGCTTGAAGGATTAAAGTCGATTTTCCTGATTCCTATTATTTCGATTGGAATAGTCGGAACATTAATGGTTCTTATCGGTAAGCCTTGTGCAGCTATCAACGACGCTATGATGAACTTCCTTGCAGGACTTCAGAATTCAAACCCGATTATTTTGGGAATTGTTGTAGGCTGTATGTCTGCATTTGATATGGGCGGCCCTGTCAACAAGGCGGCTTATGTAACAGGTACAGTTCTTTTAGGCCAGGGCAACTACTTCTTTATGGCGGGTGTTTCCGCGGCCTGCATTACACCTCCGCTTGTCATCGCAATTGCAGCGACATTCTTTAAAAACAGATTTACAAAGGCTGACAGAACAGCGGGTTTAATCAACTATATCCTCGGCTGTACTCATATAACTGAAGGTGCTATTCCGTTTGCGGCTAAAAATCCGCTCAAGGTTATTCCGGTATTGATGGTTGGTTCTTCAATTTCCGCAGTGCTTTCTTATATGTTGAAAATTCAGGTTCCTGCACCTCACGGCGGATTCCTTATTTTAGGTCTTGTAAATAAACCGCTTATGTGGGTAGCTTGTATTTTGGCAGGTTCTGTTGTAGGCGCAATTCTGTATGCTGCTGTAACTCCAAAAGTAACAGGAGCGGCAGAAGATTCAAAAAAAAAAGCAGTAAATAAAACAAACGATTCTTTATTCCAAGAAGGAACAGTAAAGCTTGACATTAGCGGAAAAACAAAAGACGAAGTAATTGACGAAATGGTTTCTTTACTTGACGGAGATGGTGTGCTTTCAGATAAAGACACATTTAAAAAAGCAATTTATGCAAGAGAAAAACTTTCTACGACAGGTATGGGAATGGGAATTGCAATTCCGCACGCAAAAACAGGGGCTGTAATTAAACCAAGAGTCGCTGTGGGTATTTCTAAAACCGGTTTTGATTTTGAAGCTGAGGACGGAGAGCCGGCTTACATTGTATTTATGATTGCAACAAACGACAAAGACGGCGATTTACATTTGAGAACACTTGCATCTCTTTCTTCAAAATTAATGCACGAAGAATTTATCAACTCGTTGAGAAACGCTAAATCAAGCAAAGAAGTAGTAAGCTTGTTAAATAAACAGTAATAGATAATGAAGGGAACAATTATGCCATTAGTTACAACAAAAGAATTATTGTTAGACGCACAAAACCGGGGATATGCTGTAGGAGCATTTAATGTTGAAAACATGGAAATGGTACAAGCCGTTGTCGCAGCGGCGGAAGAATTAAATTCACCCGTAATTATGCAGACCACCCCGTCAACTGTAAAATATGCTGATTTGGCATATTTTTACGCTAACGTTAAAGTTGCCGCCGAAAAAGCGAGCGTACCGGTAGTTATGCATTTGGACCACGGGGACAGCTTTGAACTTGCAATGCGTGCGCTCAGAACGGGCTATACATCTATCATGATAGATGGTTCACACGAGAGTTTTGAAGATAATATCAAAGTAACAAAGGCTGTTGTCGATGCGTGTCATCCGTCAAAAGTTCCTGTTGAAGCGGAACTTGGAAAAGTCGGCGGAAAAGAAGACGACTTGGACGGCGGAAACGGGGGATATACCGACCCGCAGGAAGCTTTGCAGTTTGTTGAGGCAACTAAAGTTGATTCCCTTGCAGTTGCCATAGGTACAGCCCATGGTGTATATAAAGGAATACCTAAGTTGGATGTTGAAAGACTAAGCGAAATTAGAAAAGTAGTGGAAGTTCCGCTCGTTTTACACGGAACTTCCGGTGTTCCGGACGAAGCAGTAAAAGAATGTGTTAAAAGAGGAATATGTAAAGTTAACTATGCAACGGA
>DHNU01000053.1:37059-40073 GCA_002407645.1 Ruminococcaceae bacterium UBA5408
TATTATTATATTATAAAAAGTACTTGACATAAATTTTTAAAACTGATATAATTCTTCCTAATCGCTGAAATGAGAAACCAGTAGGTTGTATAATATATTACAGAGAACTCCTTTTTGTTGAGATGGAGCGTATAGAATACTTTCGAACTCGTTCTCTATGCTGACCTGTGAAAATCGTATTAGCAGGTTCCGGTTTTGCCCGTTATAGCAACATGGTGTTATATTTAGCACCTGTGAGGTCAACATTGTGAAGTGTTGATAAACTGAGGTGGTAACACGGACTTTATTAAGCTCGTCCTCTGGTAGAAATACCGGGGATGGGCTTTTTTTGCTGCTCCATCCCGGGTTAGGGTAATAGGATTTAAGGAGTGGTAAAATGGAAAAACAGAGAGAACAATGGAACAGTAAGTTTGGTTTTATACTTGCGGCAATCGGGTCTGCGGTAGGGCTCGGCAACATATGGCGCTTTCCATATGAGGTCTATTCAAGCGGAGGCGGAGCTTTCTTCATTCCGTATTTTTGTGCTATTTTTACAGCGGGTATTCCGCTTTTGATTTTGGAATACGGAATAGGGCATAAATACAAGGGCTCGACTCCGAAATGCTTAAGCTTAATTAACAAAAAGTTTGAGTGGATTGGCTGGTGGCCAATTATAAGTTCATCGTTTATATTATGCTATTATTCCATGATTTTAAGCTGGGCTGTAAAATATGCGCTTATGAGCTTTAATAAAACATGGGGAGCGGATACAAATAAATTCTTCTATGAAGATTTTTTACAGCTTTCCTCTTCTCCAACGTCTTTTAACAAAATAGTGCTGCCAATTGCAATCGGAATTTTTGTTATTTGGCTATTTAACTGGGCGGTGTGCTACAAGGGAGTAAAAAAAGGCATTGAAAAAACCAGTAAAATTATTCTCCCGCTGCTTTTTATTATTATGTTTATTATTGTAATAAAAGGCGTTACATTAGATGGAGCTGCAAAAGGTTTAAATGTTTTGTTTGAACCCGACTGGAATGCGGTTAAAAACCCTGAAATTTGGATTTCCGCCTATGGACAGGTATTTTTCTCACTGAGTATCGGCACAGGAATCATGATGACGTATTCAAGTTATCTTCCGGAAAAAACTGATATTAATAACAGCGCATTTATGACTGCGTTTGCTAACTGCGGATTTGAATTTTTGTCCGCAATAGGTGTTTTTTCCATTTTGGGAGCCATGGCGACAATGCAAAACGTCCCTGTTGATGAAGTCGTTACAAGCGGAATCGGCCTTGCATTTATAGCTTTCCCAAATGTATTTACGCATATGGGCGTATGGGGAAATATATTAGGAGTTATGTTCTTTGTCTGCCTCGTATTCGCGGGAATTACTTCTTCGGTTTCGCTTACGGAAGCAATTTCGGCGGCTATCGGAGAAAAGTTCGATATTCCGCGTAAAAAAGTTGTTACTGCAATTTGCGTAATAGGTTTTGTATTAAGCCTTGCTTTTGCTACTGACGCAGGACTTTATTTACTTGATATAATGGATAACTATATTAACAACTACGGTATCGTATGTGCAGGATTGCTTGAAGCCGTTATAGTCGGTTGGTATTTAAAACCGAAGACGGTCAGGGACCATGTAAACAAAATTTCTTATTTCCGTATCGGCTCTTGGTGGGATGTAATTATAAAATACATTACACCTGGAATGCTTATAATTACAGTTGTTCAAAGCATCATAAAAGAATTTCAGACTCCGTACGGAGGTTACGATACATTGCCGCTGCTTTTATACGGGTGGCTTGTAATCGTGATAGGAATTATCGGTGCACACATAATAAGCAAATGCAGATGGAAATCATCTGACAAATAAGGAGGTGAAAATTATGACAGCACAGGCTATTTTCTTTATGGCTTTGGGTGGAACTATTTTATGGGGCGGATTTTTAGTAACATTCATTATTTCAGTTAAAAGCAAGGACTGATTATTTCTTTAATTTTTAGCTCAAATGGTGATTTAGACGTATAGTAATTATAGTGCTTCTGCAATTGTGTAATTAACTAAACTGTGATATAATATTAAAATATTTACATTAATCAATTGAATTTTATAATGAGCATTTAGACTTAAAAATCAGTTATAATAAAGGAGATATTATATGTACTATTCGCCTAATTACCAGTACAGCCAATATAACAATACACCGCCATATGTGCTGGCTCAGTGCGAAAAGCGAAAAATCAGAAAAACGAGCAATGGACTTTGTTGGACTTTGCTTGCGGGAATGGTACTGATGTCGGGTCTTATAATTGTATGTACCTTTTATTTAAAGGCATTTGGGTATAAAGGAGATTATTCAAGTCCCAATATCATGGGATTATCTCCTGTGCTTTTTTACCTTGCAAGCGGCACATCGTATCTTATCGGCCTTGCCGTACCTGTCTTTTTGTATTTTGCAATAAAACATATTAAAGTAAGCAGCGCACTGCCTTTTGAAAAAGTTGGATTTTTAGAGGGCGCGGCGTGTGTGTTTTTTGGTTCTGCCGTATGTATGCTTGCGAACATACCCGCAAATGTGGTTGCGCAAATTCAAAAGGCATTCGGATTCAGCGGAAATATTCCCGAATACCCCATAATAGACGACTGGCGCGTATTAGTTTTATATTTTGTTACAATTGTGATAATACCGCCGCTTACAGAAGAACTCCTTTTCAGAGGAATGATACTTCACAGTCTGCGTAAATTCGGCGACGGGTTTGCAATTGTGGGTTCCGCTCTTTTATTCGGACTTTATCACGGCAATTTCATCCAGTTTGTGTTTGCATTTATAGCAGGTTTGATTATGGCATTTGTTGTTGTGCGTACAAATTCGCTTTGGATTTCTATATTTATTCATTTCATAAATAACGGAATATCTGTGGGAATCGAAATGGCAAAGCGCTTTGGCAGTACGGATTTTTCAAACATAGTAAACACTACAGTCGTTCTAAGTATATTGGCTTTGGGAACTGTATCAATTATATATTTA
>DHNU01000052.1:0-2262 GCA_002407645.1 Ruminococcaceae bacterium UBA5408
TCACGAATCGGGAGATATGCCGATAATCCATTAAAAAATTAAAATAAATAAAGACGCGGAATTTTCGCGCCTTTTTTTATTCGTATAAGGAAATCGGAGAATTTGACAATAAAATTATGAATTTAGATGTTACTAAAATATCAAATTCAGATTATATGGAATTAAGCGGTTTAGATGTGAAATATATCGAAAGATTTCTAAAAATTATAAACAACAAATAAAAATTAAGAATATCAAAAAAGGCGGCTAATTATAGTCGCCTTTTTTATTTAATTCAACCATAAAGAACATAAAAAAGATACTCTCCGTTGTCTTGTTTTACCCATAGTGGTTTGAATCTTACTCCTTCTGATGTTCCAGATATATTAACAGCATCATCTGCAAAATGAGTAACAGCGTCCATACAACTCTTTTTTAGCCAATATGAATAGTCAAATGTTGGGTCATTTTCATCCGGATAATATGGTGTTGTATCGCCCGGCATATAATAACTTGCATTGTCGGGATAAACCCGATGCCGCCGTTTTATAATTTTTAGGTGAGTTTTGAGTAGAATTAATTCTTTTTATGTATATCATTAAAAGAATCGGCGAAACTAAATTCGAGGTGACAATAGTGGATTATTTATGGGCATTTTTAATAGGCGGTGCAATCTGTGCCGTCGGCCAACTTTTAATTGATTTTACAAAAATGACACCGGCGAGAATACTTGTACTTTTTGTTACGCTCGGCGTTGTGCTTACCGCGTTTGGCGTGTACGAACCGCTCGTGGATTTTGCGGGCGCCGGGGCAACTGTTCCGCTGACAGGTTTTGGGTACTTAATGGCTAAAGGAACGCTTGAAGCGGTAAAAGAACATGGACTTTTGGGTGCGTTTTCCGGTGGTATAGCTGCAGGCGCCGCCGGGGTTGCTGCGGCGGTGTTCTTCGGCTATTTAGCCGCTTTGTTTTCAAAACCGGGAGATAAGAGCTAACAAAGCGGTATTTGCAATAAAACTTGGTTACCGAATATTTAGAATAATAAACGGACAGATACTCGGAATTATCCTTTGGAAAATCGGAAAGCTTTATTACAATTTATATTTAAAGAAATATTTTGCAAAAATGAAATTATAAATAAAAAAACAGAAAAACGGGCAGGTCAAAAAACCTGCCCGTGCATTTAACCGCAGAAAATATTTATTACTGTATTGAACAATCGAGGTAGTGCTCAAGCTCCTCTTCATCTTTCTTTTTCTTTTCAAAGAAAAGGACAACAGCTACAACGGCAGCGGTCATCGCGGTTATTGTGGAAATAACGGTAATTAAAATTCCAAATGTATTTAATTTTTTCAAAACGAGCACCTCCGTTTTTAACTTTTGATTGTTTGACTATTTAGTATATAATAACCAATAATTAATAAAAAGTCAATTGTAGTTAGTGACATTACAAAGGTTTTCGGGTAAACAAAAAAGCAGGGCCAAAGCTCTGCTTTTGCAAGAAAACCGCGTATCGAGGTTATGCATTTGCCGCGTTCAGCTTGCGTGCAAGAGCTGACTTCTTTCTTGCGGCTGTATTTTTGTGCAGAATTCCTTTTACTGCAGCTTGGTCAATCTTCTTAATCGCAACCTTAACGGCATCCGCCTTATTGGCATCGTTGGCTTCAATGGCAAGGCTTGCTTTCTTTATATCGGTCTTAAGTCCGGATTCAAAGGACTTATTGAGCATAGTTTTAGTAGCAATAACCTTTACGCGTTTTTTAGCTGATTTGATGTTAGGCATAATTACACCTCCTTTGTTATTGTCACGTACAAATAATAATATCATTTAGATGATAAAAAAGCAAGTCTTTTTAAATGATTTTAAAAAATATTGTAGGGGTTGATAAAATGGTACTTCGTACGGATTTAGCGCTTGAAAATACCGAGCCGAGCCGACATATATGCAGTGAAGAAGATGGGTGTAAAATCACGCGAATCGACGAAAAAGGAAAATCTTACATTACTTTGGAAGTTAAGTCTATTTCGGATCATCTTGACAGCGACAACAGACTTTTAAGTGTGACGGCAAGGGAACTTAAATCCCTGCTTCCCGAAAGCGGAGGAGTGCTTGTAGCGGGGCTTGGAAACAGAGCCATTACACCCGATGCACTTGGGCCGCTTACAGCGGAAAACACTTTGGCGACAAGGCATATTAAAGGGGAACTTGCAAGGGTTACGGGGCTTGACAAACTGCGCGCTGTTTCCGTAGTCAGCCCGGGGGTGCTCGGCTGTACGGGAATTGA
>DHNU01000052.1:2503-17222 GCA_002407645.1 Ruminococcaceae bacterium UBA5408
TTGCAATAGACGCGCTTGCGGCACGCAACCCCGAAAGGCTCGGCTGTACGGTACAGCTTTGCAACGCCGGAATTTCACCCGGAGAAGGAGTTGGAAATTCAAGGCCGAGGATTGACGAAACCACTTTAGGAACGCCGGTTATTAGTATGGGCATTCCGACAGTCGTTGATGCAGTAACTCTTGCGACAGATTTACTCGACGGCAAAACTCAGGATATAAAGGATAAAATTGAACCGCACGGCGCGGCGATGATGGTAACCCCGCGAGAAATCGATTTGATTATTTCAAGAGGTGCAAGGCTTTTGGGAATGGGAATAAATGTTGCACTGAACCCATCGCTTAGCATAGAAGATTTTGACGAATTGACGTAACGGCTCATTAATTTGCTCCTGTCCGCATAAGAATTAATATCATATAATGGGGGCAGGTTATGAAAAATTGGACACAAAAAGCAGTGGGCTTAAGTTCCGTGGCGTTGACTTTTGCGGCTGTAGCCTGTGTTTGGGGACGTATGCCTAAATTACAGGCAAATGACGCCGCATTTGCAGCGGCAGGATTTATTTTGCCCGGCGGAGCTGCCGAGGCAATTAAAGATAATAATGATGAACAATTTAATAAATACTTAATTGAGGATGAAGAGGACAATCAGCCGGAAGGAAGTTCATCTTCCGTAAAATCCAATCCTTCTTCTAAGGCGGAAAGCAAAGACAGCCCGAAGGCACCTGCGTCTTCAGCCGCGCCTAAAGCTTCGTCTTTACCCTCACATATAAAAGAAATGAAAATTCCCGATACGGGAATTAAGTACCAAAATATTTGGGTTAAAAACTTAAATAAAAAACATGATATCAATGTGGCGGAAGAACTGAAAAAACGGCCTGCTGTAAAAATTATTAAAAATTCTTCGCCGCAGGTTTTAATATATCATACTCACACAACAGAGGCTTATTTAGGTGAAACGAGAAGCCGTGACAACAATAAAAATATGGTGGCGGTAGGAAATAAAATCACTGAAAAGCTGAAGAGTGCGGGAATCAACACTGTACATGATACAACATGCCACGATTATCCTACTTACAACGGTTCTTATGACCGCTCCAAAGTAACTATTCAAAAAAACCTGAAAAAATATCCGGGGATACAGGTAACACTGGATATTCACCGCGACGCAATGTCGGCGTCCAACGGAATTAAGTATAAGCCGACAGCGGTGATAAACGGCAAAAAAGCAGCTCAACTTATGATTGTTTCCGGTTGTGATGATGACGGAACTTTGGGTTTCCCAAATTGGGAATATAATTTAAGGTTAGCAGTAAGGCTTCAAAAATCATTGGCTGACAAGTATCCCGGACTTGCGAGGCCGCTTGATTTCTGTGCAAGAAAATACAACGAAAATATGACAAAGGGTTCTCTGCTTATAGAAATAGGAACAGAAGTCAATACTTTGGATGAGACACTTTATACAGGAGAGCTTTTGGGCAATTCGCTCGTGGATGTTTTAAATAATTTGACATAGGATGTTTATAAGATGTTTAAATTTTTTAGGATGAATAAAAAAGAAAAAAAGATATTTTTTACTTCATTTTTAAGTACAATGCTGATTTTTGTACTTGTTTTTGGGCTTATTGAAGTTGACTATAATTCAAGAAGAATCGGCTTCGGTGACGAGAAAACTCTTATTTATGAAATGACCGGCAAAACATGGGATGAAACTTGCAATGACGTGAAATTATGGTATAATAATTTAGTATCTACTTTGACAGAATTCGGCGGAGGAATCAAATAATGAAACAACATAAAAGGAAATGTATTTTGCTTTTCATACTGACATTTCTGTTTTCATGTTACGCCGTTACGGCTGCAGCTACCGAAATTACACCCGAACAGGTTGAAAATATAATAAATCAGCAATCTTCAGATACAGTTAAATCTTCGTCAAATTTCAAACCCAAAGAGCCGTCATCTCCACCAAGCTCAAAACCGGAACCGAGTTCGAGCAAAAAAGCAAAACGTTCAAGCTCAAGAAGTTACACAAAAAATAGTGTAAGCAAAACTTCCGGCGCAGTGAGCAGTGAAGCATCCAGCGCTGTTTCGAGCGAAATTGTTCTTCCGAGCGTGGCGAGTGTTGAAGAAGAAAATCCTTTAAATTCGCTTATTGTGGATAAGACTGCCGAAAAAAAGATGAACTGGATTGGGATTTTTTCGTGGGCTTGCATTATATTGGGTGTAGTTGTAGTTTTACTTGTGGTTTTCAGCAACCGTCGTCCTCCAAGGGGAGGCTCGGGACGCAAACGTTACCACAAACCTAAGCGTTCCAAAAAGAAACGCCTGCTTAACGATAAGTATTACAGAAATTTCAGATATTGATTTTTGATTTTAAGAGATGCGAAAGCGCATCTCTTTTTTTATAGGGACAGCAGATTTTTCGCTCCTATTGTTTTTTGCTAAATTCATTATGCAGGAGGGTCAAGGAGTGGAGAACCCAAACATTTAATATAGAACCTTTTTAAATATCGGTATACTTACTCCATGCCGCATAAAAAGTTCGGCTAAAAACAAGCTTATTTCCACTTACATTTAAGTTTGGCTGAAATTATTTTTGCAATAATTTATTAAATGGAAGATGTTAAATGGTGAGGAGCAGGTATAATCTAATTTGATTTTCTTTTTTTATTTTTTATGATATAATGAATCATTACTTTTATAATAAATTCTTTAAGAATTAGGTGATAAATTTGTCAATACCACGCGACAGAGTTCGCAATTTTAGTATTATTGCGCACATTGACCACGGAAAAAGTACACTTGCAGACCGTATTTTGGAACAGACCAAGGCGGTTGCAGTAAGAGATATGGAAAATCAGCTCCTTGATAATATGGATTTGGAGCGCGAAAGAGGAATTACGATTAAAGCGCACGCAGTCACGCTTGTTTATACGGCAAAAGACGGGAATGACTATGTTTTTAACTTAATTGATACCCCCGGACATGTTGACTTTAACTATGAAGTATCGCGCTCACTCGCAGCCTGTGAAGGAGCGGTGCTCGTTGTAGATGCGTCGCAGGGTATTGAAGCGCAAACCCTTGCAAACACTTATCTTGCGGTTGATGCAGGACTTGAGATAGTACCCGTTGTTAATAAAATTGACCTTCCGAGCGCACAGCCGGAAAAGGCGAAAGAAGAAATTGAGGATATTATCGGAATACCAGCTGACGAGGCTCCGTGTGTTTCGGCAAAACTCGGAACAAATATTGATTTGGTAATGGAACAAATAGTAAAGAATGTTCCCCCGCCGCAGGGCGACGAAAAAGAACCACTGCAAGCACTTATTTTTGACTCGTATTATGACGCATACAAGGGCGTTATAATACATGTACGCATAAAAAACGGACAGGTTCACCCCGGTGACGAAATCCGAATGATGGCAACGGGTGCGGAGTTTACCGTAGTCGAGTGCGGTTTCTGTCGTGCTACTTGCCTTGAAAAAAGCGAAGGGCTTTTTGCGGGAGAAGTCGGATATATCGCCGCTTCAATCAAAGAAGTCAAACAGGCGAGAGTCGGCGATACCGTAACTTTGGCGGACAACCCCGCAAAAGTTCCGCTGCCGGGTTACCGTTCAGTTCAGCCGATGGTATTCTGCGGAATTTACCCTGCCGACGGTGCGAAATATCCCGATTTGCGGGATGCTCTTGAAAAACTGCAGCTTAACGATGCGGCTCTTTCGTATGAACCCGAAACTTCGGTTGCGTTGGGGTTTGGTTTCAGATGCGGATTTTTGGGGCTTCTGCATATGGAAATCATACAAGAAAGACTTGAACGCGAATACAATTTGGATATTATTACAACTGCTCCGAGTGTTGTTTACAAAATTACAAAAACAAACGGAGAAGTAGTTTGTATAGACAATCCGACAAATTACCCCGACCCCGCTCTTATTGAACAGGCGGAAGAACCCATGACAAACGCCCATATTTACGCTCCGAGCGATTATGTGGGAAATATTATGGAGCTTTGCCAAGACAGACGCGGTACTTTTAAGGATATGAATTATATCGATACCGACAGGGTTGACATACATTATGAACTGCCGCTTAACGAAATTATTTACGATTTCTTTGATGCTCTTAAATCTCGAACACGCGGATATGCGTCGTTCGACTATGAACTCAGCGGATACCAAAAGAGCAGTCTTGTTAAGCTTGATATTATGCTTAACGGCGAAGTTGTCGATGCACTGTCATTCATTATTCATGCAGATAAAGCATACCCAAGAGCGCGTAAAATGGCTGAAAAACTTGCTGAAAAAATACCGCGCCAGCTTTTTGAAGTGCCGATTCAGGCTTGCATCGGCGGAAGAATTATCGCGCGTGAAACGGTTAAGGCAATGCGCAAGGATGTTTTGGCTAAATGTTACGGCGGAGATATTACTCGTAAAAAGAAACTGCTTGAAAAACAGAAAGAAGGCAAAAAGCGCATGCGCCAGCTCGGAACGGTAGAAGTTCCGCAGGAAGCTTTTATGAGTGTGCTTAAACTCGATGAATAAAAAAGAGCCTGTAGGTGTTTATATTCATGTACCGTTTTGTGACGGTAAATGTCCGTACTGTGATTTTTATTCACTTTACGGAAATGATAAACTGATAGACGAATATACACAGACTGTTTCAAAGGTAATGGCAAAAAGCTCTGAAAAATGGAACAGAACTGCGGACACGCTATATTTCGGCGGAGGGACACCAAACCTTCTCGGACAAGAAAGACTGTCGTTTCTTATTAAAACCGCAAAAGAAAAATTTGGACTTGAAAATGCGGAAATAACCGTTGAAGTTAACCCTGCCGAAGATTTGAGCGGATTTTTAGAAGAAATAAAAAAGGCGGGGGCGAACCGCCTTTCAATCGGACTTCAGTCGGCAAACGAGGACGAATTAAAACTTTTGGGCAGAAGACATACTGTAAAGCAGGCTGAAAAAGCAGTAAAGGATGCGCAAAACGCAGGATTTAAAAATATCTCGCTTGATTTAATGCTTGCGATTCAAAAGCAGACGAAAGAAAGCCTTTTGCGTTCAATTAATTTTTGCGCCGAAATGGGTGTTCAGCATATTTCCGCATATCTTTTAAAAATCGAACCCAAAACTTTATATTACCGGAAAAGGGATAAACTCGATGTTCCAAATGACGACGAGGCAGCGGAACTTTACTTAACCGCCTGTGAAGAACTCGAAAAGCGCGGGTTTATGCAGTACGAAATTTCTAATTTCGCTAAACCGGGATTTGAAAGCCGTCATAATTTAAAATATTGGGACTGCAAAGAGTATATCGGGATTGGCCCCGCCGCACATTCGTTTATGGACGGAAAACGTTTCTATTATAACAGAGATATTAAGGGTTTCATGCACGATGAAGAACCGGCGTTAGACGGAAAAGGCGGAAGTTTTGAAGAATACGCAATGCTGAAACTGAGGCTTTGTTCGGGTCTTGACAATGAGGACTGCCGAAAGCGGTTTAACATGGATATCCCCGAAAGAATTTTAAAAGCGGCAAAACTTTATCAGCAAGGCGGTTTGACAGTCTGCGATAAAAACGGAATCCATTTTACACCAAAGGGCTTTTTGGTTTCAAATATGCTTATTTCCGAGATATTGTTTTCGAAATAGGCAAAATGGTATATTACCGTTTTATTAAGAGCCGCAGTCTTGCGGCTCTACTTTTTTAAAAAATTTTACAATTTAATAATTAGTTTACAAATACTGTATTGACATTAGGGCAAAGTAATGGTAAATTATAAATTAGAGTTAGCACTCACATATGATGAGTGCTAAAACAAATAAAAACCGGGGTGAAAGGGTTGGAACTGAGCGAGAGAAAACAAAAGATTTTGGCAGCTGTTGTTGACTTGTACATTGAAACAGGCGAACCGGTTGGCTCAAAGGCGCTTTGTGAAACCCTTAGCTTTAAAGTTTCATCGGCGACTGTTCGAAACGAAATGAGCGAACTTGTCGAAATGGGATTATTGGAACAGCCCCATACTTCGGCGGGAAGGATTCCGTCGCAAAAAGGATACAGGGTATATATTGATACACTGATGAAAAAACGGCCTGTGTCTAAAGAAGAACAGCGTTATATCGACAGCTTGATTTTACCAAGCGCATATGACCCGGAAAAATTGCTTGACGGTGTTGCGCGCGCTTTGGCGGGAATGACAAAATTAGCAGCTGTATCGACTACACCCAGCGGAGTGAAAGCTTATATTAAGGCTATTCAGTTTGTGCAGACCAGCCGCAGAACCGCAATGGCTATACTTATGACTTCCGCAGGTACAATGAAGAGCCGGGTTTTTCACTGTGATTTTGACCTCAACTCGGATATACTTCGTGTATTTTTCAGGGTAATTAACGAAAAACTTGTAGGACTGCCCGTTTCTGAAATTACACCGGCATTTATTCAGTCGCTCGCGGCTGACCTTGGCAATATGACTTTGCTTATGAGCGATGCGCTTTTGGCTGTACTTGATGTGGCGCAGGATTCGATGAGTGCTGATGTCTGCCTTGACGGTGAAATGAATTTACTTTACTATGATGAGTTTTCACACGGAGAAATAAAGCGTATCATAGATTTTTTGTCAAGACCTCAGGAACTAACGAGACTTTTAATGCAGCAGCCTAACGGTATGAAAGTCCTCATCGGGGAAGAAACAAACAGACCTGAATTAAGCGAGTCAAGCGTGGTTATTTCTCGATATGAAGTAGGCGGAAATGACGCGGGCGCTATTGCGATTATCGGACCTACAAGAATGAATTACGGTAAAATTATTTCAAATATTGAATATCTTTCCGATTCTGTCGGCAGAATGCTTACAGAATTAATGGAAATGGATTAGAAAGGGGTTATTTATCTTGGCGGATGAGAAAAAGTCACAAGTGGATAAGAAAAACATACAGGAGGAAAAGGCAAACGCCTGCTCCCACACAGATACAAAACAAAAACAGCCAAATAATGAGGGAAAAGCTGAAAATACTAATGCTGAAAATACAAAAAATGTAAAAAAGAAAGAAGATGCGGAGTCGAGCGAAGTAATGAAGAAAAAACTTAAGAAAACAGAAGAAGAACTTCAGAAGCAAAAAGATATTCTTTTAAGAACAGCTGCTGAATATGACAATTACCGCAAAAGAACCGAACGCGAAAAAACATCTATTTATACGGATGCCACAGCAGATACCATAGAGAAAATCCTTCCCGTTGCCGATAACCTTGAAAGGGCGTTAAGTCAAGAGGAATGTACTGTTGAAGACTTAAAAAAAGGCGTTGAAATGGTTAATAAACAGCTTGTAGATGCTCTTACAAAGCTTGGAGTTACCACAATGGGAGAGATAGGCGATGAGTTTAACCCTGAACTGCACAATGCGGTTTCACATATAGAAGACGAAAACACGGGCGAAAACACAATAAGCCAAGTTTTTCAAAAGGGTTATAAAATCGGCGATAAAATAATCAGACACGCAATGGTTCAGGTTGCAAATTAAAAAATAAGCATTAAAGCTTTTATATATATTTCTTAATTAACTTAAAACAAAAAATTTGGGAGGCAATATTATGGCAAAAACAATAGGAATTGACTTAGGTACTACAAATTCATGTGTTGCTGTTATTGAAGGCGGAGAACCGGTTGTTATAGCAAATGCAGAGGGAGCAAGAACTACACCATCAGTTGTTGCTTTTTCAAAAACAGGCGAGCGTATGGTCGGTCAAGTTGCAAAGCGCCAGGCTATCACCAACCCTGACCGTACTGTTACATCAATAAAAAGAGAAATGGGTACAGATTTTAAAGTAACCATTGATTCAAAGAGCTATACTCCTCAAGAAATTTCCGCAATGATACTTCAAAAGCTTAAAGCAGATGCAGAAGCATATCTTGGAAATAAAGTATCATCGGCAGTTATTACTGTTCCTGCTTACTTTACAGACGCACAGCGTCAGGCAACCAAAGACGCAGGTAAAATTGCGGGATTGGATGTAAAACGTATTATTAACGAACCGACTGCCGCGGCTCTTTCCTATGGAACCGATAAGGGCGGAGAGCAGAAAATTATGGTTTATGACCTCGGCGGCGGTACATTCGATGTATCCATTATAGAAATGGGCGACGGTGTCCAGGAAGTTCTTGCAACAGCTGGTAATAACCGCTTGGGCGGCGATGACTTCGATAACCGTGTAATGGATTGGATGGTTTCATCATTTAAGTCTGAAACAGGTATAGATTTAAGCGGCGACAAAATGGCTATGCAAAGACTTAAAGAAGCTGCTGAAAAAGCTAAAATCGAGCTTTCCGGCATGACTTCAAGTGCTATTAATCTTCCGTTTATCACAGCGGACGCAACAGGTCCGAAACACCTTGATTTAACTTTGAGCAGAGCAAAATTCAACGAACTTACAGCTGACCTTGTTGAAAAAACAATGGGACCTGTACGTCAAGCTCTGAATGATTCCGGTTTGAAGGTTGAAGAAATCAACAAAGTTCTCCTTGTCGGCGGTTCAACAAGAATTCCTGCAGTTCAGGAAGCTGTTAAGAACTTCACAGGCAAAGAACCGTTTAAGGGTATTAACCCCGATGAATGTGTTGCAATGGGTGCCGCATTGCAGGCAGGTGTTCTAGGCGGCGAAGTTGACGGACTGCTCCTTCTCGACGTTACCCCGCTTTCACTCGGTGTTGAAACCATGGGCGGAGTTATGACCAAGGTTATTGAGAGAAACACAACTATTCCTACAAAGAAGAGCCAAACTTTCTCAACTGCCGCAGATAACCAAACCCAGGTTCAGATTAATGTTTTACAAGGTGAACGTGAATTTGCTCGGGACAACAAACAGCTCGGACTGTTTACTCTTGACGGAATTGCTCCTGCTCCGCGCGGAATTCCTCAAATTGAAGTTACTTTCGATATCGACGCAAACGGTATTGTAAATGTATCCGCACAGGATAAGGGTACAGGTAAAGAGCAGAAGATTACAATTTCTTCAAGTACCAATATGAGCAAAGACGACATTGACAAGGCTGTTAAGGATGCAGAAAAATTTGCGGAAGAAGATAAGAAACACCGCGAAGAAATTGAGCAGAAGAACGAAGCCGAAAACCTTTGCTATGCGGTTGAAAAACTGTTAAAGGACAACGGCGATAAGATTGACGAAAATGATAAGACCGATTTAAGTGCTAAGGTTTCCGCACTTAAGGATTCGATTAAAGCAAATAATCTTGAAGATATTAAGGCTAAAAAGGATGAACTTCAAAAAGCAATGTATGCGGTAAGCGAAAAACTTTACAAGGCCGCAGGCCCGCAGCAGGGCGCACAACCTCAGGGCAATCCTGAACAGCCTCAGCAGGACGCAAACGGCAGCAATGTTTATGATGCCGAATACAAGGATGTTGATGACAAGGATAAAAAGTAATCACTGATACTTTTTATTAATGAATAATGATTAGTGAAAGATGAAAATAGTCGCCAGCCTTCAAATTTGGGGGCTGGCAATCATGGGTTGATAAGAAGATTTTGTTAAGTAATATGGGTAAAATGTATTTTGAAGTGTTTTCATCCTTCATATTCATTTTTCATTTACTATAGGAGTGATTTGTTTGGCTGAAAAAAGGGATTATTATGAGGTAATGGGCGTTCCTAAAAATGCAACGGACGCAGAGATAAAAAAAGCATATCGCAAACTTGCAAAAAAATATCATCCGGATTTAAACCCGGGCGACAAAACGGCAGAGGCTAAATTTAAAGAAGTAAATGAAGCATATGAAGTGCTTTCCGATAAGGATAAAAGAGCCCGCTACGACCAATTCGGCCACGCGGGAGTAGACCCGAACTTCGGCGGGGGCACAGGTGGAAGTCCGTTTACCGGCGATTTTGATTTCGGGGATATTTTCGACAGCTTTTTCGGCGGTGGTTTTGGCGGCTTTGGCAGACGAACCGCAAATCCGAACGCACCTCGACGCGGAAGCGACATCCAGGCTGTAGTTAATATAAGTTTTGAAGAAGCGGCTAAAGGATGTAAAAAGACTGTATCTTTTGAAAAAGTAGATACTTGTTCAGACTGCCGCGGAAGCGGCGCACAAAAAGGCACTTCTGCCAAAACCTGTCCAAACTGTAATGGTACGGGACAGGTACGCATAAGCCAGAGAACACCGTTTGGAATGGTTCAAACCAGCCGAACCTGCGACAGATGTCACGGAAACGGTAAAGTTATAGACAATCCGTGCAAAACCTGTGGAGGAACGGGAAAAGTACACAAACAGAAAACTATTGAAATTAATATTCCCGCGGGCATTGACAACGAACAAGTTTTAAATGTCAGCAATCAGGGGAACTCCGGTACTAATGGAGGACTAAGCGGTGATTTACACGTATTTGTAAATGTAAGACCGCATCCGATTTTTGAACGGAGGGGCAACGATGTTTGGTGTGAAGTTCCGATTACATTTACACAGGCGGCTCTCGGCGATGAAATTGTAGTACCAACGATTGATGGACGAGTAAGCTACCAAGTACGAGAAGGAACACAGCCCGGAGATGTGTTTAAGCTTAAGAGTAAGGGAATACCGAGGATAGGCGGACACGGCCGCGGCGACCAATTTGTACGTGTAACCATTGAAGTACCTAAAAATCTTACTGCAAAACAGAAAGAGATACTTAAGGAATTTGACAGCGTTGCAGAAGAGAAAAATTATCAAAAGAGAAAAACATTCGTCGACAGAATTAAAAGTATGTTTGGGGAATAAAAAAATCGGCTCATTTTCGTTAGAAAAGAGGGCCGATTTCTTTTACTGTAATTTTGGGAATATTTAATATAGAACCTCTGGAATTTACTGCTTTACCTATTGTGAAAAAACAGGATATTGGATACGGTACTAACATAAACAAATAAGTTTAGCCCGCCGAAATGGCGGGATTTTTTCTGCTTTAAAATATTTTTCGCTTAATTTGCTTTTTAAAGGCAATTTTACAGCGTAAAGTTCTGTGTATTGAGAAGAATATTAAATCATAAAATTAATTATCGGAGGTAGTAAATGTACAGGGCTAAAGGAATAGACGTTTCTCACCACCAGGGGAGAATCGATTTTAGAAAGGTCAAAAATTCGGGAATAGGTTTTGTAATGCTGCGCGCAGGATACGGATGGGAAAATCCCTCGGTGCAGACTGACAGAATGTTCAAAAATAATTATGAAAGCGCCAAAGCTGTGGGACTGCCGTGCGGTGCTTATCATTACAGCTATGCGAGAAATCCGCGTGAAGCTCAGCTTGAGGCGGATTTCTTTTTAAATATTGTAAAGGGCTGTAAATTTGAATACCCCATAGCTTTTGACATGGAGGATAAATCACAGTCGGGATTAAGCCGCAAAATGCTTACGGATACGGTAATTGCTTTTTGTGACAAAGTCGAAAAAGCAGGGTATTATGTGTGTTTATATACTAATCCCAACTGGATAAAAAATCACCTTGATATATGCAGGATTAAAAGGTTTGATATTTGGCTTGCAAGGTACAATATTTCACCAGGGTACAAAAATATAGGTATGTGGCAGTATTCAAACTGCGGAAAAATAAACGGAATTAATACACGCGTCGATTTGGATTTTGCATATAAAAACTACCCTTACATCATTAAGAAAAACGGGCTTAACGGCTTTAAAAGGGAATCGTGATGGAAATGCTTAATGAACAAATTTGTATTCAGCGTCAGAAAACGATTGACGAAAGGTGCCTGCGGGAACAGAAAGACCTTGAAAGAATTGAAAGAAAACAAGAGGAAGAAGAAAACCGCAGTGAAAAAATCGAAGACCTTAACATAAAAATGGGTGAGATTTTAAAAAATCACGAAGAAAAAATTTTAAGCCATGACAAAAGGATAGGAAAATTAGAGGAAGTTTCCGTCGAGCGGTATAATTCGATTATTAATTATGTGCTTTCGGGACTTATCGGTGCGGTTGTATCAACCGCAATGAATGTTATTTTAGGGGGCTGAAAAGTTTGGAGTATTTCGGGTTATTTTTACTTTCAATAATAGTCGAGGGAGTTATTACATATTTTAAAGAGTTCTTTATAAACGGAGAAATAAAATGGGAAATGGCCGCATCGGTTTTACTCGGAATTTTTGTTGCAGTTGCCTATGGGGTTGACCTTTTGGCGGATATGGGAATGCAGACAAACATTCCGTATGTGGGCAGCATACTTACGGGAATCCTCATCAGCCGCGGCAGCAACTATGTTTTTGACCTTGTAAAAAAGCTGACAGAGGCAAAGCAGGATTAAATAAAGAAGAGCCGTCGGAAAGACGGCTTTCTTTATGCCTAAAACTAATAAATAACAATACGAATCTTGAGGTATTGGAATTAAAATGTTATAATTAATTACCGACTAACATAAGGTTTACATAAATGCTGTATATGAAACAAATGATATTTTAAGTAAAGATGTGATTTGCATAAATACTGACAATTAAACTTTTAAATTCCTTTATTGTAAATAGAATTAAAGAAACATGGTTCTATATCGTGCTCTAAATTTTATAAAAGGAGTGCAGAATAACATGAAAAAACGGAAAACGGTAATTAGTGTAATACTTTGCACCTTAATTATCGGTGTATGCGGTGTTTACATTACTTCGAATAACAATACTGTTACCATTGGAGATGTTGTTGGCTCTAATTCCGAAGAATTCGCGAAGATTGAAATATACAAAACGGGAAAGTATAAAATTATTACCGACAAATCGGAAATTTCTGATTTATTGAATAAGTTGTCGGCAATCCAGTTAAAGAAATCACAAACTGACCCTAACATGGACGGAGGGACATATTCAGTTAAATTTTATCCATCTGACGGCAGCGGAAGTTTTACTTTATCAGATGGCGGAAATGGAAAGTTTTCAAAAGAGAAAAACTGTAATTTCCGGATTCCAGAAGGTTGGTGTCGTATAAAAAAGGGGACATCTTATGATACAGGGACTAAAACAATGAATTATTATTTCGATACAGTTTCGGGAACGGTACATAGTTTAAACCCGACAGCCACATAAATTAAACACATGGGGGTAGCTATGTTATTAATTTAAAAAATTTTTAGAGTAAATGGAGATTAAATAATTTGAATTTATTTATTGAGTGTTTTGTTGCCGGTGTAGGAGCCATTGTTTATGCAATCGGTTGGTATTTATCATCAATAAATCCCGCAATTCCATATATTTTATCTATCTTTTCTACACTGATGATTCATAACACTGCAGTAACAACTGTTATACACAATTATAAATCGCCTACACAAAAAGGCAAAATAACTGCTCGTAAAAATTTAATTTATTTATTCATTATGCTTATTGTGTATTGGATTTTAACTTATATTTTTATAAATTTAGGTATAATTAAAAAATAATAAATCTTCTTTTCAGCTAAAGTAAAAGGGTGTTTCGTGCTTTGCATGGAACGCCCTTTTTACACGGCAGTTTAAAAAAGCTCTTAATAGGATTTGACAATAATGCCAGGTGCAAGATTTGCATTAAATCCATGATGATTTAACATAACAAAAGCCGCCGAAATTCGGCGGCTTAATTATTATAGGTAATGTTTAGTGCTTTGATTTATTATTCGTTTCTTCCACAGCATTTTTTATATTTCTTGCCGCTTCCGCATGGGCAGGGGTCATTGCGTCCCGGCTTTTTGCCTTTGCGTATAGTGCAGGGTTTGTCTGTGGCGTCTGCACTGGTTGAAGTAGGAGTTGCAACTTGTTCACGTTTAGGCTCTTCCTGTGAACGGACTTGAACAGTAAGCATCATTCTTGCTGTATTTTCACGCATTGTAGCAATCATTTCGTCGAACATATCGAAACCCTCGATACGGTACTCAACAACAGGGTCATGCTGACCGTAAGCACGCAGGCGAATACCTTTTTGGAGTTCTTCCATTGCGTCGATATGGTCCATCCATTCGGAGTCGACGTTTTTAAGAAGTACAACGCGTTCAAGCTCGCGGGTGATGTCTTCGCCGAATGCCGCCTCACGTTTTTCGTAAAGCTCCTTGGCTTTTTCAAACAACTGGTTCTTTAAATACTCAGGCTCAAGGTTTTCAAGCTCTTCCTTGGAATAGTTAAAATCCTGTGCGGTTAAAAGCCAACCCATATAGTGGTCGCGCAGACCTTTGTAGTTCCAATCGTCACGGGTATCGGTTTCGGGGAGGTACTGTTTAATCTGTGTTTCAATAGCCTGCTCAATCATCTTCATGATTTGAGGTTTAATATTATCACCATTTAATACCTGGTCGCGCTGAGTATAGATAATTTCGCGCTGACGGTTCATAACATCATCAAACTGGAGAACGCTCTTACGAATTGCAAAGTTGCGTCCCTCAATTTTACGCTGTGCGCTCTCGATTGTGTTTGAGAGCATTTTATGTTCAATTGGTGTATTTTCATCTACATTGAGGCGCTCCATAAGTGTATTAATGCGTTCACCGCCGAACAGACGCGCTAAATCGTCCTCAAGGGAGATATAGAAACGGCTCATTCCGGGGTCGCCCTGACGTCCCGAACGACCGCGCAGCTGGTTATCTATACGGCGGGATTCATGGCGCTCCGTACCGATAATGTAAAGACCGCCCGCCTCTTTAACGGCTTCAGCTTCTCTTTGGGTCTGCTTTGTATATTTTTCATCTAATTCTTTAAACGTTTTGCGTGCATTTAAAAT
>DHNU01000052.1:17466-19059 GCA_002407645.1 Ruminococcaceae bacterium UBA5408
CCGCCGAGAACAATATCGGTTCCGCGGCCTGCCATATTAGTTGCGATTGTAACTGATCCTTTATGGCCTGCCTGTGCAACGATTTCAGCTTCTTTTTCGTGGTATTTTGCGTTCAAAACTTCGTGCTTAATACCGCGGCGGTGGAGAAGAGCGCTGAGTTCTTCGGATTTTTCAATAGAAATTGTACCGATAAGAACAGGCTGTCCGCTTTCGTGGTGCTCAATTACGTCTTCAATAACCGCGTTGAACTTTGCTTTTTCCGTTTTATAAATAACGTCCGGCAAATCTTTTCTTACCATCGGCTTATTTGTTGGAATTTCAACAACATCCAGCTCATAAATCTCGCGGAATTCGGCTTCTTCCGTCATTGCTGTACCGGTCATACCGGAAAGTTTATTGTATAATCTGAAGTAGTTTTGGAACGTTATTGTTGCAAGAGTTTTACTTTCTCGGGCAACTTTAACGCCCTCTTTTGCTTCAATAGCCTGGTGCAATCCTTCGTTGTAGCGGCGGCCGTACATCAGTCGCCCTGTAAATTCATCAACGATAATGACTTCGCCGTCTTTAACGACATAGTCAATATCATTCTGCATAACCCCGCGTGCCTTTATTGCTTGGTTAATGTGGTGCTGTATTGCAATGTTATCGGCATCGGTTAAGTTGTCTAATTTGAAATATTCTTCCGCTTTTTTAACGCCCGACTGTGTTAAAGTTGCGGTTTTTGCTTTTTCGTCGACAATATAATCCGCACCTTTATACAGTTCGTCGTTATCTTCTTTATCGTTAAGTTCGGCGACTTTTACCATTTTTAAAGTTTTTGCAAAACGATCTGCAATTGTGTACATTTCCGTGGATTTTTCTCCCGGGCCGGAAATAATAAGAGGGGTTCTTGCTTCATCGATTAAAATAGAGTCAACTTCGTCGACGATACAGAAATTATGACCGCGCTGTACTTTATTTTCTTTATAAATAACCATGTTGTCCCGAAGATAGTCAAAACCGAATTCGTTATTAGTTCCGTAAGTAATATCTGCGTTATAGGCTTTCTGCCTTTCCTCGTTTTCTAAATCATGTACTATTAAGCCTACGCTTAAACCGAGAAAACGGTAAATTTTGCCCATCCATTCTGAGTCGCGGCGTGCAAGGTAATCGTTAACCGTAATTATGTGGACGCCTTTTCCCGAAAGAGCATTTAAATAAGCCGGCAGGGTAGCCACAAGGGTTTTTCCTTCGCCGGTTTTCATTTCGCTGATACGTCCCTGATGAAGCACAATTCCGCCGATAATCTGAACGGGGAAGTGGCGCATACCCAAAACACGGTCGGATGCCTCGCGGCATACGGCAAATGCATCGGGCAAAATATCATCGAGAGTTTCACCGTTACTTAATCGTTCTTTTAAAATAGGTGTTTGCGATTTCAGATCCTCATTGGACAAGTTTTTGTACTTGTCTTCCAAAGCGAGAACAGAGTCACATATAGGCTGAATGCGCTTTAACTCGCGCTTACTGTAATTACCGAAAAATTTAGATAAAATGTTCATTTAAGTCACCTCAAAAATATATAAAAAATACGCGATTAGTTATTAAGCTATA
>DHNU01000052.1:19328-29289 GCA_002407645.1 Ruminococcaceae bacterium UBA5408
AGAAAAATATTAATATATTACAACTTGTTAATTTTTTAATTATCGTGGCCGCTCCTATTGCTAAAAGATAAAAAATAAACTATAATGTATCTATATGTTAGTTAGTTCAAAGAATACTAAAACCGAAAGGAGTACAGATATGAACTATTCCGCAGAAGTGGAAAATATGTGCACTGTTAAAAAGGGCCCGAAACACGGTCCGGCGCCTATCCCCGAAGAGGGTAAATGGGTAAAATCTTATGAAATCAAGGACATTTCCGGCTTGAGCCACGGTATTGGCTGGTGTGCCCCTCAGCAGGGTGCCTGCAAACTTACACTGAATGTAAAAGAGGGTATTGTACAGGAAGCTCTTGTTGAAACACTGGGCTGCTCCGGTATGACTCACTCCGCAGCTATGGCTGCTGAAATTCTTCCCGGCAAGACACTCCTTGAGTGCCTTAACACTGACCTTGTATGCGACGCTATCAACGTTGCCATGAGAGAAATCTTTAAACAATTGGCTTACGGCCGCAGCCAGACAGCTTTCTCAGAGGGCGGTCTTCCAATCGGTGCAAGCCTTGAAGACTTGGGCAAAGGCCTCCGTTCACAGGTAGGCACAATGTTCAGCACAGGAGCAAAGGGCGTTCGCTATTTGGAAATGGCTGAAGGCTATATTTTAAAAATTGCTCTTGACAATGATAGTGAAGTTATCGGTTATCAGTTCGTAAAAGTCGGTAAAATGCTTGAAGATATCCGCCATGGTATGAACCCTGACGAAGCTTACAAGAAGAATATAGGTCAGTACGGACGTTTCGACGAAGGGGTAAAATTCATTGACCCGCGTGAAGAATAATAAAGACCATAAAAGGAGGACTTAACTATATGGCTAACGATGTAATGTTTGAAGGCAAAGAAAGAAGAATGGCCAAAATAGAAAAGTGTCTTGCCGAGTATGGCCTTGCCAGTCTCGAAGACGCTCGCGACCTTTGCCTTTCCAAAGGAATAGATGTAAATAAAATTGTAAAGGGTGTTCAGCCGATTGCTTTTGAAAATGCAGTTTGGGCTTATACACTCGGATGTGCGATAGCACTTAAAAAAGGTATTAAATCCGCTTCCGATGCAGCCGAAAAAATCGGCCTCGGCTTGGAAGCATTCTGCATCCCGGGTTCTGTGGCAGAACAGAGAAAAGTCGGTATCGGCCACGGTAACTTAGGCGCAAGACTTCTTAATGAAAACACAAAATGTTTTGCGTTCCTTGCAGGACACGAGTCTTTCGCAGCCGCCGAAGGCGCAATCGGTATTGCTAAAACAGCTAACCGCGCAAGAAAAGAACCTTTGAGAATTATCCTTAACGGTCTTGGAAAAGACGCTGCTTATATTATTTCAAGAATTAACGGTTTTACCTATGTTAAGACAAATTTCGATTATTTCACAGATAAACTTGAAATTGTTGAAGAAAAAGCATACTCAGTTGGTGACCGTGCCGCAGTTAAATGCTACGGTGCTGACGATGTCCGTGAAGGCGTTGCTATTATGCGCCATGAAGGTGTTGACGTTTCCATTACAGGTAACTCAACCAACCCAACAAGATTCCAGCACTTGGTTGCAGGCACATACAAGAAGTGGGCAATAGAAAACAATAAAAAGTATTTCTCCGTTGCAAGCGGCGGCGGTACAGGCCGTACACTTCACCCTGACAACATGGGCGCAGGTCCTGCGTCTTACGGTCTTACAGATTCAATGGGTCGTATGCACGGCGATGCTCAGTTTGCCGGATCGTCCTCTGTCCCTGCACATGTTGAAATGATGGGCCTCATCGGTATGGGTAACAATCCGATGGTTGGTGCTACTGTTGCTTGTGCTGTTGCGGTTTACGAATCCTGCAAATAATATCCAATCAATTGATAATTTATTGGAGTGCGGTGCTGTGCCGCACTCCAATTGTTTTTGTTTCAAAAAGTTGGAGTAGGTACAATATAATTTTCCACAACACTAACCGAATAATTTTATTTTTGTGCACGAATTAAAAGATATATTTATAAAAGTCATACCGATAAAATATATATTATAAATATCTTAAATTAATTTAAACTTTTTCATTTAGTATTTCGTCTAATATATATATAAGAAAAAATGGGGTGCGCTTTATGCGTAAGGGAAGAAGATACCGCAGGAAGATTATAAACAGAACTGCAATGATAGTTGTTTTAATATGTACAGTTTCTTTAGTAGTTGTCGGTGCAATGGGTGCTGTACACGAAATGGACAGAGTTATTGCAAAGGAAAGTGTCCCTGCGCAAAGCAAGACAGAAAATAAAATATGCAGCAGTGAAAAAAGCGAGAGCATTGCGAGCAGTAAAGGTTCTGTTGAACAAAAAGAAAATCACAAGAAAAAGCCACCGGAAAATTCAACTCCGGCAAAAAACAATTCATCTCCGCCTAAAACAAATTCAAAGCCGCAAAAAGTTTCAAGTGATAACTATTTTGACGATGCGGTATTTATAGGCGACAGCCGAACAGAAGGGCTTAGAAATTATGACGGACTTGGAAACGCAACGTATTATGCTGCAAAAGGTCTTATGGTAAATACTGCACTCACAAAACCTGTTGTTAATTTAAATGGAAAAAAAGTAACGATAACAGATGCGCTTAAACAAAAGAAATTTAATAAGGTATATATTATGCTCGGACTTAATGAATTAGGATGGAGCAGTTTTCAAACTTTCATAAATGATTACGGAAAACTGATAGATGAAGTAAAAAAATGTGAACCGCAATCAAAAATCTACGTTCAGTCGATACTTCCGGTTTCGAAGGAAAAATCACAATCGAACAAAACTTATACCAACAGAAATATAAATCGTTATAATGAGGAACTTGTAAAATTAGCACAAAAGAAAGATGTAATTTATTTAGAAGTGAATAAGGCGGTTTCTGACAGTGAAGGTAATTTGCCCAAGGATGCTTCTAACGACGGAATACACCTTAACAGCGTATATTGCCAAAAATGGTGTGAGTATTTGAAGGTTCATAAATAAGCTGAGAAATAGGAGAAAATTATATTATGAAAAGATTTTTTATAAATATATTGGCGCTGGCAATGATTTTTACGGTGGCGGGCTGTGCCAATAAAACTGTTGCGAACATAGATACAGATGCAGTGGCTGATAAATTGGCGTCTGAAATTAAATTTGCAGACCAAATGTCAAATATTGAAGATAAAACCGTACTTAAGCTTTATGGCTTAGACGAAAATTCCGTCAAAAAAGTGAATGCTTATGAGAGCACAGGTGCAACGGCGGAAGAAATAGCCATATTTGAAGCAAAAGACGAAGAATCGGCTAAGACAGTAAAAGCCGCAGCCGAACAAAGAATAAATGACCAAAGAGCAGGTTTTGAGGATTATCAGCCTAAAGAAATGGAAAAACTCAAATCACCGGTACTTAAAACGTCCGGAAAATATGTTTTTTTATGTGTATCCGACGATAATTCCACCGCCAACAAGGTTATAGACAGCTTTATAAAATAACATTCGGAGGGTACTGCATTGCAGGAAAAATTGGAGGTATTTAAAAAATATGTTGAAGAAAACCAGGATGCTTTTTACAGACTGGCATTCAGCTATACCAAAAATTATGACGCCGCTCTTGATGTTGTACAGGAAGCTTTGCTAAAATCAATAGACAAATTAAGTACGCTTAAAAATATTGATTATTTAAAAACATGGTTTTATCGTATTTTAGTAAATGAAGGACTAAATTATCTGCGAAAGAACAAAAGGCTTGTGTTGGTTGAGGATTTTGAGTTCGAAAAATCCGAATTGAGTTCTTGTGACAATATCGCAGAATCAATTGATATGTACAGCGCTGTACAAGCACTTGAACCTAAAATCAGAACAGTTATAATCTTAAGATTTTTTGAAGATATGAAGCTTAAAGAAATTTCTAAAATAACAAAAACAAATGTCAGTACTGTAAAGTCGCGGCTTTACAAGGGATTAGAACTGTTAAAAATATCAATTGATGAGGAGTAGTTTTTATGAAAGAACTTGAGGAAGCAAAGAAAATCTATAAATCTGTAAAATCACCGCCTAAAATGCAGAAAATAATAGACAGCAGTTTTAAAAATGCTAAATTCAAAAAGTGGAATTTAAAAAAGATCACACTAAGCACAGCTGCATCAATATGCATTTTGTTTGTTGCGCTTTTGAACTGTAACAGTGCTTTTGCAAAGAGTGTTTCGACCATTCCGGTTATATCCGATTTGGCGAATGTCTTTACTTTTAAACAATATTCTGAGGAAGACTCAACAAAACATATGCGTGTTGAGCAGCCAAAGGTTGAGAATATCGGAAATGCTGAACTTGAAAAGCAGATTAATAAAGAGATTAATCAAAAAGTTGAAGCCGCTACCAAAGAAGTGCAAAAAGAAGCCGAAGAAAACAAAAAAGCATATATTCAAACAGGCGGCAACCCCAATGATTATGTGCCCATGGCGATTGATGTTAATTATGAGATAAAATCCAAAAATGAAAAGGTACTTTCGTTTGTATTAAACACTACATGGACGCAGGCAAATGCCTTTACAGAGCAAACTTTTTACAATATTGACCTTAAAACGGGTAAGGAAATCACACTTTCTGATAAACTGGGAAAAGATTATAAAAAAGTTGCAGATGAAAGTGTGAAAAAGCAAATTGAGGAACGTAAAGCTCAGGACAAAGACCAAATATTTTTTGAAGATGATGCCGGCTTTCAGGGGATAACCGAAAACCAAAAGTTCTATATAAATAATAACGGTAATGTTGTAATTGTTTTCGCAAAATACGAAATTGCACCTGGATATATGGGTATGCAGGAATTTGAAATTAAATAGTTATAAGAATACTAAAGCCGCCTCAATTTGAGGCGGCTTTAGAGTTATATCTTAATGTACCTTTTTGTGTCATTTAGTTTAGATATTATCATTTCAAATTTATTCTGCTCTATAATAAATGTTTGGGTAAATTAATATTTAATACTTACCCCTAATTTCTCCCATTTAAGTACAGCTTGTTTTAAGCTAAACTAATTATGCGGGGGAAGGGGCGAAAACTCAACATTTAATATGCAACCTTTATTTTTACTTAATGTTTCGTGGGTTACAAGTTCACTGACGTATAACGGCATTTTTAGGTTTTGAATTTTTTGAATCTATAATCAGACTTAAAATCCAACCTAAGCATAAACCTATAAGTGCCGGTACAGTCCAGCCCATTCCTATTTTGAAAAACGGAAGATGACCTTGGTAAAATGTGAGAACAGTCTGTACCCATGCTTGGTTTAAAACTATTTCAGGCATTGCGTTTAAAGCGTCGCCGATGCTCGCAATCAGAGTAAAGAGTGTTGTTGTTATGTAAACAGTCCTGCTGTTTTTAAACAGTGGAGAAATAAGTGCCATTATAATAAGAGTTATTGCAAGAGGATAAATGAACATTAAAACCGGAAGTGAAAGAGTAATTATTTTTGTAAGACCTACATTTGCAATAAGACAGGTTATTATAGTAAAAATAATTGCGTAAGCTTTATAGCTAAGTGAATGTGGGAATAATTCAGTAAATGTTTCAGAGCATGAAGTTATAAGTCCTATTGCGGTTTTTAAACATGCAATCGTTACAATTATCGCAAGTAAAATACTTCCGTAAAATCCGAAATAATAGTTCGCAATTTGCTGCAAAGCAATTCCGCCGTTTTCCGAAACAGGGAATTTATTTGCACTTGCGGCTCCTAAATATGCAAGGCAGGCATAAATAACGCCCATTAAAATCATGCTTACAAACCCGGATTTAACCGTTCCGATTGCGATATCCTTAGGATTTTTGACACCTAAATCTTTTATTGCGTTAATTACAATAATTCCGAAAGCAAGCGAGGCGAGCGCATCCATTGTATTGTACCCTTCAGTAAAACCTTTAAACAATGCCGCGGAACTGTAAGCTTCTGTTACTGCTGTGTTTGAAATACCGCCCATTGGGTTTAAAAAGCCGACCACAACAAGAACAGCTAAGAAGACTAAGAAAAGCGGATTAAGGATTTTACCCACCCAAACTAAAATTTTACTTGGGCGAAGTGCGAAAATCAATGCGACAAGGAAAAACAGGAATGTAAATACAGCGAGCCCTAAAGCTTGATTTGTTTCCCCCATAAACGGAGCTACACCTATTTCGTAAGGTACTGTTCCAGTTCTGGGAAGTGCAAAAAGAGGCCCGATAGTAAGGTAAAGAAGAATTGTAAGTACATAGGCGTAAACAGGATGGACACGGCTGGATAAATCAAATAGCCCTGTGCTGTTTGAAATACCCATGGCTATTATTCCCAAGAACGGAAGTCCGACTCCGGTTATTAAAAAGCCTATTGTTGCCAAAAGTACATTCGAACCGGCTGCCTGTCCCATGTGGACAGGGAATATAAGGTTTCCGGCTCCGAAGAACAATCCGAACAGCATGGAACCGACTAATGCACTTGATTTTAAGGATAGGCGATTATTCACTGAAATCTCTCCTTTTATAATTGGCAGCCGAATATATTACGGCTTTTTAGCACAAAATTTTATAATATGTTACTAACTATATCACAAATTTATATTTTTCGCATTAGTTTTTAAACAAATTATGAATTTTTTTAGATTCTATATTGAATGTTAGGATTCTCACCCCATGCCCCATCCCGCATAATGAGTTTAGCAAAGAAACAAGCTGTTGCTTTATGCACAGGGGAAAAAAAGGCAGCTGATTATTTAAATAATCAGGCTGAATGGAAGTGGTTAGGGGCAGGTTTTAAATATTAATTTACCGGAGCAATTATTAAAGAGCCTTTTTATAAAAAATAAAGACGCTCCGTAATTACGAAAGCGTCTTTGAATTTTTAAATATCTAAAATAAAATATTTTTACAGTGCTAAAGTTTTTACTTCCATTGGCATTATTTTTACAATTAAATGATTAAAGAGTTTTATAAGAGGCCCTATACAGAATGCGGTGATAATAGTTCCGATACCTATTACAGAACCACAGGAGAACCCAACCAATACTGCTGCGACGTCACAAAATATTCTGCACCAGTGAAACTTAATATGCGTAAATTTTGACAACATAATTGCTATGCTGTCGTATGGGGAAACTCCTAAACTGGGATATATGTAAAGGGATACGGTAAAAGCCAAAACCACTACTCCGCAAATCATCACTAAAACTCGAGTGACCATTGTGGGGTTACTCGGAAGAATTGTTTTTAGCACTCCGCTGAAGTAATCCACTAAAAATCCTATTGCAACCATATTTACTATGGTTCCTATCCCAATAAGGTGGCGTGCTAAAAAGAAAGTGAAAATTAATACAACAGAGTTGAAAATCAACTGCCACGTACCAAAGCTTAAACCGATTACACTTGAAAGTCCCAAGTTAAGGCAGGTGCAGGGGTCAGTTCCTAAGTTGGCATATACACATAATGAAACTGCAAAGCCCATTATGAGAACGCCGATACACATCATGGTAATTCTTTTAAACAGAGTTTTATTCATTTTAGTATCTCGCATTCTATTTTAATATTAAGTTAAGGCTTCCTAAGTTTTGGAACAAATGATATTACCAAAGCCCAGAACAATTCATAAATCAAAAGCGCATTAGTTGAAAGCTGGCTGAAACCGGCGTATAGTGTGAAAACAGCAATTAAAAGAAAGCCTATGATACAAGCTATATTTTGAAGTCCTATTGCAACCGAAATATTGCTGCTTTGGCGCACACATGCGGTTAAAAGCCGCATGAGAGCGGTAGGTCTGCCTTTTATTGCCATATACGCCGGTGAATATTCTTTTGGCTCTTTTATTTCTGAATTGTAAATGTTTTCGAGATGTTCCGGAAGAATACGTACAGAGTTTACGTCAAGTCCGAAGCATTCGCTTATTAATTCAGGCGTAATGTTAGGGTCACATGTATGTAATATTAAACTGATACCGTTATTTTCCATGCGCCTAAGTTCCATTGCACGGTTTCTATCGGAATTATAAGTTACGACAAACATTGCCACAAGGTCGCCGCCGGAGGCAAGATAAACTATTTTTTTGCCGCCACGGAGGTATTTGTCTTCGTAATCGTGCGACGGCGGTTCAATTCCGTGTGCTTTAAGAAGTTCACGGTTACCGACAAAAATCCTTTTACCGCCAACCCAGCCGGAAACACCTTTACCTTCTTCATAAATTGTTTTTTCAATTTTCGGGAGTATATCGTTCCCGCTTTTAATAATTTGGTCAAACATATCGCTGAGTGGTCCGCCTGTGGCATTTATAAGAGCTGTAGCGTCCATAATGGCTTCATCTATGCGTTGACCGGCAAATGCTTTTATATAGTTCAGTACAACGGTTCCTCTCGGGAATAAGTCCTTGGCATCAATAACAATCGCGTTAACATCGCAAAAATGCTCTATTGACGGATACCCTACAACCATTGCACCGCATCGGTAAGCAATGTTACATACATTGTTTATCAGTTTATTAACACTGAAAATATTAAATACCGGAATACAAATACATGAAGCTGCCGCAAAAACGGTTATTGCTTGTGAAATGTCTTTCCAAAGAATTAGGGAGACTATACATAAAATAAGCGACATTATAAATCCGACAGGAGCATTAGTTTGTGCCGAGCGGTCGCTTGCATCGGAAGCATATGACAGGCGGAGAAAGTGTTTAAGAAAATTTGTTTTACTTTGATACGCAATTACCGGTGTTTCCATAACACAGCCCTTAGCCATTTGAAGAGCCGTATTATGGTCTTCGAAAATTTGAACCGATTGTTTTTGGTCTGGTGCCGCTACAAAACGAAAGTTTTTGTCTATACGTTTTATCATATGTAGTTTTCCTGCTGAATTGAAAAATAACGCTATTACAGCAAGAACCGAATATAGGTGTAAATTCCCTTTTTCTACATTGTCAATTGAAAACATCAAAACTATATTTTGTATTAATACCGCAATAACGGCAATAGCCACACCGCTGTCTGAATTTGCATTGAGTTTTAACATTCCTTTTATTCCGTTTAAAATAGCAGTGGCGCAAAACGCACCCGCAATTACTAAAAATATAATATTTAAAATCAAATAAGTTTTTGCATTTAAGGCAGTTTGAATTTCCTGCGGCAAAAATTTTATAAATTCCATCGTAATGCTAAGCGCTATTAAAAATGTCATACAAATAGCTGTTACGGAAACTTTCAAATAAAGCTTTCGTATGTTTGAACTTAATGAATTAGAAATGGATGGAGCATCACCGGGGCGCAGATAATCGTCAAGTTCATCCTCTTCACCCGGAAGATTATCGCTTAAATCGTTTTCCTCTTCTTCCATACCGAATATATGAAAACGTTTCCTCTTTTTCGGTTTCGGCTCCGAATATTCTTCGTCATTATCCTCTGTTTCCGAAATCAGTATTGGCTCAGGAGTACTTTCAGTTATATTTTCGTGACTTGACGTGCTGTTTTCCTTAGTGTTCCCATCAATAATTTCTTCTTCATCCGGTGGTTTTAGTGTTACAGCGGGTATATCCATTTTTTTAACGTTATCAAGCGGCGGATAGCTCTGCTGTGCCCAGTTAAGCATTTTATCCAAATTGTCAAGAAGAATTACGTGAAGCGGTTTACTGTTTATAGGATTATAATTTACAGCTTTTAATGAACGGGGAACCGGTTTTTCCGGTTCCCTTATTTGTGGCTTTAACGGCAGTTCCTCTTTTACCTGAGGAGTGATTACCGGATCTTTAACCGCCGACTGTGATGATTCGCACTGAATGAGCGGTGCGGTATCAGGCTGAAGCGGCGACGGTGGAGTTAAAGGCGGTGCCGAAGGCTGAGAAACAGGTTCAGTTATCGGCTGCTTAATTTCAGGTTCCGATACGGGATTCGGCTGAATTTCAGGTTTGGATTGAGGTTCTGCGCTCGGTGTTGGTTCCGTCGG
>DHNU01000052.1:29508-31417 GCA_002407645.1 Ruminococcaceae bacterium UBA5408
GTTGGTTCCGTCGGCTCGACGGGTTCAGTGGGCTTAGATTCGTTTATAGATTTATATGAGTTTACCGTTTCTTTTTTGCTTAAATGAGTATCTACACCGGTTTCTTCATCATATTCTATGCCCGCCTGCCGCATAATATTTTCTACTCTGTTTTTCCTGCTCTTATGAAGTTGTTCAAAATGTTTTGCTATATCTTCATCGTCTACTTCACTGTTTTCATTAAACAAATATGAAAAATTGGATTTTTGTATCTCCGGCTTTTGATTTTCTGAAAGTTTTTCGGTTCCGTTCCCTTTAAAATCAGGTGTATTTAAATCGAAAACTTCATCTTCGGGACTGGCTATATTGTTATAATCCTGTCTGTAATCATCTATTGATTTAAGCTGAAGTCCATAGTAAATATCTTCCTCTATTTCCGAAAATTCTTTTGTGTGCCTTTTAAAAAATGAAAATCCTCTTTTTTTTCTGCCATTATTATTTTCAGTGCTGTTTATATCGGTTAAATCTTTATTGGATAGATCGGGTAATTGCATTGTTCTTTCATTTAAAGCGTTTTTAGCCATTTCCGCAATTTTTTCCGGGCTTGAGGGCGCAGCATTTCGCCCTGAGTCAGTTTTTAACATATCCTGGGCGGGAATTTTTTGTTTTTTATTTTGTTTCAAATTGCGTGCTTCCGCCAAAATATCATCAACTGAAAAGCGGCTGTTCGCAGTATTCTTGTTATCGCCCATATATATCCGCTCCTGTATTATTTTGTCTTAATACCACTGCGCTGTCGTGCAATTTCATAACAAATTATGCCGCAGGCAACCGAAGCATTAAGCGAATTTATTTTACCCTTCATAGGTAAAGATATAACAAAATCACTTTTTTCTTTTACAAGACGGCTGACTCCCTTGCCTTCAGAACCGATTATTACTGCCAAAGGACCGGAGTAGTCAACTTGGCACCAGGGCTCCCCGTCCATATCTGCACAGTAAACCCATACTCCGCGTTTTTTAAGTTCGTCGATGGTTTTTGAGATATTAGTAACCTTTGCAACGGGAACATATTCAACAGCACCTGCGCTTGCTTTGCCCACTGCGTAAGTTAAACCTACCGCACGGTGTTTTGGAATAATAATTCCATGAGCTCCGGCGCATTCCGCTACCCTTAAAACTGCCCCCAAATTGTGGGGGTCTTCGAGTTCGTCGGCAATAATGATGAACGGAGGCTCGTTTTTTTCTTCTGCAAGTTTAAATATATCCTCAACAGTCGAGTATTCCTTAACGGCGGCAACCGCAACAACACCCTGATGGTTTGCTTGGCCGCACATATAGTCGAGTTTTTTAACATCGGCTTCTTTTATGGAAATTCCCTTGCTTTTAGCTTTTGCAATTAAGGCACTCAGGCTCCCTGTATGGGTACCTCGTACAACATAAAGACTGTCAATGGTACGACCGCTGCGTAAAGCTTCGCTTACCGCGTTTCGGCCTGCTATTATATCTTCACCTTGTTGTTTGTTTTCCTCGTACATATATTTTTACTCCTTAATTCAACTTATTTTGCGGCGAATAGTATGTTTACTGCTATTTCTTTTGTAGAATATATATAATAAAGTATTTAGAATTTTAAATTAATTATATATATTCTATTTTATCAGATATAGAAATGTCAGTCAATACATGAAAACGGCAAAAGACTGCACAGTAATCATACTTTAGCGGACACCTGAATATAAAGTTTGAGGAGGTGAAAATATGAAAATAGGAATTAAAAATAGTATTCCACGATTGCGATTAAAAAAACCGTATTTAATCGGCTTTTGTCTGGTGTTTTTATGCTCACTTTTAATGGGAATAGGTATAAAAAGCTGTATGCAGAGAAAATATAAAGTAAACGAATATGTTTTAGAAAAAATTTCAAAACA
>DHNU01000052.1:31569-36364 GCA_002407645.1 Ruminococcaceae bacterium UBA5408
TTTGAACCTGTTATTACTGATGTATACCTTAAATTACAACCCGAAAAGCAGCTTAATACAAAACTGATTTATTCCGTTTACATTACGGAATTTGACACAGGAAAAGATGTGAAAGTAGAAACAGCAGAAAGGTTAACACGCTGTTTTTATGATAAAAACAATAAATTTGAAATTATCCCTAAGGAAGACGCAGACAGTATTTTTGACAGTGTTGAAAAAGAATTTAATATAGAATTAAAAAAGGGAAAGCGACAAGAAATGCTTTTGCTTGCAGAAGACTTGCCGCCGGGATATATAGACAGCACCTATATACTTAAAAAAGGTTTGGTAAGCATTAACGGAGATAAAACAAATATCGGACTTGCAAATTTTGCATATAATGCCCTCAGCTGTAAAAGCGGGTATATTTACGGGGCGGTAGGACAGAAAGCAACTCTTGATTTTCTTTATAAACAGCAGAATAAGTTTAAAAACAATGATAGGGCGGAACTTAATAAAGAAAATATCGATTTTATTTTTAAAAATTACGGCGGACGCCCGTCTTTTGACTGCTGTGGACTTATAAAAGCATATTCTTGGTTCGATGAAGAAACGGGAGAGATACAGCCGAACAGAAAAAACGCAATTAAAGATTGTACAGCGGATGGGCTTTACAATCTTGCAGAAGTTAAGGGGAATATTTCCGATATGCCGGATATCCCGGGGCTTGCGGTACACAAAAGCGGGCATATCGGTGTTTATGTAGGCGGAGGAGAAGTAATTGAGGCTCAAGGCAACAAATACGGAGTGCTTAAAACTAAACTTGCCGGCAGAGGCTGGGAACATTATTTAAAGGTTCCTACGCTGAAATACATAAACAGCGGTACTTTTAAACTCAGCTGTAAAGAGGTAACGCTTTCAGAAGAAAAAATTGTTAACAAAAACGAATTTTAATCTCAATATATTAATAGTGACATTGTTTGTTGAATTTTTACTTTTGATGATATTTTTATTAGCTAACCGAATAAAAAATTTTTACAGTTACAAAAAAATAAATAGATATTCACTTGCTAAAATTACTAAATTGGCAAAAGTTCACAAACGAATATCACCAAAATGCTGCATATTATACAGACTGTATTCTCAGAGGTTTACATAATACCGTGGAATACCTGCGGAATAGCTGTGGAAAACTCTGTTGAAAGTGTGGATAAGTGTGGAAAATACCTATAGTTTTTGAATTGTGAATAGTTTTAAAAATCATTTTTATGTAAACCTAAGTTATGGGTAACCAAAAATATTTGTATTTTAACCTTTAGCTGTTTGTGATATAATTAAGCCAAAATTGTTTAAATTTCGACTTAATTTATGAGAATGGGAAACGGTTATAAAAATGCAAAAAGATAATTTCGATTTAGAAGCTACATTTGAATGCGGACAGTGCTTCCGCTGGAAAAAGCAGGAGGACGGTTCTTACACAGGAACCGCTTTCGGAAAAGTTTTAAATATCTCGGATGAAAATAAAAACGATGCGGTAAAAAACGAACTTTGGGGCAGATATTTTGACATCGCACTTGACTATGATAAAATACGAAACGATTTGTCCAAAGAAGATGAGGTATTGGCAGAGGCTGCAAAGTTTGCACCGGGAATGAGGATATTAAACCAAGAACCGTGGGAGGCTCTATGCTCGTTTATAATTTCGCAGAATAACAATATTAAAAGGATTGGCGGAATAGTTGAAAGGCTTTGCCAAATGTTCGGCGAAAATATAGAAAAAGAGTACTTCACATTTCCTACAGCGGAAAAACTTGCGAAACTAAAAGTTGAAGACCTTGCGGATATCAGAAGCGGATTTAGGGCAAAATACATAATTGATGCTGCTCAAAAGGTTGCACAGGGTAAAGTTCAATTTGAAAATTTAAAAAAAATGCCGCTTGCAGAAGCACGCGAAAATCTCATGATTATTAAAGGAGTTGGGCCTAAGGTAGCGGATTGCGCTTTGCTTTACGGCTTGCACAGACTTGACGCATTTCCTATGGATGTTTGGATGAAAAGGGCTATGGCTACGCTCTTCCCCGGCAAAAAGCCTGAAAGTTTTGGAAGATATGCGGGGATTGCTCAGCAATATATTTTCCACTACAGTCGAAATAACCCACAATTATTTACAAAATAACTGTAGTTAGTGTTAAACATTTGACAAAAATATTAATGTTATGCAATTTGACTTTTACTTTTAAAATAAATGCGTTATAATATTCTTATATAATTATTAGGAGGTTCATTTTAATGCCATTAGTCAATACGGTTGATATGTTCAAAAAGGCTTATGCCGGCGGATACGCCGTTGGCGCATTCAATGTAAACAATATGGAAATTGTTCAAGGTATTACAGAGGCCTGTCAGGAGCTTAAAGCTCCGGTTATTCTTCAGGTTTCTGCGGGTGCCCGCAAGTATGCAAATCACACTTTTTTAACTAAGCTTGTTGAAGCCGCTGTAATCGAATGTCCTGATATTCCGATCGCTCTTCACCTTGACCACGGCTCATCATTTGAACTTTGCAAGGACTGCATTGACGGAGGATTTACTTCTGTTATGTTTGACGGTTCTTCGAAGCCTTACGAAGAGAATGTTGAAGAAGCACGCAGAGTTGCAGAATATGCACATAAATACAATGTTACCGTTGAAGCTGAACTCGGAAAACTCGCAGGTGTCGAAGACGACGTTAAAGTCGAAGACGACAAAGCACAGTTTACCGACCCGGATGAAGTTCAGGATTTCGTAAAACGCACAGGTGTTGACTCACTTGCAATTGCAATTGGTACAAGCCATGGTGCATATAAATTTAAACCAGGCCAAAATCCAAAGCTCCGTCTTGATATTTTACAAGAAGTTGCAGACCGTCTCCCGGGATTCCCAATCGTACTTCACGGCGCATCTTCTGTTATCCCTGAGTTTGTAGAGCAGATTAACAAATTCGGCGGTCAAATGCCTGACGCTATCGGTATTCCGGAGGAAATGCTCCGTGAAGCCGCTAAAATGGCAGTCTGCAAAATCAATGTAGACTCTGACCTGCGTCTTGCAATGACAGCAAGTATTCGCAAATACATGGCAGAAAACCCAAGCCATTTCGACCCAAGACAATATTTAGCTCCTGCACGTACAGCTATTAAAGACATGGTTGCACATAAAATTACAACAGTTCTCGGCTGTGCAGGTAAAGCTTAATAAAATAGTGTTTTTTAAAGCCTGTCCTTATTGGACAGGCTTTTTTGCGTTTAATAGCGCTAAATGCGCACCTTTTTAATGAAATAGGCATAAATGGCTTTATATCAAATATTTTGAGCTGACTTATATCCGAAACCAAGTTAAACGGCTTCGGATACAATTATTTATTCAAGTTTTTTTACTTAGCGGAATTTTTATTAAAACGGGAATTTTCTGCATATATACTTATATGGCAGTTAAGCAGCATGAGCATGGGTAAAAAATTTAAAAGTACAATTCCGGTAAAATGCTATATAATTCTGCAATATTTTATAAAATATCCTATTCTTCTACAGTAAAAATATAATTTAGAATAGAATTAAATTTAAAATATAGAATAAAAAATTAAATTACCCATTTAGGGATTGATATTTTTGTAAAAATACGCTATAATTATCGTAAATATGGTTGAACAATTGTATGGTTGTAACAATCAATTCCCGAAAGGAGTTAATATAATGAAACAGTATAATGCGAAAAATATTCTGAATATTGCTGTCGCCGGACACAGCGGAGCAGGTAAGACCAGCATTGCAGAGGCTATGCTTTACTTATCCGGTGCATCGGAGCGATTCGGAAAAATCGGCGAAGGAAGCACTATTTGTGATTTTGACCCCGAAGAAATAAAGAGAAAAACCACAGTAACAACTGCAGTTGCTCCTTTGGAATGGAAAAATCATAAAATAAATTTGATAGACGCCCCCGGACTTTTTGATTTTGAAGGCGGTATGTGGGAAGCTGCACGTGCGGCGGATTCGGTTTTGATAGCAGTTTCGGGAAAAGACGGAGTTTGTGTCGGTACCGAAAAAGCAGTTGAAGCGGCGAATTCCAGAGGGCTTACTAAAATATTCTTTGTAAACGGACTGTGCAGTGAAAGCGCACGCTTTTACAGAGTTTTTGAGGACTTAAAGGCAAAGTTCGGCCCGGCGGTATGTCCTGTAGTTGTGCCGTTTATTCAAGACGGACAGGCGAATATATACATAAATATGCTTGAATATAAAGCCTACGATTACAAAAACGGAAAACCCGTTGAAGTAAAAATGCCGGATATGGGTACAAGGCTTGAAGGACTGCGCACGGCTATTTACGAAGCCGTTGCTGAAACAAGCGATGAGATGTTTGAAAAATATTTTTCAGGCGAACCATTCACACCTGAAGAAGTTATTGTCGGTGTCAGCAAGGGTGTAAAATCAGGGGCTATATATCCTGTTTTCTGCGGCGACGCGCTTTTAATGAGGGGAATGGAGCAATTCTTGGACGGCTTAACATGGCTTGCGCCGAATGCTTTGGAAAAGAGCGGAGAAATAGGTGCGGACATGGACGGAAACCCTGTTGAACTTTCTGTTAATGAAGCAGGAGCCGCGGCGGCGATTGTGTTTAAAACAATTGCCGACCCGTTTATTGGTAAAATGTCAATGCTGAAAGTCATTTCGGGAAAGGTTGAAACAGACTGCCAGCTTATTAATATGAGGACGGGAAATGCAGAGAAAATTGGCAAAACAGTAATGATGCGCGGCAAAAAACAGATAGATATTCCGTATATCGGAGC
>DHNU01000052.1:36570-44766 GCA_002407645.1 Ruminococcaceae bacterium UBA5408
CTTGACGGTATTAATTATCCGAAACCGACTCTTTCGATGGCGGTTGTACCGAAAAATAAAGGTGAAGAAGATAAGGTAGCGCAGGGTATAATGAGGCTTGCCGAAGAAGACCCCACAATTAAGTTTGAAACAAATAACGAAACTCATCAAATGCTTATTTCCGGTTTGGGCGAACAGCACCTTGATGTTATAGTCTCTAAACTGAAAAATAAATTCGGCGTGGAGGTTACACTTGAAGAACCGCGTATGCCATATAGGGAAACTATACGCAAGAAAGTTCAAGTTCAGGGAAGATATAAAAAGCAGACCGGAGGACATGGTCAGTTCGGCGACATTTGGGTTGAGTTTGAACCCTGTGACAGCGAAGACCTCGAGTTTAACGAGCGCGTAGTCGGCGGTGCCGTACCGAAGAACTTTTTCCCCGCAGTCGAAAAAGGCTTGCGTGAAAGTATCAAAAAAGGTCCGCTTGCGGGATACCCTGTAGTTGGGCTTAAAGCTACTTTGTATGACGGTTCTTATCACCCTGTTGATTCGTCTGAAATGTCATTTAAAATGGCGGCTAATTTGGCTTACAAAGCAGGTATGCCGAAAGCCGACCCAGTACTTCTCGAACCGATTGGAACACTAAAATGTACGGTTCCCGACGCAAACATGGGCGATATTATGGGCGAAGTAAATAAACGACGCGGACGTGTTTTGGGTATGGAACCGGCAGAAGAGGGCAAGCAGACTGTTGAAGCAGAAGTCCCGATGGCGGAAATGCACGATTTCTGTACTTTTGTAAGACAGGTTACACAGGGCAGAGGCTCTTTCACGTTTGACTTCTGCCGTTATGAACAGACGCCTTCGCAGGTGGCAAATAAAGTTATAGAAGAAGCAAAATCCTTAAAGGGAGAAGAATAAAGCTTCTTTAACAATGGTCGGGATAAATTAATATTTAATACCTATCCCTAATCCCTTACATTTAGATTACTTATTTGAATAATCAGCTGTACTTAAATGTGAGGGGGCAGGGGGTGAGAACCCCAAAATTTAATAGAGAACCGAAATAAAATATATTTCAGGCAGTCCTGTTATGAAAGTGAACGTAAAACTTTTAACATTTTATAATCAGGACTGCTTTTTTTGCATTTTTTATCCCCTTGCTGCATATTAATTTCTAACAAGGGGGCGGAACTATGTTCATACTTTCTGTGAAAGCTGATAAAAAAAAGTTTTTTATTGTTTTAGCGGTAATATTACTCATTGTGACATCCATTATAGTAGTAAATAAAGTTCATAATTCTCAGCCGACAGCGACATCGGACGGAAAAAGCTATGTTCTGTCCGCGGGAACAAACGAAGAACGGGTTGCTTTTTTACAACAGTTCGGTTGGAAGGTGAACCCTGAACCGGTTGAAATTAAAGATGTGGCAATTCCACAAAAATTCAGCGATGTTTACGTACAATACAACAACATACAAAAAGAACAGGGACTTGACCTTGAACCGTATTCAGGTAAAACTTGTAAACAATGGGTTTACTGTGTGACAAATTATCCGCAGGTTACGGATATACGTGCGACTTTATTGGTTTTCGATAACAAAATTGTGGGCGGGGATTTAAGCACCGCAGAACTGGACGGGTTTATGACGGGCTTTAACGGAGAAAAGACGAGTAACGATTACAGCCTTACAACCATGAATCCTGACCCTGACTCGGTTGAAGATAATGCTAAACCGAAAGTATCTTCCGAAATACCTGCGAATGCATGGCCTACGGATTGAAATACATAACACTAAAAATTGACCTTGTTTTTATTTTCGTTTAGAATAAGGATGTTAAAAAAATGGGAGTGAATGAATTGAGCAGAGAAAGACTGGACAAAATTTTGGCTTTGCAGTGCGTGGTAAGCCGTAAAGACGCCGGGGCGCTAATCCGCCGCGGCGTTGTTTCGGTTAACGGAGAAGCCGTAAAAAAATCTGATTTTAAAGTGGACACGCTTAATGACGAAATAAAGGTAAACGGTGAAATTCTGAATTTTAAAGAGCATTTATATATAATGATGAATAAGCCGGACGGCGTGCTTTCAGCCGCAAGGGACCCAAAAGCAAAAACCGTAATAGATTTATTACCGGAAAATTTATTTAGAAGGGGACTTTTCCCCGCGGGACGTCTGGATAAAGATACAGAAGGGCTTTTGATTATTACCGACGACGGAGATTTTGCACATCGTATGTTGTCACCTAAAAAGCATATTTATAAATATTATGAAGCGGTTTTGGAAAATCCCATTTCGCAAACTGATATTGAAGAGTTTAAAAACGGTGTTGTTTTAAATGATATGACATGTCTGCCCGCAGAGCTTGTAATATTAAAGGAAGGAAACAATCCAATAGTAAAAGTAAAAATACGAGAAGGTAAATTCCATCAAGTTAAAAGAATGTTTTTAGCACGAAATAACAAAGTCTTGAAACTTAAAAGAGTGAAAATAGGAGGCCTTAATTTGGACGAATCCCTTTTACCCGGAGAGGCCAGGGAACTGAAAGAGATAGAAGTTAATTCCATTTTCAACTAATTTGATTATAAAAAATATACGAAAATCGACAGCTTTTTTTGTGTTTTATCAGATTTCAATAAAGCTGAAGATTAAACTTTGGTCAAAAAAAGAATGTTAATCCCGCCGATCTTCTGATATGATAATTTCATAAGAGCTCGAGAGCATTTCAAAAAGGATTATTATTATTTATGAAATTGAATACAGGAGGATTTTTTTATGGCGAGTGTAACACTTAAAAGTGTCTATAAAGTTTATGACGGTAACGTAACAGCGGTTACCGATTTTAATCTTGATATTGCAGATAAGGAATTTATAATTCTTGTTGGACCTTCCGGATGCGGAAAATCCACTACACTAAGAATGATTGCCGGACTTGAGGATATTACAAAGGGTGAACTTTACATCGGCGATACATTGGCAAATGACATTGCTCCGAAAGACCGCGATATTGCAATGGTTTTCCAAAACTATGCTCTTTATCCGCATATGACAGTATTTGATAATATGGCTTTCGGTCTTAAACTTCGTAAAGTACCGAAGGATGAAATTAAACGCCGCGTTGAAGAAGCAGCAAGAATACTCGATATTTCACATCTGCTTGACAGGAAGCCGAAGGCTCTGTCAGGAGGTCAGCGTCAGCGTGTTGCTTTGGGACGTGCAATTGTTCGTGACCCAAAGGTCTTCCTTTTGGACGAACCGCTTTCAAACTTGGACGCAAAACTAAGGGCACAGATGAGAACCGAAATTTCCAAACTTCACAAAAGATTGGGTACAACATTTATTTATGTTACTCATGACCAGACCGAAGCTATGACAATGGGTGACCGCATTGTTGTTATGAAAGACGGATTTATTCAGCAGGTTGACACACCTCAAAATCTGTATGACGTGCCTGTAAACCAGTTTGTTGCAGGATTTATGGGTTCACCGCAAATGAACTTTTTGGATGTTAAAATTGAAAAACAGGGCAACGAATATATTATGAAATTCGGTCAGTATAACATTGCTATACCAAAAGAGAAAAATCAAGGCGACGTTCTTAAAGATTACGTAGGAAAAGAAGTTGTTTTGGGTATTCGTCCTGAAGATGTTCACGATGAACCTGCATTTATTGAAAATGCCAAAGAAGGAATTGTGGATGCAAACGTAGAAGTAACCGAACTTATGGGTGCTGAAACTTATTTATACCTGAACTGTGAAGGAAGCAGCATTACTGCAAGAGTTGAGCCTACTTCAAAGGCAAAAACAGGCGATAAAATCAAGGTCGCTTTTGCACTTGATAAGATTCATCTGTTTGATAAAGAATCAGAGAAAACAATTCTCAACTAATTAATAAATAATTTAGATTATACGCTGAAAAATTACTCACTTTCATCTTATTATATAGGTTAAGGGTAGGTATATTTTATAGAAAAGTTTTTCTTTTAGTGACGAAATCAAAACTTAAAAACTTTAAAAAGGGCTGTGCATTTCGCGCGGCTCTTTTTTACGATTTGAACATTGGATTTTTCGTAATTGTCATAATAAATGAGAAATAATTATGAATATTTTGTAAAACTTAATAAGAATAGCGTATTTTTTAGATATTCTGTGTTACATAGTTGAAAAACTTATTGAATTTATGTAAAATGTATGTAGCATAATATGTGTATATTTAATAATGGGTATTTAATTTAGATAAAGTGAGGGAGAACTAATGTCAAATAGACTATTTCAGGGTGTGATTCACCAAATGCGTGATGCTATTGACAGGACGATTGGTGTAATTGATGAAACTTCGGTTATCATAGCTTGCAGTGAGCTTGGATGTATAGGTGAGGTAAATGACAGCATCACAGCGGATACTTTGACAAATGTCGGTACTTTTGTTGTAAACGGATATACTTATAAATCATTCGGAAGCCGTCCAAGACCGGAATATGCTGTTTTTGTTTCCGGAAATGACCCGGAGGCAGGGCGCTATGCTTCTTTGCTTGCTGTTTCGCTTGGCAGCATTAAACAATATTACGATGAGAAGTACGACAGAAGCAATTTCATTAAAAATGTTATTATGGATAACATTCTGCCCGGAGATATCTATTTAAAAGCCCGTGAACTTCGCTTTAACTCTGATGTCAGCCGCGTTTGTATGCTTATAAAAATTACAACTAAGACTGATGTTTCTGCTTATGACGTAATTCAAAATTTATTTCCTGACAAAAACAAAGACTTTGTAATCAATATTAATGAGAACGATATTGCATTGGTTAAGGAAATACGTTTGGGCATTGAACCAAAAGACCTTGAAAAACTCGCAGGTTCAATAGTCGATACTTTATCAAGCGAATTTTACACACACTGTGTTGTGGGTATCGGAACAATAGTTACAGGTATAAAAGACTTGGCACGCTCGTTTAAAGAGGCACAGGTTGCTTTGGAAGTCGGCAAAGTTTTTGATACGGAAAAGTCAATTGTTAACTACGACAATCTTGGAATTGCCCGTTTGATTTATCAGCTGCCTACTACACTTTGTGATATGTTCCTTAAAGAAGTGTTTAAAAAGGGTTCTATTGAGGCACTTGACCACGAAACATTGTTTACTATTCAAAAATTCTTTGAAAATAATTTAAATGTTTCTGAAACATCTCGTAAATTGTTTGTACACAGAAATACGCTTGTTTATAGACTTGAAAAAATTAAAAAAATTACAGGCTTGGATTTACGTGAATTTGAAGATGCCATTATTTTTAAGGTCGCTCTAATGGTTAAAAAATATCTTTTATCCAATCCAACTAAATTCTGAGTACGCAAAATCAAATATTACAAAATAATTACAATTTAATTCTAAATCAGAACAATAAATTACAAACCCGTTGGTATTATGTAAACATGCCAATGGGTTTTGTAATACGTACAAGACAATTGGTAAAAAAGCAGGGAAATAATTATTACTCGGAAATATGGAGCGATTGAATTGATAGAATTTAAAAATGTAAGTAAAACGTATTCTAACGGTACGCATGCTCTTAAAAATATAAGTCTAAAAATCGATAAAGGAGAATTTGTTTTTATTGTCGGTTCTTCCGGAGCGGGCAAAAGTACATTTCTTAAACTTATAATGTGTGAAGAGAAACCAAACGGCGGCGATATTATTGTTAACGGAAAAAATCTTTCAGAAGTAAAGAAACACGATGTTCCGTATTTGCGCCGAACGATGGGAATAGTCTTTCAGGATTTCAGGCTAATCGATAATATGACCGTTTTTGAGAATGTTGCTTTTGCTATGCATATAGTCGGGGCTTCCACAAAAGAAATACATAAACGTGTGCCGTATATTTTGGGACTTGTAAATTTAAAGAAAAAGGCGAACTGCCGCCCGTCGGAGCTTTCAGGCGGAGAACAGCAGAGGGTAGGCCTTGCAAGAGCACTTGTAAATAATCCTAAACTAATAATTGCGGACGAGCCTACGGGTAACATCGACCCCGCTTTGTCGTACGAAATTGTAGATATGCTTAATGAAATTAACAGACGCGGAACAACCATTTTAATGGTAACACATGAGCATTCTTTGGTGAAACATTTTCACCGCAGAGTGGTTGAAATACATGACGGTACAATTTTGGCGGACTCCGCAGAAAAGCAGGAGGTGCGCCATGAAGGCTAATAGTTTTTGGTATTTGCTTAAAGAGGGAATAAAAAATATTTGGAACAACCGTACGATGAGTTTTGCGTCCGTCGGAGTTTTAATTTCATGTCTTCTTCTTACGGGTGCAGCTGTTATTTTTTCGTATAATATTAATTGTGCAATGAAAACAATTGAGGGCAATAACTCAATCAGAGTATATATGACACAAAACCTGCCTACACTTTCTGCAATCAGAGTAGGCGAAGAAATTAAAAAGCTCGATAATATAGATAACTGTAAGTTTATTCCGAAAGACGACGCAATTCAGCGCTACATGGATATTTTGGGAGATAAAGACGGTACAATGCTTCAGGGAATGACGGGAAAAGAAAATCCGCTTCCGGATGCATTCGAGGTTTCGTTTAAGGATTTATCGCAATACAAGGATACATCAGAAAGGATAAAGAAAATTTCCGGTGTTGAAAGCATAAATGATTATTCGGACGTAGCGGAAAAGCTGACGCATTTGGACAGGCTTGTTACGACGGTGGGATTTTGGATTATACTTCTTTTAAGCCTTGTATCATTGTTCATTATTTCAAATACAATTCGTGTAACAATGTTTTCACGAAGGGTTGAAATCAGTATTATGAAATCCGTGGGTGCCACCAACTGGTTCATTCGAATACCGTTTATAGTGGAGGGCGTTATTATAGGACTGATTTCAGGGTTAGTTTCAAGTCTTTTGTTGATTACTGTTTACGATAAAATGATTTCGTCAGTTGCATCTATTTTACTGTTTGCGCCAATTGCCATTGAATCAATAGCATGGATTATAACTTTGGCGTTTATAGTTGCCGGAACTTTGTTTGGTGCACTCGGCGGTATCATTTCGATAAGTAAATATTTAAAGAATGAAGGAGGAGAGATTGTTGGATGGTAAAAAAATAGCAAAGTCTGCCGCAGCATTTTTACTTGTGCTGACAATTGTTTTTTCAACACAAGCGGCAATTCCGACGTCTTCAGCAAAATCTTTAACCCAGCTCCAACAGGAACAGTCACAGCTTAGGCAGAAACAAGAACAGGTACAAAACAGATTAAAATCACTTAAATCTGACAAAGCTAAGAAAATAGAATATAAAGAAGCTTTAAATTCACAAGTTAATACGGTTCAAAGTCAGATTGATGTATATAGACAGCAAATTTCGGCACTCGATGCGGACATAAGCAAAAAACAGGCTGAAATAGCGGACAAGCAAAATGATATAAACAAAAATTACGAACAGCTTAAACAAAGATTGCACGCAATGTACCTTACCGGCGAAGCTTCAAATTTAGAAATTATTTTAAATGCTGAAAATATAGTTGATTTGGCGGATAAAACCGAAGCTATAAAGGCTATTACAAAGCATGACACAAAGTTAATCAACAGGCTTAGAGCCGATATGGAAAGCATAAAGAAACAAAAAGCTGAAATCGAAAATAACCGCAAAGGTGTTGCAACTGCAAAAATATCACTTGACCAAAAGCAAAGTGAACTCAATTCTTTGGTAAGCGAAACACAGAGCGTGATAAATGAAATTTCGTCTGATGAATCTTTAGCTAAAAAAGAAGATGCAAAACTTGCGCAACAACGCAAAAAAGCGGACGCCGCAGTAGACCAATGGTTCAAAGATTATTATAATTCGCAGGCAGCAAAAGGCGGAACAGGCTCAAACGGCGGCGGCAGCGGAGGTTATGTAAGCAAAGGAAACTTTACTTGGCCATTACCCGGTGTTACAAACATTTCAAGCGGATTTGGCTCAAGATGGGGTTCTTTCCATAAAGGAATAGATATTTCTTCTGCAGGCGTTTACGGTAAGGCGATTGTTGCGGCGGACTCCGGCAGAGTAATTATGGCCGGATGGGGCAATTACGGCTCGGGTTACGGCGGCTATGGAAATGTTGTTGCTATTGACCACGGCGGCGGATATTCAACCCTTTACGGTCACTGCAGCAGTGTTGCGGTAAGCAGTGGAACACAGGTCCAAAAGGGACAGGTTATAGCTTATGT
>DHNU01000021.1:0-4565 GCA_002407645.1 Ruminococcaceae bacterium UBA5408
TCATGTGTATAGCTTCCAAGAGTAATTACGTCCATTCTGTCCAAAAGCGGCTCAGGAATTGCACTGTAATCATTCGCAGTAGTAATAAACATAGCCTTACTTAAATCAAACGGCATATCAATATAGTGGTCAAAAAACTCCGAGTTTTGTTCCGAATCAAGAACTTCAAGCAATGCAGATGCGGGGTCTCCCCTGAAGTCATTACCAAGCTTATCAATTTCATCAAGAAGAATTAATGGATTATTTGTTCCTGTCTGTTTTACAGCTGCAATAATTCTTCCCGGCATAGAACCTACATAAGTTTTTCTATGACCCATGATATCGGATTCATCTCTAACACCACCAAGCGATACTCGGACATATTTTCTTCCGATAGCTTTTGCAATCGATTTTGCTATCGATGTTTTACCGACACCGGGAGGTCCTACAAGGCAGATTATTTGACCCTTAATTTCAGGAGAGAGTTTTTTTACTGCTAAAATATCAATAATTCTCTCCTTAACTTTAGTAAGGCCATAGTGATCTCGGTCAAGAATTCTTTCTGCTTTTTTCAAATCTATATGTTCTTTGCTTGATTTATGCCATGGTAAATCCAAACATGTTTCAACATAACTTAATATTACGCTTGCTTCATGTGAACCATACGGCATTTTACAAAGTCGATCGCATTCTTTTAAAAGTTTGTCATTTTGAAGTTTTGGTAGTTTCATCTTAGCAATACGTTCACGAAGCTCTTCTGCTTCCGATTGAGGATTATCATCGTCCCCCAATTCACTTGCTATAGCTTTCATCTGTTCACGCAAATAATATTCTCGTTGATTTTGGTCTATTTGTTCGCGTGCTTTTTCAGTTATTTTGCTTTCTAAAGAAAGAACCTGTATTTCATTTTTCAAAATGTCAATAAGCTTTTCAAGCCTTTTTACGGGGTGTAGCTCTTCGAGTATTATTTGCTTTTCTTCATAATCAAGCATAATATTGGATGTAATATAATCAGCCAATTCTCCACAGTTCTTTTTCTGAACTACGCCTATTATTATATCAGGAGGAATACGGCTGTAATTTCGAATGTATTCTTCAAACAATGTTTGTGTAAAACGGATAAGAGCCTGCGTTTTATGTGTTTCTGTATATGACTTAGATTTTGCCGGACAGACATTTGCTAAAATAAATGGATTTTCATTTATAATAGAAGATATTTCAGCTCTGTACATACCTTCGGCAAAAAGTCTTATTCCATCATCAGAGTGGCGAATAACTTGTTTTATTTTAGCAACAATGCCCATACGGTAAAGATCATCCCCCGTAGGTTCATTGTCATTTAAATCCTTTTGTGCAACAAGAAAAATTTCCTGATTTTCGTCCATTGCTTTAGTGAGTGCCAAAATGGATTTTTTTCTGCCGACATCAAATTGCAGCATCATACCCGGAAAAATAACCAGTCCCCGTAATGCTAACACAGGGATAGTAATATTTTCTGTTTCCATTAGTTCATGATTTGTATTCATAGCATGCTCCTTAGCAGAAAAGGCTGTTGCAAGTGGATAGTAATTAGTCTACCACGTGCAACAGCCAAGATTTAAATAATTATTACGCGGTGTCTTTACGTCCACGCTTTCTTGGAGTTGTTATCTTTATCTTTACCGGCTTGCGATCCGGGTTGTATACAATCTCCGATTCTGCATTATTATTAACCATATCATCAGTAACAGTTACTTTTTCAATGGTATAGTCAGACGGAACCTTGTACATGAGATTCTTTAACAAGTCCTCCATGATAGACCTTAGACCCCTTGCGCCGGTACGACGTTCAATGGTCTTTTTTGCAATTGCTTTCAGTGCATCGTGTGTAAATTCAAGTTCAACTTTATCAAGTTGAAACAATTTTTTGTACTGACTTATTAAGCAGTTTTTCGGCTCGGTTAATATTCTAACCAAAGCATCCTCATTCAATGCATCAAGAGATGCAATAACTGGAAGACGACCAACCAGCTCAGGAATAAGGCCATATTTTACTAAATCATGTGGAACAGTATTTCTCATCCATGAAGTTGAATCAAGTTCTGCTTTACTTCTAACTTGTGCCCCAAAGCCCATAGAAGATGAGGCTGTTCTCTTTTCAATAATTTTGTTTAAACCATCAAAAGCTCCGCCGCAGATAAATAAAATATTAGAAGTATCTATTTGCAAAAATTCCTGCTGCGGGTGTTTCCTTCCCCCTTGAGGAGGAACATTGGAAACAGTACCCTCCAAAATCTTCAAAAGAGCTTGTTGTACACCTTCACCGCTCACATCTCTTGTAATTGAAGGATTTTCGGATTTACGGGCTATTTTATCAATTTCATCAATATAAATAATCCCGCGTTCTGCCTTTTCAATGTCGAAATCAGCCGCCTGTATTAAACGAAGAAGAATGTTTTCGACATCTTCACCGACATAACCCGCTTCTGTAAGAGTAGTGGCGTCAGCAATAGCAAATGGAACATCCAATATTTTGGCAAGAGTCTGTGCAATCAGTGTCTTACCCACACCGGTTGGCCCAAGTAACAAAATATTACTTTTTGTAAGCTCAACATCATCTTTTCCATAAAAAATACGTTTATAATGATTATATACTGCAACAGAAAGTGCAACTTTAGCATTTTCCTGTCCAATTACATATTCATCAAGCTTTTTTTTAATTTCCTGCGGTTTTAAAAGTTCAGATACGGATTCATTATATCCCGACTTACGATTGGATAAGTTCTTTTCATCATCGAGAATCGACATGCAAAGCTCTATACACTCATCACAAATATAAACACCGGGTCCGGCAATCAGCCGCCTTGCTTCATTTTGTGATTTACCACAAAATGAACAGCTTATTCCACGATCCTTTGTATCATCGATAGACATCTATTATCACCAACCTCAAATTATCGCTTATAGATTACCTTATCTATCAAACCGTACTTTGCGGCAGCTTCAGCTGTCATAAAGTTATCTCGCTCGGTATCTCTTTCGATTACTTCGAGAGGCTGACCTGTTTTTTCAGCGAGAATTTCGTTCAGCTTCTTTTTGGTAGCAATTATATGACCTGCATGAATCATAACATCGGTTGCCTGCCCTTTGGCGCCGCCGCTCGGCTGATGAATCATTATGTCACTGCTTGGGAGGGCGTATCTCTTACCTTTAGCACCGGCCGCCAGTAAAAATGCACCCATACTGGCAGCCATTCCCATACATATTGTAGAAACATCGCATTTGATATACTGCATTGTATCATAAATTGCCATTCCTGCAGTTACAGAACCGCCAGGGCTGTTAATATATAGGCTTATATCTTTAGCAGGGTCTTGACCCTCAAGATATAAAAGCTGCGCAACCACTAAACTCGCAGTTGTATCGTTTACCTCCTCGGTAAGCATAATAATTCTGTCATTAAGCAAACGGGAATATATATCATATGATCTTTCACCACGATTTGTTTGTTCAATGACGTATGGAACTAAACTCATTTTTGTCTAACCTCCAATAAAAGTAAACAGTAAATGAATAATTGGCAGGATTTGCTTTTCTTATTCAGCGTCTTTCTTGCCTTCTGTAATAACAGCATTTTCGCGTACCAAATCAATTGATTTTTGTACTGCAATATCTTTAGCAAGTTCCTCTTTAGGAATAAATGTTTTAACTTTGTCAACTTCCATTTGGTAATTTTCAGCTAATTTTTCAAATTCTTTTTCAACATCTTCGTCAGAAGGATGAATATTTTCAAGTTCTGCAATTTTTTCAAGTGCAAGGCGAACCTTTACCTGACGTTCAGCCTGAGGCTGAAATTGTTTGCGAATCTTTTCTTGATCCATTCCTGTATATTTCATATATGTTTCAATGTTAAGTCCTTGAGACTGTAAACGGTAAGCAAACTCACGAATATCCTCATCAATTCTAATTTCAAACATTGCCTGTGGAATTTCCGCTTTCAGGTTTTCTACAAGTTTGTCAATTAATTGATTTTCAACTTCATCTTGAGCTTGATTTTCTCTTGCCTTAGTAAGTTTATCTTTAATATCTTCCTTGTATTTATCAAGACTATCAAATTCACTTACATCTTTAACGAAATCATCGTCGACTTCCGGTAACTCTTTCATCTTGATTTCATGTAATTTAATTTTAAATACAGCATCTTTATTTGCTAAATCTGCGGCCTGATAGTCCTCTGGGAATTTTACATTTATATCAAATTCATCACCGGTTTTATGTCCGATAACTTGATCTTCAAATCCCGGAATGAATTGTCCGGCGCCAAGACTTAAGCTGTAGTTTTCAGCTTTACCGCCTTCAAATGGAACATCATCAACAAAGCCCTCAAAATCAATAACAGCAATATCTCCGTTTTGTGCTTCTCTGTCTTCTACAGTAACCATTCTGGAATTGCGTTCTTGAACCTTTTTAATTTCAGCATTGATGTCATCCTCAGATACTTCAACAGGCCTTTTTGTAGCTTCAATGCCTTTGTAACCATCAATTTCAACTTCAGGTTTTGTTGTTACAGTTGCTTTAAACACAACACCATCTTTGCCGGCGGAAAC
>DHNU01000021.1:4857-14773 GCA_002407645.1 Ruminococcaceae bacterium UBA5408
TTTACCTTTACGAAAACCAGGAATAACTATCTTTTTATTTTCCTTATGATAAGCGTGGTCAACTGCCTTTTCGAATGTTTGGGCATCAACCTCAACTTCAAGCTGATAACGGTTGGTATCAACCTTATTAGACGATTTTAAACTCATTATTACTTCCTCCTGCAAATTGCAAATTATCTAAGTTATTATAGCACATGAAATATAAATATTCTATATATAAGATAAAATATTCAAAAATTGTTCATTGCACTAATATCGGCAAAAATTTTAAGTAGTCACAAGATATAAGCTTCATTTTAATTCCTTCGTATTCCCCTGTGACTGCTTTTTTAGCAGCTTCACTGCCGTGTATATGACCAAAATAGCATTTATCAATACCCCTTGCTTTTAGAACCGCGAGAATTTCTTTGCACTCGCTTCCGTCATAAACAGGGGGATAATGCAAAAATGCAATAGGTTTTCCGCCTTTTTTTATACCGTCGTCAATAGACGCATTAAGACGGCCAACTTCTCGGTTTACGATTTTTTTATCTTCTTCAGATTGAGAGTTGTAAAGCCATCCGCGAGTACCGCAAACAGCGATGTTTTCTACTATATATGAATTATTATGAATTATTCCAATTGAATTAAAACTGTTTTTATTTAAAAATTCAGCAATCTTTTTTTGAGTTGACCACCAATAATCGTGGTTTCCCTTTAAAATAAGCTTATAACCGGGTAAAGAGTTTATAAAATCAAAATCTTTAACGGCTTCATCAAGCTTCATTGCCCAAGATATGTCCCCGGCAATTACTACCGTGTCTTTTTCGTTAACGACAGCCTTCCAATTTTTTTCAAGGCGATTTGTATAATCCTGCCAACCTTCAAAAACATCCATAGGCTTATCGCATCCGAGCGACAGGTGTAAGTCCGCAATAGCAAATAACGACATAAGATCCTCTCTTAGCTATCGTACTTTATTTGAGCCGCATTTAGAGCGACTTCTTCCATTTTATCTTTTTTACAAATGTTATTAAACCTAATGGTTTTTTCTTCTAATTCTGCAATCTGTTTCGGTACAGATGTGCCCGTAATTGCAGACAGCTCCTTTACTTTTGCAAATTCGGAACCTTCATTATCATAGTTTTCAGAAACAGCACTCAACACACTATTTGCAAATTTATATGGGCTTGCTGTAGAAACAATAATTGCAGGTGTTTCGTTGTCTCCGGTATCGCTTACATATTGCTTGTACACATTTACCGCAACTGCGGTATGTGTATCACATAAATAGTTCTCAGTATTATACATTTCTTTAATTGTTGCCTTTGTAGCAGCATCATCGCAGAAACCTGCATAAAAATACTCATGGAGTTTGTTAAGAATATCTTCATCGACTTGATATTTTCCTGCTGATGAAAGCTCGTTCATCCATTTGGAAACTTTGTCAGTGTCGCCGTTTGTAACGTCAAAGAGAAGACGCTCAAGATTACTGGATACTAAGATATCCATCGAAGGCGAAATTGTTGTGTGAAATGTCCTGCATCGATTATACAGCCCCGTATTTAAAAATTCCGTCAGCACATTATTTGCATTTGATGCACAAATGAATTTGTTAACCGGCAATCCCATTTTTTTAGCATAATATGCTGCAAGGATATTACCGAAATTGCCTGTCGGAACAATTATATTAACTTTTTCACCCTCATAATCTATTTCACCTTTTGCCATTAAATCACAGTATGCTGAGAAATAATACACAATTTGAGGTAAAAGCCTTCCCCAGTTTATAGAGTTAGCACTGGAGAACATAATATTGTTTTTTGCTAATAATTCTTTAATTTTAGAATCTGTGAAAATCTTTTTTACTCCTGTTTGAGCATCATCAAAATTTCCTTCAATAGCACAAACAGAAACATTGTTTCCTTCTTGAGTGTTCATTTGGCGTTTCTGCATAGGACTTACGCCATTTTCAGGATAAAACACTTGAATTTTGGTTCCATTCACATTTTTAAAACCCTCAAGTGCAGCTTTTCCGGTATCTCCGGAAGTAGCAACTAAAATTAAAGCTGTTTTAGAAGAATGAATTTTTTTAAGTGATTTTGTTAAAAGGTGAGGCAAAATTTGAAGTGCCATATCTTTAAAAGCACAGGTAGGCCCGTGCCAAAGTTCAAGCATATTTATATTTATATTACCGTTTTGCAAATATGTCAGCGGCGCAGGAATATTTTTTTCAAATTTACCGCCTGTATATGCTGCAGTAACACATTCATTGATTTCCTCTTTAGTAAAATCAGTGAGGAACGGCTGTAAAATACGGGCCGCACGGTCTGTATAGCTCAAGTGCTGCATTTCCGATAAATCAGCATATGAAAAATGTGGAAAGCTTTGTGGAACAAATAGTCCGCCGTCACTGCTGATTCCCTGTGCAATCGCATTAGATGACGAAACGCTGATTTGACGGTTTCTTGTAGATTTATAGTTCAAGGTTATTCTCCCTTCACTTATTACTTGTTTTTATAATAACATACTTTTTATCAAAGAGAAACAAAAAAATTGAATGCATTATCAAATAAGATGGATTTAACTAAAGTTTCACTGTAATTGCGGCGCAGCATATGCTCAGCAATATCTTCAACGGATTCTATCCCTTTTATTCCATTAGGTAAACTTGCTCCGTCAAAATCACTTCCCAATGCCAGACATTTTTCGCCGCCAAGTGAAAGGAAGTATTCTATATGTTTAATAATATCATCAATATTTGCTTTATCGCTGTTAGTGTTTAAAAATTCAGGTGCAAAAGTAATTCCAACGAGTCCACCGCGCTTATTTATTATATTAAACTGTTCATCAGTTATGTTACGATTATGATTACATATTGTCCGTGAATTTGAATGAGACGCTATGAATGGTTTGGTTGTATAGTTTACAACATCATTAAACAGTATATCACTTGCATGCGAAACATCAATAACTATTCCCAACTTTTCCATTTCAGCCACTGCATTTTTTCCGAAACTTGTAAGTCCTTTGGGAGATTTAACGCAAACTCCGTCACCTATTTCACAAGACGAATTCCACGTTAATGTTATCATTCTTACGCCACAGTCCGCCATATATTTTAAATTTGCTATGTCTCCGCCCAATGCAGCGGAACCTTCTACTGTTAAAATTGCACCAATCTTATTTTGTTTTTGTGCCTTTTCAAAATCTTTAGAGCTTTTGCACAGTATAACTTTATCCGAGTTAACTTCTATTTCCGATTTTAATTTTTTTGTAACCGCATCAAAGTAATTTACCGCACTTTTCCCTCTTATTTCATCGGGAATCCAAACTGCAAAACATTGAAACCATGGGGAGTATTTCTTGCCACGAACTAAAGATATATGTAAATCGCTGTCGTACAACGCTTTATTGTCAGTATAGCAATCTGTAATTGTATCACAGTGCAAATCAAAATATTTCAATCATTTCACCTCAATTAAAAGCATTTTCGATATGCTCTACAGAAATAACTTTGAAATTCTTCGCTTCGGTTATAATTCCAATAACGTCAAATCGAGGCTGTAAAGAAGTTTCATTTTTTTGCAAATATAAAAGCGCAGTTTTGATTATTTTATTTTGTTTCCCGGCTGTAACGGCTTCCAATGGACTTACAGAATAATTTTTTTCACGTGTCTTTACTTCAACAAAAACTATGTAATTATTATTTTCTGCAATTATATCAATCTCACCGAAACGCGAATGGTAGTTTCGAGCAATAATTTTATAACCCTTTTTAATTAGAATTTCAGCGGCATATTCTTCTCCTAATTTACCATAAGCATTTTTCATTTGACATCTCCGAGTATTTTCTTTAAAAACATCTTTCTATGTACAGGGCACGGACCGTATTCATTAAGTAATTCCCTATGCAGTTTAGTTCCGTAACCCTTATGTTTTGCAAACTGGTAAACTGGGTATATTTTATCTATTTTATACATGAGCCTGTCACGGCTTACTTTAGCTAATATTGAAGCGGCGGCAATACTTGCCGAATTGGCATCTCCTTTTACAACAGTCATGGTTTCAGCGTCAAGTGTCGGTTTTCTGTTTCCGTCAACCAGCGCAAAGTCCGGTTTTACTTCAAGGCCGTCAAACGCTCTTTTCATTGCTAAAAAAGTAGCTTGGAGTATATTAATATCGTCAATCTCCTCTTCTGTTGCAAAGCCTATGGAATAGCTTACTGCCTGCTCTTTTATAATATCAAATAATTTTTCCCGCTTTTTTTCACTTAACTTTTTTGAATCATTAAGTCCTTCAATTATTATATTTTCAGGCAAAATAACAGCAGCGGCAAAAACCGGACCTGCCAGCGGGCCACGCCCTGCTTCATCAATACCGCAAATTGTCTTATATCCATTCTCTCGTGCTTTTTTTTCGTAGGCAAACCAATCCATATTATTTACCAACCTGTTCTAAAGTTATCCTGCCAATTTTAGCACTTCTGAATTCATCCAATACCATTATAGATGCCCTTTCGGTATCAATTTCTCCTCCCGGAACAAGCATTCCGCGCTTTTTGCCTATAAGTTGTAAAGCTTCATATCCTTTTAGCTCGGAAATATCGGTGTCTTCCAGTTTATATCTTTTTTTCACGGCATTTTCATAGTTTTTGCAAAGAACTTCAAGAAGTCGTGATGCAAGGTCTTCCATATCCACAACTTCATCCTTTACAGCTCCCGTAAAAGCAAGCTTTTCTCCTACATTTTTGTCCTCAAATTTAGGCCACAAAACACCGGGAGTGTCTAAAAGGTCAAATCCTTTACCAATAGTAAACCATTGATTAGAACGGGTTACACCCGGTCTGTCCTCAACATTTGCCTTACTGTTTTTACAAAGGCGGTTAATCAAGGATGATTTTCCGACATTTGGAATACCTACTACCATGATACGTATTTGACGACATACCATTCCTTTTGCTTTCCAAGCTTTTATGCGGTCACTTAAAACGTCTTTAACAAGAGGTATAAACGCATTAAGGCCTTTCCCTGTTTTACAATCAACTGCAATTGCTGGTATGCCCTTTTCCTTATAGTATTCAATCCAGCGTTTAGTCTGTATCGGGTCCGCAGCATCGCATTTATTCATTAAAATAACACGCGGCTTGTTTTGAATGATTTTACTTAAAACTGGATTGCGGCTGCTTATCGGAATTCTTGCATCTATTATTTCTGCTACCACATCCACTAATTTTAAACTTTTTTCAATCTGTCTTTTTGTTTTGGTCATATGACCCGGAAACCATTGAATTGTTTGTGCTTCACTCATTTTATTCCTCTATAAATTTTAATTTTTATTTTATCTTTCCAATTCTGTTAAACTGAAATACAATTATTTCCGCTTTTCCAAGAATATATTTTTCGTCAATCATGCCCACATCACTGTAGCGGCTGTCACATGATATAGGGCGATTGTCCCCGAGTACAAAAACATGTCCTTTGGGGACTTTTAAAGGAAACTCATAATCTGTCGGCTGATTTGTAATTTCGTTTTGGATATATTCTGATTCATCGAGTTCAACGCCGTCAACTTTTACAGTTCCACTATTCAAGTCGATATCTACAACTTGATTTTCAAGTGCAATTATGCGCTTAATAATAGGTTCTTTTAATTTATTAGTGTGCGTTATTACTACAACATCACCGTTTTGGGGTTTATAAAACATACTGTTAAGTATTACTCGGTCATTTGATTTCAGTGTAGGGAGCATCGATGGGCCGCTGACATTTACTACCCTAAATATAAATGTAAATACTATTACAACTGCTATCAATGAGGTAATTAAAGCTTCCACCCATTCGTAAACATTGACAATTATTCGTGAGTTTTTGTCAGGTCTATTCATTTGATGATAATTGCTGTATTTATGTAAAATTTTATAACTCAATATATAGGCATCCCCTTTATATAAAGGATTCCCTATTTTTCAATAGGCATTAGTACAAATTGAAATTTTCCTATAATATAACGCTCGTCAACCATTCCAACATCACTTGAGCGGCTGTCATCGGAAATTTTACGATTGTCCCCAAGTACAAAGACATGCCCATCGGGAACTGTTTGCGGAAATTCCAAATCATAGCCGTCGCTTTTTGTTATACCATTTTCAATATAATCTGACTCGTCAATTTCAACTCCGTTAACAGACACCATACCGCTGCTATTTATATCTACGATTTGACCTTCTGTTGCAATTACTCGTTTAATAATAACTTGATTAAGCTTTATTCCTTGTTTATCTATAACAACAATATCGCCGCTTGAAAAATTTCTATCTATACATGATAAAAGAACTTTATATCCGTTTTTTAAATTAGGAAGCATTGAATCGCCATTAACAGTTATTATTCTAAACATTACGGCAAAAATTGTAACAATAATAATAAGCGCGGGTATTAAGGCTTCCATCCATTCATAGCAGTTAACAATAAAAGAACTTTTTTCAGCTTTTACAGCATCTTCCGTTTCAGAATTTTTTTTATTAATATCCTGATCCAAAGACTATCACCTTCTTCAGAAAATATAATAATAGCAAAAAAGGGACACATACATGTCCCTTTAAATCACTATTTGACAGATTACTTAAGCTGTTCTTTAACTTTAGCAGCTTTACCAACTCTATCACGCAAATAGTAGAGTTTTGCCCTGCGAACGCGTCCCCTGCGAACAATCTTAACATCTTTAACATTAGGTGAATGAATTGGGAACACTCTTTCGATACCTACACCATAAGAAAGGCGTCTTACTGTAAATGTTTCTGAAACACCGCTGCCCTTGCGAGCAATAACTGTTCCTTCGAAAACCTGAATTCTTTCTCTGTCGCCTTCTTTGATATTTACGTCGACCTTGACAGTGTCACCGATTTCAAACTCTGGTATTTCTTTTTTTACAGAATTTTCTGCAATTAATTTCAATGCGTCCATGGAATTTTCCTCCTAAATTTTCAGACATTCTTGCCTATTACGGCAGAGGACTGTCCGCTTCAATGTCACGGTAGAACCGGGCATTGAACCCCACTAAAAGAACTTAGCGGATTCCAAATGCCTATATATAATAACACAATAGAATAGATTGTGCAATATTAATTTACGACTTATTTAAATTCTTCAAGAGACTCGTTATATATGTTTATCCTTGTTATTTCAGTAAATAAATTTAGGTTCAAATATTTGTTGATACTGTCACATAATAAATTGGGGTTTATATTGAATGTACTTCCTGCGGGAATCATTGTACTTATAACAATTTTACCTTTTATTTTGGTGACTACTGTTTTATCTAAATAAGGCTTAATATCCATGTCGATATATCCGTTTTTTGTATGTTTTGAAACAATAATAGAATCCTGTTTAAACAATTCAGCTATTTGAATAACAATTTCATCAGCATTTTTATTTTCGGGATCTATTTTTATAATGAAAGAGGCATAGGCAATTTTACCCGGTTTCATTACCGGTTCGGTAACATCAAACACCTTTATATCATGCGGTAGAGCCATGTTTAATTTTTCAATGATTTCTTCTTTAGTTATATCATCATCTTCAAGTTTTAAATCCATACTCTCTCTTTCCCCGCATATTCCAAGGGACAGGGGAAGTGCAAAAGTAATAAATGGATGTGGATTATAACCTTGAGTATACCATAAAGAAATTTTAGCTTTATGAATAGCCCTGAGCATACATCTATTTAAATCAAGATGGGAGATATATTTCGCTAATCCGACTTTTCTAAACCATATTCTAACGTTTTTCACTGCATATTCCTCCCTTAAAACAAGCTGCACCACATGAGGAACATTTTTCACGACAATTGGGAGTAGTTACGTTTTCATAGGCTTTTTTACATTCGTTAATCAAAAAAGATTTTTTTATTCCGTAATCAATATGATCCCACGGAAGAATTTCATCGAAACTTCTTCTTCTGTTAGCGTAAAATGCAGGATCTACATTGCACTTTTTAAATATTTCAATCCACTTTGGAAGTGAAAAAAAAGCTTGCCAGCCGTCCATTTTGCATCCACTTTTATGCGCTTCAAGCAGAACATCACACAATCGACGGTCACCGCGCGCAAATACAGCTTCTAAAAAGCTTGTATCGGCATCGTGCCAATTGGCTTGTATTTTCCTGGTTTTTACCGAACTTACTAAGTGTCTTTGCTTTTTCTGAAGCATTTCTATTGTATCCTGCGGTTCCCACTGGAACGGAGTAAATGGTTTTGGAACAAAAGAAGATGCACTTACGGTTACCTTCACACTTTTTCCGCGCGGCTTGTCCGGGTTATTGTAAAATGTATCTACGACTTTCTGTCCGAGTTCTGCAATTCCGGCGATATCTTCCAAAGTTTCTGTAGGAAGTCCAATCATAAAATAGAGCTTAATGGTTGTCCATCCGCCTTTAAAAGCTGTTGTTACTGTTTTTAAAAGATCTTCTTCGGATACATTCTTATTAATAACATCTCTTAACCGCTGTGTACCTGCTTCCGGTGCAAATGTAAGTCCGCTTCTTCGCACTGATTTTATCTTATTCATAAGTTCGGTAGAAAAACTATCTACCCTCAGTGACGGCAGTGATATCCCCGTTTTCTCTTTATTAGTCCACAATAAAAGCTTATCAAGAAGTTCATCAATTTTTGAATAGTCGTTCGTACTCAAAGAAGAAAGTGATATTTCATCATAGCCGGTATTATCACACAGTGCATGGCATTGTCTGTCTATAACATCGACTGATTTTTCTCTAAACGGACGATAAATAAAACCCGCTTGACAAAAACGACATCCTCGGATACATCCGCGCAAAACTTCGGCAACAGCCCTATCATGTACAATTTCGATTAAAGGAACTACAAATTTTTCAGGATAATATGAATTATCAATATTCGTCATAATACGTTTTTTTACAGTTGCAGGCGCTCCGCACTTAGGTGTAACCGATTTAATAGTGTTGTCTTCATTATACGTTACATCATATAATGACGGAACATAAACACCTTGAATTTTAGAAACTTCAATTAAAAATTCCTGTTTTGAACGATTTTCTTTTTTATATTTTCTATATAAGTCTATTACCTCTAAATCAACTTCTTCCCCTTCACCGATAAAGAACAAGTCAATAAAATCGGCTAAAGGTTCAGAATTGCAGGTACAGGGGCCTCCCGCTACAACAAGTTGAGAAAGAGAATGTCGATCTTTTGATTTCAAAGGTATACCTGCTAAATCAAGCATATTAAGTATATTGGTAAAACTCAATTCATATTGAAGAGTAAATCCTATAATATCAAAATCTGCAATGCTGTCTCCGCTTTCAAGCGCGTAGAGCGGAACATCATTTTGTCTCATTTGTTCTTCCATATCCACCCAAGGCGCAAATACACGTTCACACCAAATAAACGGCACTTGATTAAGCTGGCTGTAAAGGATTTTCATTCCAAGATGTGACATTCCAACTTCGTAAATGTCAGGGAAACAAAATGCAAAGCGTACATCAACTTCATCTTTCTGTTTTATTATGCTATTTATTTCCCCGCCTACATATCGTCCGGGTTTTTGTACATTAGAAAGCAATTTTTCAATTCTATTGTTAATCATTTAATTCCTCCGAAATACATATATGTGTTATTATACTTCCCCTTGTTTGATATTGCAAATCAATAATATCTTCCGTTTTTGAATATGAGAAGAAACATGAGATATACACATAATATAAGCAGTGAAAAATTTCCCGGAAGTTTAAAAAGAATAATAAATCCCAAAACCGCAATTGGAATAAGTACAATAAACGAGACAACAGAAACAATTTTTGCAGATTTTTCAGAACTGAAACGAATACACAGTAAAGAATAAAGAGCCTGACCTCCGTCCAACGGTTCAATTGGAAGAAGATTAAAAATGCCAAGCGC
>DHNU01000021.1:15133-16597 GCA_002407645.1 Ruminococcaceae bacterium UBA5408
TTATTATCATTACACAGTAAAAATATTGCAAGTACAGCCAAAAATAAAAAGCTTACTGTTATTTTGCAGTTTTTTATTGTAAATGTCATCTTTTATTAATACCACTAATGCACAACCTGCTGTATATTTGACTGAGTTTGTGCTGATGATGAAGCTTTTGATTGAGTATTCTCCGCGGGAGTCCCTGACTTTACTTTTACACTGTCACCGGAAAACAAATCTGCGCCTGATGAAAACAGCTCTACTACGGAATGTTTTACATTTTCAATGTCTTCATCAGCAATTACTGAATTATTTACATTTTCAAAATACCAGTTCTTTATTGTTGCATAAGTATTTGTAGTAAAAAATCTTATACATACTGCGGCCACTAAAACAATAGAACAAACTGTTATCTGAATCACCGTTAAAAGCCTTGTGCTCATTATTCGTGCTTTCTTCTTATTATTTTTTTCAATGATTTTTTGCTTTTCATTATAATCTTTCCCACTAAAGTCATTCATCATTATCCCTCCTGAAAATTTTGCATCCCAATAATAATATGATAAAAAAGACAAGAAGATGACTTATCCGATTATTTGATTATCTCTTTAAATAATTACCTTTTATTGCAGCGAATTTGTAACAGTTTTGAAAAAAGGCATAAAGAAAAACCGCCGTATAAAACGACGGTTTTTTTATGTTATTACTTGGAATTTTTAGATTTTATATAATCGTCAATTGCGCGAGCCGCTTCTTTTCCGCCGCCCATTGCCAAAATAACAGTTGCGGCACCGCTTACTGCGTCACCTGCTGCATAAACACCTTCGCGAGTTGTAGCCATAGTTTTATCATCTACAACTATACATCCGCGTCTGTTTGCCTCAAGTCCTTCTGTGGTTGAGCGGATTAACGGGTTAGGTGAATTACCGATAGCAACAACAACGCAGTCAACCTTAATCTCAAAATTTGAATCTTTTTTGGGAATAGGCCTTTGTCTTCCCGATGCATCCGGTTCGCCGAGTTCCATCTCTACGCATTCAATTGACTTTACCCTGCCGTTTTCATCACCGTGAATGGCTACAGGGTTACGAAGAAGATTAAAATTAATTCCTTCTTCTTTTGCATGATGTATTTCTTCTTTACGTGCAGGCATTTGCTCCTCAGCACGTCTGTAAATTATATAGACATTTTCTGCACCTAAACGCTTTGCTGTTCTTGCGGCATCCATGGCAACGTTTCCTCCGCCGATTACAGCAACGTTTTTAAAATCTATAATAGGAGTATCATATTCTTCACGGTATGCTTTCATTAAATTAACTCTTGTTAAAAATTCATTTGCCGAAAAAGTACCAACCAAGCTTTCACCCGGAATATTCATAAAGTTTGGTAAACCGGCACCTGTACCGATAAATATCGCCTCATAGCCCATTTCAAAAAGCTCGTCCACCGACAATACTTTACCCATAACCATATCGGTTTGGA
>DHNU01000048.1:0-6811 GCA_002407645.1 Ruminococcaceae bacterium UBA5408
GAGAATATATGTAAAATGCGATTGCTAAATCTTTTGAAGTTACGATATTATATATGTTTATATAATTAATTGTATATTAAGAAACTATTAATATAAATAGGATAAATTGTAAATTATTTATTAGATTTCCTTTAGAAATTGCTTTTTGTGTTGAATTTCTGCTAAACTTAATTCAATATACAATTTTTAAAGGGTGTGGAAAATGCCGGTACAGAAGGCTAAAAGATTTTATTATTTAGACTTATTAAAACTTATAGCCACTTTTTGTGTATGTTCATATCATTTTGCCTTTTTAGGTAATTTGGATTATATTGACGGTGTTTCAAATAAGATATTAGTAACAAGACTATTATTTAATATAAACAGCATTTGTATTCCGTTGTTCTTTATGGTAAACGGATCATTGCTTCTGAATAAAACTTTAAAAATTAAGGGATTTATAAAAAAAAGCGCAGTCATATTGTTGCAATATTATTTTTGGCGGTTCCTTACTATAGTTTTATTAGCCGATATAAAAGATATTGATTTATCTAATATCGGTAAGTCTAATTTATTTAACGCTGTTTTTTTGTGGTCAGATATAAATGGCATCGATTTGGCTCATTTATGGTTTATTCCTTCGCTGCTTTGTGTGTATTTTATATATCCGTTTATAAAGCATGCTTTTGACCAACTGAATTATCAAAGAAATGTTGAAACTTTGTTTTTGTATTCATTATTAGTGCTGTTCACAATCTGCTTTTTATTTAATGATTTAAGTACCATATCTAAATCAGTACCTATAATATCTAATATTAATTTTTTAAATATTAAAATGTTAAACCCGTTTCGTTCGATAGTTGGGGCATTACTTCTATATTTTATTTTAGGCGGTCTAATACATAAAAATATAGACACACTGAAAAATATTAAAACATATAAACTGATTATTTGTTTTATTATCGCAGCGTTTTTACTCTTGGGTAAATGGTATATAGAGTCTAAGGCTGAAAATGCAACATGGGACGGCGTTTTCGGTGGTTATGCTTCAACCCCTACTTTAATTATGACAAGCTGTATTTTCATTTTAGCAGCCAAAATTCCAAACAGTTTTTTTGAAAAATCCAAGTCTAAATTAAAAATGCTTGTAATGGTCGGAAAGAATACACTTAACGTTTACTATATGCACTGGATTTTCGGTTATGCAGTACTGATGCGGTATTATCCATACTTTCGTACACATACAGGGGTTTTAGTGAATGCGGTAAAATCCATAGTTGTTGTAATGCTGTTTTCCTTTGCAGGAGCATTGCTTAAGAAGATACCGGTTATTTGGAAACTTTTGCATTAAAAGGCAGAATTTCAAGATTACTCTACAAGTAAACTGTAATTTCACCCATTATATGCTGTCGTATTGTTTGCTTTAATTCGATTTTTTGTTTTATACTTAATATTAAAATAATTTAAAATTTGGGGTGCTGTGCATGATTGGTATTATAGGCGCAATGGCGGTTGAAGTCGAAAAATTGGTTTCTGTTATGACAAATGAAACCGTCGAAACAATTAGTTCTATAGATTATCATATAGGTAAAATACAGGGTGTTGACTGTGTTGTTGCACAATGCGGTGTAGGAAAAGTAGCGGCGGCAGTCTGCGCTCAAACAATGATTTTAAGATATAATACCGATAAAGTAATAAATGTCGGTGTAGCGGGTGGTATCGGCAGTGAAATACATATCGGAGATATAGTAATATCAAAAGGTTTGGTTCAGCATGATATGGATACAACTTCACTTGGTGACGAAAAAGGATTAATAAGCGGACTTAATATCGTAACTATACCGGCATCCGATTATTTAGTCAATTTAGTTTCGAAAACGGCTTCGGAAATATACGGACAAGGTGTACATATAGGAATTATTGCAACAGGTGACCAGTTTATCGGCAATGCGGAAAAACTTAATACAATTGCAAAAGATTTTGGCGCATCTGCTTGTGAAATGGAGGGTGCAAGCATAGCGCAGGTTTGTTATATCAATCATGTGGACTTTGTTGTAATAAGGGCTATATCCGACAACGCCAATGAACACGCAGATATCGATTTTACTCAGTTTGTTGTGTCCTCTGCATACAAAACAGCTAAATTAATTACTAAATTACTTCCACGTATTTTATAAAGAGGTAAACTTAAAATTTTAAAACAGGGGGTATTGGTTTGATATATGTAAATATGGACACATGGCCAAGAAAAAAGCATTTTGAGCATTTTTATAAAATGGACTATCCTCACTTCAATGTTTCAATGAATATTGAAATAAGCAATTTTTTAAAATTTGTTAAGGAAAATCACATATCCTTTTATTACTCCATGTGTTTTGCCTGTACTGCTGTTTTAAATCAGATTGAAAATTTTAGATATCGAATACATGATGGAAAAGTAATCATATATGATAGAGTACATCCGTCTTTCACAGACATCGACAAAAACAGTGATTTATTTAAAATAGTTACTTTGAATATGACAGACGATATTGTTGAATTTTCAAGCAATGCGAAGTATAAATCTTTGAAGCAAAAGGGACTGTTTGAAAATGATAATGACGAGAGAGAAGATTTGATATATTACACTTGTACTCCTTGGTTTTCTTTTACGCAGCTTACACACCCTATTGAGTTAAAAAAAGAAGATTCTATACCACGAGTATCATGGGGAAAATATTATAGTGATAACGGTAAAGTGCTGCTTCCTTTTTCTGTTCAAGCGAATCATGCTTTAGTGGATGGCTGCCATGTAGGAATGTTTGTTGATAAATTAAATAAATATATGAATAGCTTATAATTATTTAGCAAAAAACAAGGCATGGAACTTTACTTCCATGCCTTACTTTAATTTATTAATAATAGCGGAAAACTGCGACTACTTTTCCCAAGACAGAAACATCGGTTGTAAATATTGGTTTAAAATCAGGATTTTCCGGCTGTAAGCGAATGCCGTCTTTTTCGCGGTATAGACGTTTTACTGTAGCTTCGTCCTCGATTAATGCTACGACAATCTCTCCGTCATAAGCAGTCGGCGTTTTTTCGGCGACTACAATGTCACCGTCTAAAATTCCGGCATTTTTCATGCTCTGACCGCTGACATTAAGAGCAAAAAAATCGTTATTGCATTCATATTTGGGACAGAAGGGTATGTATCCCTCAATATCTTCTACTGCTAAAATAGGCTGTCCTGCTGCTACTTTTCCAACAATGGGAACTTGGATTGCTTTTTGTTCACCTGCAATGTGTATGGCTCTGTTAAGCCCTGCGTCCCTTGTAATGTAGCCGAGACGTTCCAATGTTTTTAAATGGGCATGTACACTTGAAGTGGATTTTAACCCTGTTGCACTGCAAATTTCCCTAACTGTTGGAGGAAGTCCTGTTTCAGCTCTGGATTTAAGGTAATCATATACTTTTTGCTGGCTTTGCGTTAACATTTTACACAGCCCCCAAACAACAATTTAAATCGTATTTATATTATAACATAAATAGGATTAGATTAAAACAAATGTTTGAAGAAATCAAAAATTCATAGGATATTCATAGCTGTGTAACAACTGATTTATGTATTGAAGATATAATATATTTGTAATCAAGGATATGGAGCCGCACCATTACTTGATGCATGTTCTACCCTCCTCAATATACCCCTCAAGCTAATGAAAAAGGACTCAGTCTTAAAGGACTGAGCCTTTTTTCTTTCTGTATTTTTAGGATTTCTTTTAAAATTTGAGTCTTTACTCACAATCTGATTTTTTACACATATTTATCTAATTGATATATAAATCGGTGAGTTTGGTCAATATTATAATTAATCACTTATTTGTTAAAATACCGTTCGTTTTTCAATATCATTGATTCTTTAGTTACGCTTAAAAAATATTTAATTTATAAATCTTTTGTTTTTAATTATGAAAATCAGATTAATTGTCTAAAAATTATAAAAATCGCTTTTTTATAAATAAAAATACGTATATCCGAATATAACGAGGATTTTATGGCAAAAATATATTCGGAGGTGCAACGAATGAGTAATTTACATTTAGTAAACAATAAACCCAAAAAAAATAACTCCAAAGGATTTTATATTGCACTTGGTGTATGTTTAATTGCAATAGGCGTTGCGGCATGGACTACCTATGACAGCGTTGTTAATTATGCTGAACCTGAAGAAAATGTTACAAGCAGTCAGACTGCCAAAGAAACAAATGAAACAGTAAGCGGGATTAAGGTTATTGCCGGCGAGAACAGTACAACTAAAACTGAATCCTCCCCAAAAATTTCAACCAAGGAACAAACTTCCAAGGTGCCGGCAAAACCTTCCCAAAAACAGCCGGTAAAACAAACGGCGGCTGCACCGCTAAAATTTATCAGCCCTGTAGATAAAGCGGTAACACAAAAATTCAGCGGGAAAAATTTGATTTTTTCTAAAACAATGCAGGATTGGCGCTCACATGATGGGACTGATTTCGGCGCCAAAAAAGGTGATACCGTTAAAGCTGTAACAGACGGAAAAGTCAAAGATATTTATAAAGATGACTTGTATGGGAACACTGTAGTTATGTTACACGGTGACATAGAAACTTATTACTGCGGACTGAATGATGTAAGCGTTAAGAAAAACGATGAAGTCAAACAGGGCCAAAAAGTTGGAACAATTGGAGATATTCCGTTTGAATGTGAAGACGCCCCCCATTTGCATTTGGAAATGAAAAAGAATAATAAATTGATTGACCCTCTTTCTGTAATTAAATAAGCGCGCCCCCGAATTTATAACCGTTTAGGGGCGAACAAAGGCTTCGAAAGGATTTTTCTTTTGAGGCCTTTTTATTTTATTATTTTATTGAAAAGTGGGACAAACCATGTTATAATGTTCACAGAGTTAGGAAATCATACAAAAAGTGTCGACTTTTTATTTAACAATTTGTTAATAATTTATACACTGTCTGTTACCACAACTATTTTTGAATCATTTATACTATGTATTGGCTGGTAAAAATGATTTTGAAAGGAGGCAGAGATTTGAAAAATAGGCAAACCACCCTTGTATGTGTTACGGGTCAGCGTGATTGCGATAGATTAATACGTGCAGGGAAAGAAATTGCTGAAAAATGTTCAACATCTTTGCACGTGCTATGTGTACAGCCAACCTCGGCAGGCTTTGAAACAAACTGTGAGGAACTCGAGTATTTGCGCCAAACTGCACGTAATGCGCAGGCTGAAATGACCGTGTACTTTAATGATGATGCGGCGTTGTTGGCGGTGGGCTTTATAAAACAAATCGGTGCTGTAAATATCGTAACAGGTATGGCAGAAGCACCGGTCAATGGATTTGTTCAAATTATTCATAGGCTGTTGCCAAAAGTTCCGATTTCGATGGTTTCAAAAGACGGAACAATTTATAATATTTGTCCTACAAGTAAAAAACAGCAAAAGATTGCTAAACTGGCAATGCAGCATTAATACGAAATTGATACATACAAAGGGATGCCGGTATTTTCACCGGCATCCAATTTTTAATTGTATATATTTTAAAATAGATTTAAAATGTTTTACGTTTTACAAGGTATAGTTTAGTTAAGTATATATAGAATATATTATGGAAAGTTTTTGATATTCCATATATTTGCAACGTAATGCTTAAAATTTGTCGTCGTATAGTGAATTTTTAATACTTATTTTCACAATAGGAACGCTCAGTCATAAAAAACTTGCAAAATACCGTAAAAATGTTTATTATAATATGGATATTTTTATTTTTATGATAGGGTGATAATTTGTATAAAGCATGCATTTTTGATTTAGACGGAACACTTGCGAATACGCTTGAATCCATAGCATATTTTGCAAATAGCGCGCTTATTGAATGTGGTTATCAAAGTATTGAAGTTTCAAAATACAAGTATTTGGTAGGAAACGGTGCAAACAGGCTTATGCACAATATGCTTGATACTGTTTGCGGAAAAGGAGGGTATTTAGAAGAAGATATAAATAAACTAAGGAATATTTATGATAAACTGTATGAAAGCAATCCTACTTATATTGTGAAGGATTACAGCGGTATAAAAGAAACGGTTAAAGAACTTAAGAGTATTGGGATAAAAACAGCTGTACTTTCAAACAAGCCCCATAATTGCACTTCTGAAATAATTGATTCTCTTTTTGAGTCCGGCAGTTTTGATGTTTATTACGGACAGCGAAAGAATGTTGCACGCAAACCTTCGCCGCAGGGGGCTCTTTTAATTGCTGAAGAACTTAATGTAAAGCCCGAAAACTGTCTTTATATCGGGGACACAAATACAGACATGAAAACGGGTGCCGCCGCAGGGATGGATACTGTTGGTGTTTTATGGGGATTTCGAGATGAAAAAGAATTAAAGGAAAATAATGCTAAATATATTGTTGAAAGTCCAAAGCAAATATATGATATTGTTGCTTGCAGCATGAGGTGCTAAATGAGTTGGTTTTCAAATTTTTTCAAGACCAATCACAGGCTTGGATTTAGAATCGTTAAAACGGGAATTGCCGCAACTATATGTGTTGTTATATCGGATTTTTTTAATTTGAATCAGCCTTTTTTTATAGTTGTTGCGGCAGTTATGACGATGGGTAAATCAATAGATGCTTCGGTTAAATCAGGCAGAAACAAACTTTTCGGTTTGCTTATCGGTACTGCGATTGGTTACGGTTTAGCTTTGGTTTCTCCCGGCAATGCGGGATTTTGCGGAGTGGGGATTATAATTACACTATACCTTTGCCATTTGTTTAAACTAAATGGAGCAGCTACACTTGC
>DHNU01000048.1:7025-15413 GCA_002407645.1 Ruminococcaceae bacterium UBA5408
TATCGGCATTATAATCGCACTTCTCGTAAATTTAATAATTATGCCTCCAAATTATGCCGCTGAAATAAAAAATTCGTGTGAACTGCTGTGCAGTCAGATTGAGCAGTCTGTTAAAGATTGTGAGGATTTTTGTCAGCTGGACACACGTGCAATTGAAGCGACAATCGCAAAGCTCAATTACAATATAAATATGTATATTTCACAGACGAAGTTTTTGCGTTGGAATGACGATGAGGTTTTTAAAACATCGTGTAAAATTTCCACTTATAATATGATATTGGACGAACTAAAAGCTATAGAGGTAATTCGGTTGACTCAAGATACCATTGAGAAAGGAACAGAGCTTTACACCGTTTACAATTATCATTTAAACAGAATGAACCAGCTTTATGAATATGCTTCATCGAAAGACGAGGAAGCTATATAAAAAAACCGCGCTGAAACTTTAAAAACACATAAAAAGCCTTCTATTGCAATAATGTAATAGAAGGCTTTTTTACTTTACAGTCGCCTTTTTCCCATTCCGCACAAGATTGCTTTCGGTTTTTAGTTTGCTCGCTGTGTGGAAGAAGTCAGTGGGTGAGAATCCCAACATTTAATATAGAATCATAATAAACAGATTATTTAATCAACCTTGCGGTTTCTTTCATGACGGCTGACGCAATTTGACCTGCTGAACCAATACTGCTGTCCACGTTTTCAACAACAACAGTAAAAGCAAAGGGCGTTTTTTCGTTTGCTGAAAAGCCGACCATCCAACCGTTTGGCTTTTTATTTTCGCCTACTTCACCTGTGCCGGTTTTGGCACAAACCGAAAGTCCGGGAAATCTGCCGTCACCGTAATAATTAGAGACATTATAGCGCATATAGCCTTTTAGTTTATCTGCAGTTGAAGCGCTTAAAAATGGGTCCTCTGTTTTTGTCTGTGCCTTTTTTGTTGTAACTCCATATGATGTCGAAATTGTATCGACCAAATACGGTTTTACAGCAGTCCCATGGTTAGCGATACTGCCCATCATCAGCATCATGTGATATGGATTGGTTAAGTTTGTATATTGTCCGATACCGGACCATGCAAGTTCGTTTTCCTCTGCATCTTTAACGTCATAAACACTTTTAGCGGTTTTAATGCCGTCTAAATCAAAACTTTTATTAAAGCCAAGGGAATTTGCCGTTTTAGTCATTTTATCCTTGCCGAGTTCCATAGCAAGATTTGCAAATACAATATTACAAGACTTTGCAAGACCGTTCTTAAAGTTTATATTGCCGTGCCTGCCCATACATGTAATTTTATTTCCGTTTACAGTCATGGTTTTATTACAATTGAAGGTACGGCTGTCCAAATCGGGAATGTTTTCTATTGCTGCCGCCGTTGTAACTATTTTAAAAATCGAACCCGGAGTATATGATGAAGAAAGCACATGGTCAAGATATACACCGTTATATTTTCCTGTTTTATCGGTATCCAAATCTTTTGGAGGGTTTGACGGATCAAAATTGGGTGAACTTACCATACATAACATTTCGCCTGTTTTGTAATTATAAACGGCAACTGCACCTTTAGAATTTCCTAACTTCTGCAAAGCATATTTGCACAGCCTGCTGTCAAGGGTAAGTTTAATATCGTTTCCCATTGTCTTTCCAGTAGGAGAAGTAAGTCCTGTAATAAAATTATATCCGGAAAGCTCCGAACGATAGTTATACTGAATACTTGTAGAAATATATCCTTTACCGTCTCCAACGCAGTGTAGCATGGCGCGGCGCGTAGTTTCATCGCTGTTATAAACCCGTTTGCCATTTTCGCTTTTGGCAAGGACTACATTGTTTCTGTCGACAATTTTACCGCTGTTTGCAACAAGGCTGCCACCTGATAAATGTTTGTTAAAAGGCTGCATTGCCCACGTGTTGCCCTCTGTGTACATTCCATATAGAAATACTCCAAGGCCAAAGAAAAATCCCAAGCCGAGAATATATAGAATAAGAGAACGAGAACCTGTGGTTTTCATTGATTTTTCCTCCTTGCGGCATAAGTCCTTTCATCACTTGCTTTTATAAATGCAAGCAGTCCCCAAACCGATACCATACTTGAACCGCCGAGACTTACAAAAGGAAGTGTTACACCAGTTAACGGAAATACGTCAGTTGCGCCGAATACATTAAGGCAGGTTTGAAATAACAGCATACCCCCTGCGGCGCAGGCAGAGATGGAATAGAAAGTTGAACGGCTGAGAGCCGCGTCCGAACGAGCGTAAAACATTAAAAATGCAATAGTGAGGACAATTGTAACTGCAAGTAACAGCCCTAATTCTTCGCACACCATGCCAAACATAAGGTCACTTGTTGAGGCGAACACTTTTTTAAGATGCCCGTTTCCTATTCCTACTCCAAATAGTCCGCCGCTTGAAGCATAGCTCAGTACTCTTGTTTGCTGATATCCGCCGGAGTCGTTAACATGCTCCCAAACGTGCCGCCAAGCCCCAAAACGCTCCGCTACATAGGGCTTAAACTGCAGAATCAGAAAAGCACCGAAAGCCGCAACAGAACATATCAGAGCAATTGTACGCACACTTCCCGAACGCATAAATGCAATAATAAGGAATGTTACAAAGAAAATACATGCTGTACCGAAATCCCTCATTAAAAACAGAGCGCCCATGCATATTGCAGAAAATCCGATAAAACCGGTAAGGTTTTTGGCAGTTTGAAGTCTGTCCAAAGTTGAAGCGCCTACAAATATAAATGCTATTTTTATAAATTCGGAGGGTTGTACGCTAATAGGTCCGAGGCTTACCCAGTTTCGAGCACCGTTCTTCTCTTGTGCAAGCAAAAGGTTTAAAATGAAAAGACAGACAGCAAAAATTCCTATTGCGAGCCGCCAATTCATAACTCTGTCTAAATCGCTTAAAAACCATATCATAACGCAAAACAGGATAATTCCACCCGCAAGAGCGCCAATTTGCATATAAGAGTTTTTAATTCCGGTTCCTGATATTATCATAATTCCTATTGAACTTAAAAGGAAGGCTATTGTTTCAAGCTCGAAACTTACTCTGCCGAGTATTTTCATAGAATAAAAATAAAGCCCCCATTCCATTATGAATACAGCACTGAACGGAATAAATGGTTCTTTGCTGAAAGTACCGCCTGCAAAACACGTTTCGATAAGAAGAAGAATTTGAACGAATGTTATACTGACCATTAGACCATACGGTGAAGCCGCATGGCGAGGGGTGTATTTATGCTTTTTAAATTTTCTTGTATCGCTTGTTCTTTTAAGCATGAGCGCGGTGGAACCGACAGCAATGACATCGCCGGGCATAATCTGACGGGAACCCTTTACTTTTGTCCCGTTAACATATGTACCCGACCTTGAATCGGTGTCACTGACAATCCATCCGTTTTCTCTCCTCATCATAACTGCATGGTCACGGCTTACTGTAGAGTCGCTTAAAACAATATCACAGCTTTTGCTTCGGCCAATGGAATTTTCCCAGTAAAGGACAGGAATTGCCTTATGCGTTACCATATCTTCGAGAATGACAACCGGCTCCTCTCGTCGGCGTCCTTTTTTTAAAGATAACAAACATTTTACAATTACTATTATTGATACTAACGGAATAATAATTCTTATGGTGAATAATATTACATTTATTGAATTTGTTATAATCGGAAAATTAGGTATCAAAATAATACCTCCTTTGGGAAATTGATAAGAGGTTGAACTGATTTCAATTAAATATATTATACATTATTTTATAATAAAGTAAACGGAGGGAACAAAGCCGTTCTCTCCGTTTATTAATGTTTTAATTATTTTTCTAAGCCAAGTTCACGCATAAATTTAAAGAGTCCTGCTTCAAAGTTAACTCCGAACCTCGGGTCGGTTCCGATTTCCTTTGTCCGCCGAATACTCCCTGATGTAAAGTCCGCAGCAAGCTGTAATGCAATATTAAGTTTATGACCATTTAACAAGCCTGCCAAAAGTGCGCTTGCAAAAATGTCGCCAGTTCCGTGATAATTTCCGCTTACTTTTTGAGAAAATGCGTAACTTACTTCGTCGATATCTCTGGAATATGCGGCAGCTCCGGTTAAACCTTTGCTAAAATAAACACCGGTAAGAACAACTTTTTTCGGACCGAGTTTGCCTAAACGAACAAGTATATCTTCAACATATTCACGGGTGTACGGACCTTCTTTGTAATCTTCGCCGAGCAGTATAGCGGCTTCGGTAAAATTGGGAACGATAATATCCGCCTTACTGCACAGTCTTGTCATACTTTGTGCCATTTGAGGAGTTATCGTTTTATAAAGTTTCCCAAAATCAGCCATTGCAGGGTCAACAATAATAAAATTATCTTCTGTTTTAAACTCGTCAAAAATATCCGAAACAATTTGGATTTGTTCATACGAACTTAAAAAACCGCTGTAAAGGGCATCAAACTTCAAGCCAAGCTGCTTCCATTGCTTTGCAAAACCCGGCATATCTTCTGTTAAATCACGGTATGTATAACCGGACAGTCCCCCGGTGTGGGACGAGAGTACAGCGGTCGGTATGGCACAAACTTCGATTCCTGCAGCAGACAGGATAGGTAAAGCTACAGTGAGAGAGCATCTGCCAAATCCGGAGATATCTTCAATTGCAGCAATCCTTTTTTGATTAATCATTATATCACCTCATATAGTTAAACTATGATATATGCATTTATATGGGGTGTCAAGATGAAAAATGTAAAATTTCGATATCAATAAAAATTATATTTTTTTAACAATATCGTCAGCCTTCTTAAAAATGCTGTGGTCGGGAATATAGCCCCTAACCATTGAAAGCGGGTATACATTACTGTTTCTTCCGATTATTGTGCCCGGGTTTAAAACAGAATTACACCCAACTTCGACATTGTCGCCGAGCATAGCTCCAAATTTTTTAAGACCTGTTTCAATATTGTTTCCCTCAATGTGTACTTTTACGAGAGTTTTGTCCGATTTTACATTAGAAGTGATAGAGCCTGCGCCCATATGGGATTTGTAGCCTAAAATAGAATCGCCGACATAGTTGTAATGCGGAACTTGAACATTATCAAATAAAATTACATTTTTAAGTTCGGTAGAATTACCTACGACACACCCTGCACCGACAAGAGCGTTGCCGCGGATAAATGCACACTGTCTTACTTCGGTATCAGGCCCGATAATTGCAGGACCGTTAATGTAGGCAGAATCAAATATTTTAGCGGATTTTGCAACCCACACATTTTCACCGCGCTGTTCATATTTATCAGATGAAAGCGTCTTTCCAAGGCTTATAACAAATTCACCGATTTTCGGCAGTACTTCCCAAGGGTAATTTAACTTTTCAAAAAGAGGCGCCGCCTGTGTGTGCGATAAATCATATAAATTCTTTATTAATATACTATCCATGACTGTAGGATCTCCTTTGTACATTGATTTCTATAATATTTATTATAATTATATTTTTATTTTACTGTAAGGTCAACATTAATAGCATTATTTTATGAGCTTTTTTATTTTTAATAAGTCACTTGTATGCAGTTTTCTGTCTGATTTATCCGCTTTTAGGTCGTCGGTTATTTTTGCAGCTTCATAAAAAGGGCCGCTTAAAATCTCCTTTTTGTCAGATGATGGCTGAGTAAGATAATCGTACAAAATTCTGTAATCGTTGTTTGTAACTGTACCTAAACCGTCGAGGTCGCCTGCTACAACGGCGGTATAAACAGTTTCAACTTCTTTTTTATTTAGTGTTTTTATAGTCATACCAGTACCGATGTATCCTTGTTTAACCTCTTGATTATTGGTTGATACAACATGAAGCTTTTGCCCCAAACTGTTTTCATCTAAAACGGACTGGAGAGAATCTATCGTGACCGGAGTGTCAAAATAATAATTTTGGGGTGTGAGCGAAGTTTTATCACTGGGTATAAATTCCGGTTCCTTATTTTTTTCGCCGCCTTTTTCGGTATCCGTATTGTCTGTTTCTGAATTGTCGTCATTTTGTTCATCCGGATTATTTTTATCAGGCTCTGAATTAATTTCAGAGGGCTGCGGTGACAGACTGATATTCATGTGTTCCCCGTCAAATATATAAACATTGGGTACTGATATATCGTTAATATCTTGTCCCAAAGGTGCAGTATATATAGTAAGCTTTCCGTCAGTGTCAGAAGTAAATTCCCGCGAAAAATCACACTCAACATCTATAATTTTATTTACAATAAGCCTTCCATTAGATAAGTCTAATCTACCGATTGTTACACCTTTTGAGGGCTTTGGAAGCTTTCCTATTATATATAAGTAATTTTTACACAGTGAAGTGTTTTCATAAACAAAATTTATAGATGTGGGTTTAAAGGCAGAACTATAATCAAAATCCCCGTTCTCATCGAGAAGAGCCGCCATACTTTTGTTTATTTTATTTGTGCTTAAAAGTACATATCCACTGTTGGGTCTACGAAAAAATTGATAATCTGTATTATAATAAAATTTTTTATCAATGTTATTGATATCGGGATAGTTTTCAGCATAAGAAGATACGGCTATTATTATAGGAAGTAAAATGGAAATACAGACAATAACAAAGAAACGTATTTTTGAATGCGTACTTTTCATTTTTCGACACCCCTCAACTTATTATACTTAATTTGCATTATAAAGCAGGAGAAGAAAAATAGATGGCAATGTGAATTTTTTTCAACAAATAAAAAACAAGGACCGATTGGCGGTCCTTGTTTTTTTGGGGAGGAGTTGTATTGAAAAGGTCGTGGCAATCCTTACCACAAATCTTATACTCTAATAAATTAACTTTTCTTTGTTTTCTATGACTTTATTATAATACCCGTAATTTATTGTGTCAATCGATTTAAAAACAATCTCTTTATTGTATAAAACGCAGTATTTTACAACTAAATTTTAGTGATTATTGACTAACAACTTTCGTAAATTATCGTGAAAAATCTAACGAGAATTTACAATTTATTCATTATTTGAGTTTGGTATTTTAGGAAGGGTATCAAAACCTGACTGTAAATCTTTATCACTCGGTATATAGTCTGCCATATTATTTTCCAAATATGCAGTATATGCAGATAAATCGAAAAATCCTGTTCCGGTTAAGCCGAAAAGTATGGTTTTTCCTTCTCCGCTTTCTCTACACTTAACAGCTTCATCGATTGCACAGCGGATTGCATGGGAACTTTCGGGTGCGGGGAGTATTGTTTCAAGCTTTGCGAAAAGTACAGCAGCTTCGAATACTTTTGTTTGTTCCTCGCCCCTTGCTTCGTCCAGTAAACCGTCGTCGTAAAGCTTCGAAATAATAGGCGACATTCCATGATAACGCAGTCCGCCCGCATGAATGGGGGACGGAATGAAACCGCTTCCGAGGGTGTACATTTTTGCAAGAGGCGTTACTTTACCCGTGTCGCAAAAATCATACGCATAACGACCGCGTGTAAGAGAAGGACAAGACGCGGGTTCAACAGCTATAAAATAAGGATGTTTTCTGCCGAGAAGTCTATCACGCATGAATGGAGCAATAAGTCCCCCGAGGTTTGAACCGCCGCCGGCACAGCCGATTACAATATCAGGATATTCGCCAATCAGTTCCATTGCCTTTTGGGCTTCAAGACCTATAATTGATTGGTGAAGAAGTACTTGATTTAATACAGAACCCAAAACATAGCGGCAGTTGGGGGTGGTGACTGCTTTTTCTATGGCTTCTGAAATAGCACATCCGAGGCTGCCCGACGTTTCGGGGTCGTTTGCGAGAATTTTTCTGCCTGCTTCGGTAGTATCGCTGGGGCTTGGAATTACATTTCCGCCGAAAGTGTTTATTATTGCTTTTCTCTGCGGCTTTTGATAATAAGACGCTTTTACCATAAATACGTCAAGATCCATACCGAAAAAAGAGCATGCTTCAGCCAAAGCTGTACCCCATTGACCGGCACCCGTTTCGGTTGTCAGTTTGGTAATACCCTGTTTTTTAGCGTAATATGCTTGTGGTACAGCGGAATTCAGCTTATGACTTCCGGAAGTATTGTTGCCTTCAAACTTGTAATAGATTTTCGCGGGAGTTTGAAGGTGCTTTTCGAGCGCATATGCACGGCATAACGGTGATGGACGGTATGTTTTGTAAACTTCAAGTACAGGTTCGGGAATGTCGAAAAACGGAGTTGTACAGTCCATTTCCTGTTTTGCGAGTTCTTCGCAGAAAATAGGGTATAAATCCTTTTCCTCAATAGGCTTTAATGTTGCCGGGTTTAAAAGCGGGTCGGGAAGGGACTTCATATCTGCACGCATATTGTACCATTGAGTAGGCATCTGCTCCTCGGTTAATGTCAGTCTGTGCGGTATCTTTGCCATAGTAATGCTCCTTTC
>DHNU01000048.1:15605-16511 GCA_002407645.1 Ruminococcaceae bacterium UBA5408
CCATAGTAATGCTCCTTTCGATTAAATATTAATAGTTTAAAGGTTCTTTAATAAATGTTGTGGTAACTCTATTATACCTATCCCGAACCCTTTCCATTCAGCAAGTAGGAATAATCAACTTTGTCTAAATAAATGGGTAAGGGGTAGTGAGTGAGCATCCCAACATTATAAAGAGCCAATATAAATAAAATGGCGGCATGCCAAATTATACAATAAAATTTAGCGTTCCCTTTTGAACTTAAAATATAGTTAAATATAAAAAACGCTCTTGCCCCTAAAAATAGGGACAAAAGCGATTGCTTCTGCGGTACCACCCAAATTGCACATATAGTGTGCCTCTTTATCCATGTACTAACATACACGCTCCCTTGTTAACGGGTGGAGTTCCCGTCAGCGGCTACTCGTTTCCTTTCGCGCTGCCCTCGTAAGTCCATTCGACAAGCTTTGCTTTGCCGCAATCACACCGCCTGCGGCTCTCTTGAAAAGCACTCAACCTGCTTACTACTCTTACTCATCGGTTTAGTGGTTTTTAAATTTATTAATTCATATTATATTGCTTAACATCATATTTGTCAAGAGGAAATTTTATGAACTTTTCTTTTTATTGTATTTATTGTTATATAATGATAAACTAACTTTAGTTTATCAAAAATATAATATTCGGGGGATATTTATGAATATAGGAAAAAACGATATTGTGGATTTAGAGATAACAGGATATACAGCAGATGGAAGCGGCGTTGGTAGGTATAATGGTATAGCTGTATTTGTACCGCTTGCGGCGGCAGGGGATAAAATTAAAGTTAAAATCCTTAAAACAGCAAAAACATATGCATTCGGTAAAATAGAAAAAATAGTTTCACCGTCAAAAGATAGAATATCGCTTGACTGTCCACAGTTTTCAAA
>DHNU01000048.1:16745-18207 GCA_002407645.1 Ruminococcaceae bacterium UBA5408
GTTTACCGCCATATCAATTATAAGGCGGAGCTCACGGCAAAACAGCAGAAAGTTCAGGATGCGATAGAACGGATAGCGGGATTCCATTTTGCGGTTCTGTGTCCTATTGTGGGCGCTGAAAACCCTGATCATTACAGAAACAAAGCTCAAATTCCAATTGGACAGGGTGCAGACGGGAAAATCCAAATGGGATTTTATGCAAGTCACAGCCACAGGATAATTAACTCAAATGAATGTTATTTGCAGCCACATGAATTTACGGCGGCTATGAATGCTTTTAAACATTGGGCTGAAAAAACAGGAGAAGATGTCTACAACGAAAAGACGGGAAAAGGAAGATTGAGGCATCTGTATCTGCGCCGTGCAGGGGCAACAGGAGAAGTTATGGTTTGCGTTGTAGTAAACGGAAACGGAGTTCACAACGAACCCGAACTTGTTGAAACTTTAAGAAAAAGTGTTCCAAATTTAAAAAGTGTAATTATAAACGTAAACAGAGAAAAGACAAACGTTATTCTCGGTAAAAAATGCCGTACCGTATGGGGAAGCGATTATATTACGGATACGCTGTGCGGACTTAATTTCCGTATATCCCCAAAGTCTTTTTACCAGGTAAACCGCAAACAAGCACAGCGGCTTTATTCCATTGCGGGAGAATATGCGGGGCTTACGGGCGAAGAAACCCTTTTAGATCTTTATTGCGGTACGGGGACAATAGGACTTTCCATGGCTAAAAAAGCGAAAAAGATAATAGGTGTCGAAATTGTAGAACAGGCAGTCGAGGACGCAAGAAAAAATGCTGCGGAAAACGGAATTGAAAATGCGGAATTTATCTGTGCGGATGCTGCAAAAGCCGCACTGATGTTGAGAAACCGCAGGGTGATTCCTGACGTAGTGGTTCTTGACCCTCCGCGCAAAGGTTGCGATGCATCTCTTATTGAAACAATTTATAAAATGGCTCCGAAAAGGGTCGTTTATGTTTCCTGCGACCCAGCTACACTTGCTCGGGATTTAAAGGTTTTTGCCAAATTGGGATATAAAACCCAATGTATTACCCCTGTTGATATGTTCCCGAGAACAAGCCACGTTGAGACGGTCGTATTGATGTCAAGGGTTGAAAAATAAGAGTATAAAAGTGCTTGATATAAAGGGATTTCCGTGATTTTGAACCATATTCAAGCCGGGTTCAAGGTCACGGAATTTTTTATTGTAAGAACATATCTACAGCAAAAAAAACGCAAGGTTGTGTGGACATTATTACTTTTTAGCTACCGAGTTGACGAAATTACTGTCAAAAATGTGGCGAGTGGATAAAATTACTGTAAAAATGGGATTAAATTGATAGGATAGTATATTAAGACAATTGAGCAAATATAATTTAAAATGAATGACATGCCATTGACTTTGACTATCTTTTATGCTATTGTATGATAGAATGATTGTGAAAAGGAGAAAAGATATGCAT
>DHNU01000013.1:0-578 GCA_002407645.1 Ruminococcaceae bacterium UBA5408
ATTTTATTTAGCTGAGAAGTTCCCGTTACTTTAGATTCAATCCCAAAATAATCAAGAGTAGTAGCCGCTATATCTGCAAAAGTTGGAAGTGTTCCCAAATTAGTTCCCTCTTTAACATTCTTTCCGTATATAATCCAAGGTGTGTATTCGCGGGAGTGATCCGTCGACGGTGTTGCAGGGTCGCAGCCGTGGTCAGCCGTAATCATCAGCAAATCATCATCACTTAATCCGTCAATAATTTCAGGAAGTTTCTTATCAAAGTAAGTAAGAGCTTTTGCATATCCGTCAACATCATTTCTGTGACCGTAAAGCATATCGAAATCTACAAGATTTACAAAGCAAAGTCCGTTAAAGTCTTTTTTGGTAAGTTCAATTGTTTTTTCAATTCCGTCGGCATTTCCTGTCGTTCTTGTAAAACTGCTAATACCCTTACCTGCAAAAATATCATTAATCTTGCCTACTGCAATTACATCGTTTTTATTTTCAATAAGACAGTCAAGCATAGTTGTTTTCGGTGGTTCAAGAGAAAAATCATGCCTATTCGTTGTCCTTGTATAATTAGGATAAGTACCAACAAA
>DHNU01000013.1:828-14118 GCA_002407645.1 Ruminococcaceae bacterium UBA5408
ACAATCGCCTCATTTGCAGCAATTTGGAAAACGCTGTCCGCAGAAGTATATACAATAAGCGCTCCTGTTTCTTCATGTTCTTTTCCGTAATCAACAATTACTTTAGTTCCCGAATACGGTTTATTGCAAATTACTTTACGTCCTGTTTTATCTTCAAATTCTTTTATTACTTCATCAGGAAATCCATTAGGATAAGTAGGCATAGGCTTTGGCGAATTAATTCCTGCTATTTCCCAATGGCCTATAGTTGTGTCCTTTCCTTTCGAAATTTCACGCATGCGTGCATATGCAGCTTTAGGGTTTCCAAACTTTGGGCGGCAGTCCACACCGTCAATATTAAATAAACCAAGTTTCTGCATATTCGGCATATCAAAATATTGACTTTTTGAAGCTGCCGCAAGCGTATTGCTTCCTTCATCTCCGTATTTATTAGCATCTGGTTCTTCGCCGATACCGACACTGTCAAGAACAATTAAAAAAACACGTTTACTCATTATTTTACCTTCCTTTACTAAAACAAAATAAAAAAATCTATTTTAACTTTGTTGTCTGTCGTATTTTTAACGAAACCGGTAATACATATTCTTTACATTCTGCCATTTTGCATTTATTGCGGTTAATAATTAATCTTGCCGCAAGCCTTCCAATTTCCTCAATTGGCTGAACAACTGTTGTAATTTCCGGTGTCATAATTTTACTTAATTGCAACCCGTCGTACCCAACAATCATTATGTCATCAGGAACATTCTTTCCATGTTCCGTGAGCACTTTGTAAAGTGATATTGCCGACATATCACTGGAAGCAATTATGCCGTCAACATTAGGAAAGTGTTTTAGTATTTTATTTGAACACTCTATTCCATCTTTAAATCCATATAGACTTTCTATAAAAAGAGGCTCTATATTATGTTTTTTGCAAGCATCTGAATAACCGCAGAAACGCTGGCGGCTGCTTAAGTATTTGTCCGGTCCCTTCATTAATACAATATTTCTGCATCCACACTCAATCAGATGTTGTGCCGCAATTTTTCCTCCCATATAATTATCGGATTGAACTGTTGCCATATACCGGCTGTTAGCATCCTTGTCTAAAACTACAATCGGTAAAGTGCAGCCATGTATTTCTTTTTCTAAATTTTCATTGTTTGCTGTAATTATAATTCCGTCGGCATTCATTGAGGTAAGCATATTTATGTACGCTGACTCTTTCTCTGAGTTTTCGTCCGAGTTGCACAGTATCATTTTATACCCGTTTTGAAAAGCCTCATCTTCAATAGCATAGCCAATTTCACTCATAAATATATTTAAAATACTCGGTACTATAAATCCGATAATCCGAGATGATTTTTTATAAAGAGAACGCGCAATTTCATTTGGCTTAAAATTAGTTTCCTCGATTGCCTTAAGAACACGTCTAACCTTTTCTTCGCTTACTTTTGCCGTTCCGTTTATTACTCGAGATACAGTAGCAGACGATACCCCGGCTAATTTTGCCACATCGCTTATATGCGCCAAATTAATCACCAAAGCTTCCCTTGTTAATGAAGAAGATTTTTGAAACCGCTTTCAATATAATGTTATTATACATTCTGTTTGTTAAATTGTCAATAGTGTTGCCACAAAGAATATTATTTTGTTTATTTTAACTAATATTTAATTAAATTATAAAATTTTTTTCTTTTTAAATATTAATATGCAAATTAGTACTATCAAAATAGCAAGTCCGCTTACACATGGATATCCATATTCCCACTGAAGTTCGGGCATATATTTAAAATTCATTCCATACCATCCCACAAGCAGATTTAAAGGTAAAAAGACTGCGGCTATTACAGTAAAAAGCTTCATAATTTTATTAATCCCGATATCTACCTGTGATTGGTATGCCTCCCCAACCTGATTTATATAATCGCGAAGATTTAAAATACTCCTGTTAAGCCTGTCCACCCTATCGGTAAACATTTTAAAATACCGAGCTGAACCCATAGGAAGAATATTATTGGCATTCGCCTCTATATTCTTTGCTACATCAAGAAGTTGTTCATAATATTTTTTATAAAACATTAATTTTTTACGAATCCCAGTAAATTTTTTTATCATATCCTTATTTGAATAGTCATCCATCACAAGTTGTTCAAGATTAAAAATTTCTTCTTCAAGCTTTTCAATTTTTTCGGAATCGCTCATGGTTAAACTGTTGAAAAAAGCGTAAAGTATGCTAATAATATTGAGTTTTGAGGCTTTATTGTTGGTAAAAGCAAAAATAACATCATTTATTGCATTGCAAGGTTCTTCTGACACAAAAACAAGCATTTGCGGCATAATATAAATGCCTGTCCGTTTTGTTAAGTATTGTTCATTGTTATCTATAATATTGAGGAGTATAAAGTCATAGCCGTCGTATGCCTCAAACTTTGCAAAGCCACTGCGCGAACATTCATCAATCGTATGAACAGCGACTTTAAAATCCTCTTTTTCAAGCTCTTTAGGTGAACAAACACACACCGTATTCGGCTGAAATGTTTCCTCTGTTTTAACCATAATATTATTTTCAATTTTATAGCATTTCATAATCATGCTCCTAATTTTATAGGTTCTATATTAAATGTTGGAATTCTCTCCCCCCGCCCCCTCCCGCATAATGAGTTTAGTAAAAAAACAATCTGCTGTTATATCCCTTCCAATTTATGTACAACTGATTATTAAAATAAGCCAACTAAATGAGAGGGGTTTGGGGTAGGTATTAAATATTAATTTACCAGAACAATTGTTAAAGAACCATTTTATATTTGATTACATAATATCAAATATAAAATTAAGTTTCAACAAAGAAAGACGCCTGCACGAAAGTTAATTCGTATAGGCGTCTTTAAAATATTTATATTGTAGGAACAACAGCACCGCTGAAGTTTTTTTCTATGAACGATTTCATCTCGTCGCTCTTCAAGACAGAGACAAGTGCTTTAATTTTTTCACTGCTTTCGTCACCTTTGCGTACTGCAATAACATTTGCATAGGCTTCTGCCGCTTTTGAGTCAGCTGTTTCAACTTTAAGTGCATCTGAAACCTTTAGGCCTCCGAGTATTGCATAGTTGCCGTTAATTACAGCAAAATCGACATCTTCCAAAGAACGAACAAGTTGAGCCGCTTCCATTTCTTTAATATCAATATTCTTTTTGTTTTCAACTATATCTTTTTTAGTGGCTAATACACCTGAACCTTCTTTAAGCTTTATCAATCCCTGTTCCTGAAGAAGCAGCAAAGCTCTTGCTTCGTTTGTTGTATCGTTCGGAACAGATATCGAAGCCCCGTCTTTTATGTCAGACAGCGATTTAGTTTTCCCCGCATATAATCCAAACGGTTCATAATGTATTGAACCTGCAGATACAAGATGTGTTTTATTCTTTTCATTGAAATCATTAAGGTAAGTTAAATGCTGAAAATAGTTAGCATCGATTTCTTTATCTTCAAGAGCAGTATTCGGAAGAACAAAATCTGAAAATTCCTTTACTTCAAGTTCATATCCTTTTTCTTTTAAGAGGTGAGCCGCCTCTTTTAAAATAACCGCATGCGGAGTAGGAGATGCTCCAATGACAATTTTTTTATCCGAACCGGTAGTTTCTGATTTTGCACATCCTGCAAAAAGAGTAAGGGACAAAGCCGCTAACAATATAATAGAGATTATTTTTTTCATAAATAAAATCCTCCAAGTTTTTAATATTATTACCGATTAGACCTGCCTTATTTCCTTTTATCGCTGATTCCTGCCGCTTTCATGCCTATTGCCTGCATCACTTGTACAATTATCACCAAAAGTGCAACAGTCACAAACATAAGCTCTTTTTCATATCGGTAAAACCCATAATTTATTGCAATTGTGCCAAGTCCGCCGCCGGCAACAAATCCTGCCATTGCTGAATAACCCAGTATTGTTGTTGATGCAATCGCACTTCCCACAATTAACGATGGTTTTGCCTCCGGAAGCATTACCTTATATATAATCTTAAAATTCGATGCTCCCATAGACTGAGCTGCTTCTATTATACCTTTGTCAACTTCTTTAATTGATGACTCAACAAGCCTTGCAATAAATGGCGCGGCTGACAAAGTAAGCGGTACTATTGTAGCAGTTGAACCAATGGAAGTACCCACTATGGTTTTAGTAAACGGCATAACAGCCACCAACAAAATAAGGAACGGTATTGAACGGGTTATGTTAACTATTACATCCAAAGTTTTAAAAAGCCACGCACATGGGCGGATCCCGTCCTTTGCGCTTGTTACAAGCAGAATGCCTATAGGCATCCCAATTATGTAGCCAAATGCTGTCGAGGCAATTGTCATATACAGGGTTTCAACAACACCCTGTACCAACATATTAAGCGTTGCTTCATCCCACATAACCGGTCACCTCCTCTACGGACAAACCCTTTGCCTTCACATAAGAAAACATTTTTTTTGCAAGGTTTTCATCCTGCGGCAATTGAACCACCATTTGGCCAAATGCCTTTCCGTCTATATTCTTAGTATCCGCATACATAATGTTTACGGGTGCTTTACATTCAAGTACCATGTTTGCAATGACCGGTTCAAACGACGAATTTCCGTCAAACACAATACGCATACATCGTTTACCGATAAGTTTATCAGTAAGTTTGCCTTCGGGGTATACAAGTTTTTGAGCGGCGGCTGTCTGTGGTTTGTAGAAAATATCTTCCACTCTTCCGCATTCCGCAATTTGACTGTCAGCTATAATTGCAACACGATTACAGATTTCTTCAATTACGCTCATTTGGTGTGTTATTATTATTATTGTAATGCCTAAACGCTTATTAATATCTTTTAACAATTTTAATATGGAGGTAGTTGTTTTTGGGTCAAGCGCACTGGTTGCTTCGTCGCATAAAAGGACTTTTGGGTTCGTTGCAAGGGCACGTGCAATTGCAACACGCTGTTTCTGTCCTCCAGAAAGCTGTGACGGATATGCTTTAGCTCTGTCTTCAAGCCCTACCATTTTTAAAAGCTCTTTTGCTTTTTCTTTGGCAGCCTTTTTATCTACACCTTCAAGTTCCATTGGAAAACAAATATTTTGCTCAGCCGTGCGCTGCATCATAAGATTGAACTGCTGAAAAATCATACTCATAGAGCGTCGTACTTCTCTTAACTTCTTTGCCGAAAGTTTGGTTAAATCAGTACCGTCAAAAAAGACCGTGCCATCCGTTGGTTTTTCAAGCATATTTATACAGCGTACCAAAGTGCTTTTACCCGCACCGCTCATACCTATTATGCCAAAAATATCGCCCTTATTAATTGTCAAATTAATATTGTTTAATGCATTAACCTGTCTGTCCTTTGTTACAAAAGTTTTGCACAAAGAATTAATTTCAATTATGGCTTCGCTCAAAACAGCACCCCCAATTATACATTACCGATTCAATAGTAATTATAAATAATACCTATTTCTTTATCAATAAAATTTTTTATCTACCCATTTTTCACTTGCTTTGCTATAAGCGCTTTTATTTTTATACCTTTTTCCATAAACATTTTTTCATGTTCGGTCAATATATTTTCATCATATCCGTCCGCATGTAAATCATATGTTTTGGAAATGACTTCAAATCCGCTGTCTTTTAAATATTCCAATGTATCGGCAAACAATAAATCATCATCCGTCTTAAAATGTATTTCTCCGTCTTCTGTTAAAAGTTGCTTGTAATTTTGAAGCTGGCGAGGATAGGTTAGACGGCGTTTATGATGTTTCGGCCGAGGCCAGGGATTGCAGAAATTGATATAAATTCTTTTTACCTTGTCGGAAGAATTCATAATATCCAAAATTCTTTCAATGTCCTGTGCCATTAAAATTACATTGTCCGGTTCTTTGTTTTCGGTTTTAAAAGCCGCTTCAATATTTCTTTTCGCAGGACCGAGTACCGCATCTTTCAAATCAATTCCCATATAATTAATTTGAGGGTTCTTTGGGGCAAGTCCCGCAATAAACAGCCCTTTTCCGCAGCCGAGTTCAAGATATATAGGCTGTTTCCTTTTGAAAAAGTCATGCCATTTTCCAATATGTTGTTCAGGATTTCGGACAAAAAAACTGCAGATATCCAGTTCTTGCGTTGCCCAAGGTTTATTTCTCATTCTCATAATATCGAACCCTATTCTGTTTTTATTCTATTAATAACTTTAACGTTTGCTTATTTTTTATTTACATACTTTTGCAGACGTCTACCCATTTTATACTATTTGAGAGTTTAAACAGTTCATCACAGTTGAGTTTTACACAGGAATTGGAACTTCCTCCTGCCGGGAATATATTTAAAAAACGTTTAAGAGAAATATCGCAATAAACTTTTGCACAGTCCGGATTTTCAAACGGACAAACCCCGCCGATTTTATAACCTGTTAATTGTTCCACTTCATCGGGAGATAGCATTTTAGCTTTTATATTAAATTCCGCTTTAAATTTCGCATTGTCTATTTTTGTATCGCCCGCTGTAACAATAATAACACAACCGTCATCATATTTAAAAGAAATTGATTTTGCTATGCAGGCTTTTTCAACGCCAAGCGCTTCTGCCGCCAAATCTACTGTTGCGCTTGACACCGGAAATTCATGCAGACGACTCTCCATTCCATACTTTTGTAAGTACTTTTTAACCTTTTGAACCGACATGTTCTGCCTCCATTTAAATGTATAATAATATTTATTAGTATAGCATATTGCGTAAATGTGAACATTGTTTTTATATAACTTTGTTATAATCTACAAAAGAGAAAATCAGTATTATATATTTTTGTATGTATTACTGTATTTTTGTTCTAATTAATAAAAATTTTCTTCGTTTTATTAATATTTTAGCAAAATGTCACCTTTCAAAGGGAGTTGTAAATTTAGTATAATATGAAACAATGTTAAAATATTTGTCAAAGCCCTTAATTTGGATAATAAATCAAATAGTGTTATAATGCTTATACACATATTTTTTGGGAGTATACATAATGAAAAAGAATAAAAATACAATTTTACTTTTGAGTTCTATCCTTTTAGTTATAGTAATATTAATAACTGCGGTTTGGATGAAAATCGGTAAAAAATCACCAAGTTACGAGTGTACGAATTTTGCTATGGGTACATACATACAGCAAACGGCTTACGGTAAAAACGGAGAAAAAGCTGCTCAAGAGGCTGCTAAAAAAATCGGTGAACTTGAAAATTTAATTTCTTGGCGCATTAATGATTCTGATATTAACAAAATTAATTCTGCCGCAGGTTCTGAATGGAAAACTATTAATCCAAAAACAACTCAATTGTTAAAGACAAGCCTTGATGTGGCAAAAAAATCCAAAGGAGCTTTTGACCCCACAATTCTTCCTATTACTTCTATGTGGGATTTTGGCGGAGATAATCAGCATGTCCCGTCAAAAACAGATATAAACAATTTTATAAAATACGTCGATTACAATAACCTCAGAATTAACGAAAACAATTCATCGGCATCATTAAAGCTTCACTATATGGGACTTGATTTAGGTGCAATAGGAAAAGGGGCTGCCTGTCAGGAAGCTGTTTCGGCATATAAAGAGAAAGGTGCAGATTACGGTATTGTAGCCGTCGGAGGCAGTATTGGTATTTACGGTTCAAAGCCCGACGGGTCACTTTGGAATATTGCTGTTAGAAATCCAAAAAAAGGTGAAAATCAGGAGCTTTCTATCGGCACTATAGAAATTGATTCCGGCTTTGTTTCGACTTCCGGTACATATGAAAAAGAATTTACGGAAAACGGAGTTACCTATCACCACCTTTTAAACCCAAAGACAGGCTACCCTGTAAATAACGGTTTGGTATCTGTTACCGTAGTTTGCGATAACGGAGCTTTAAGCGACGCCCTTTCAACCGCATGTTTTGTTTTAGGAAAAGAGGAGGGCGTGAAATTATTAAACGAGTACAATGCTGAAGGCATTTTTATAGACAATAATAACAAAATTTTTGTCACTGAAAAACTGAAAAATCATTTTAGAATTTCAGATTCGCAATATAGCATTTTAAATAATGGAGTAAAATGAGAATTATGGTGTTAAAAAAGCGTGATTTAATTTTAATACTTTTTTTTCTTTTAGTTGGGATATTTCTGATTTTTTTGTTTAACTACCCACAACAGACCGGTATTGCAATTGTAGAACAAAACGGTGCTGAAATATGTAGATTTGATTTACAAAAACAAAATAGAACCGAAGAAATAAATGTAGGTGATAAATACAATGTAAGGTTAAAAATCGAACCTGGAGCTATATCTTTTATTCATTCCGATTGTCCGGACCAAATATGTGTCAAAACCGGAAAGATTTCAAAGCCGGGACAAGCTGCCGTATGTCTTCCCGCAAAAATTTCAGTCAAAATCACAGGCAATAAAAAAACTCATGACGGATATACAGGTTAAACTTTATGAAAAATATTTCTAATCTTAATATATCAAATAGAACTCGAAGCGTTGCATTTAATGGATTATTGGCAGCGCTTGCTCTTACGCTTTCAGCTGTTGAACTGATGTTACCCCCAATTCCACTAATGCCTCCGGGGGCAAAATTAGGTCTTTCAAATATAATTACCATGTATGCGGCTTCACAAGTAGGTTTAATACCCGCTCTTTGCATAGCCGTAATAAAAGGTCTGTTTGCCGGAATAACCAGAGGAGCAACCGCTATGATGATGAGCCTTTCGGGCGGAGTTTTAAGCACATTTATTACATGGGCTCTGCTTCATCTGAAAAAAAACCCGTTTGGACTTATCGGGCTCGGCGTTGCCGGTGCTTTGTCGCACAACGCGGCTCAGCTTTTGGTTGCTATGCTTTTAACCACCCCGGCAGTAATATATTATTTACCGTTCCTTATTATTTTTGGAGTTATCTTCGGGATAATAACAGGTTTGGTTTTGCGTGTCATAATGCCTTTACTTGGCAAATTTATTATAGAATAAAAAGTATTGGAGGATAAAAAACATGGAATTGACTTTTCCTACAAAGCCATTTAAAACGCATGGCGGTGCGGATGTTCCGCACAGGAAAAACACAGCACAAATTGAATCAGCTGTAATGCCCCCTCCGGCTCAGGTAGTAATACCCATGCAGCAGCATGTGGGTGCTCCCTGTACCCCGATTGTAAAAGTTGGGGACTCGGTTCTTGTCGGGCAGAAAATTGCAGACAGCAGTGCGTTCATAAGTGCTCCTATTCACTCAAGTGTCTCCGGTAAAGTTACCAAAATTCAAAAAGTAATGCTGCCTGCGGGACAATACACAGATGCTATTGTTATTGACTCTGACGGAGAAATGACAGTTTCACCGGATATTAAACCGCCTGTAATTAATTCTGCAGACGACTTTATAAATGCAGTCAAAGAATCCGGACTTGTCGGGCTCGGCGGTGCCGGTTTCCCTGCATACGTTAAGCTGAAAGTTCCGAAAGACAAAAACATCGATACACTCATCGTAAACGTTGCTGAATGTGAGCCTTACATAACCGCGGACAACCGCGAAGCAATTGAAAATTCATGGGCTGTACTTTCAGGAGTTTACGCAATACGCGACCTTTTAAACCTTGACCGCGTTTTAATTGGTGTTGAAGAAAACAAGCCTGACGTAATTAAGGTTCTCAGTAAAATTGCAGACAATGACAAACTTGACCCTAAAGATATTGTCCGCGTTTTTCCGCTGCGTGCACGCTATCCTCAGGGAGCTGAAAAAGTACTTGTTAAAGCCTGTACCGACAGAGAAATCCCCATGGGTAAACTCCCCGCAGATGTCGGATGTCTCGTAATGAATGTTACTTCAATTGCATTTATCGCAAACTATCTGAAGACCGGTATGCCTTTAGTAAAAAAACGTGTTACTATTGACGGTTCTGCAATAAAAAACCCAAAAAACGTAATCGTTCCTATCGGTACAAAAATATCCGATATTGTAGAATTTTTAGGCGGATATAAAGCAGAGCCCAAAAAAATCCTTATGGGCGGTCCTATGATGGGACTTGCACTTGTAAGCGATCAGCTTCCTGTTTTAAAGCAAAACAACGGTATCCTGGCATTTGATGAAAATGAAGCTCGTATGAGCGAACCTACGGCCTGCATACGCTGCGGACGCTGTGTCGAAGGATGCCCGATGAACTTAATTCCAACTCAGCTTGAGAAATTTTCCAATTCCAAAGATATTGAGGGACTTAAAGAATACGATGTCATGGACTGCATGGAATGTGGAACTTGTGCATTTAATTGCCCTGCAGGCAGACCTTTGGTTCAGTCAATTCGCCTCGGCAAGGGATTGGTAAAAGCAGCAGGAGGTAAAAAATAATGGCAGATAAATTAATTGTATCGTCATCGCCGCATATAAAAAGCGGTGTAACAACAAGAAAAATTATGCTCGATGTTATAATTGCACTTATACCTGCGGCTATTGCATCAGTAATTGTTTTTGGGCCGAAAGCACTTCTAATCATTGCTGTTTCAATAGCTTCATGTGTAGCAAGTGAATATATTTGCCGTAAAGTAATGAAACGCGAAAACACAATAAGCGATTTAAGTGCTGTTGTAACAGGTTTATTACTTGCATTTAACGTTCCTGTAGGCGTTAATCCTTTTATTGTTATATTCGGCGGCGTTGTCGCAATTGTTGTAGTTAAGCAGATGTTCGGCGGTATAGGACAGAACTTTGTAAACCCGGCACTTACCGCTCGTATTATTTTAATGTCCTCGTTTCCATCTCAAATGAGCACATGGAACGCTCCGTTTTATTATTTAAACCAAACCGATGCTATGACAACTGCATCTCCTTTGGGAATTTTAAAAACGGGTGCAGAGGGCACTATGCCGAACATTCTTAATATGTTTGTAGGTGTTCGCGCAGGGTGCTTAGGTGAAACATGCGCACTTGCTTTAATTTTAGGTGGAATATATTTAGTAGTCCGTAAAGTAATCAGCCCCGTAATTCCGCTTTGCTATGTCGGCACTGTAGCGGTTATTTCGATGATTGCAGGCAGAGATGTTATTATTGAAATTCTTGCAGGCGGACTTCTTCTCGGCGCAATATTTATGGCAACCGACTATGCAACTTCTCCGATTACCTTTAAAGGTAAAATCATATATGCTGTCGGAGCCGGTATAATCACCATGCTTATTCGTATGTTTGGCAGTCTTCCGGAAGGCGTATCATTCTCAATTATACTTATGAACATTTTGGTACCGCATATTGAACGTTTGACACGCCCATTGGCATTCGGAAAGGAGCGTGTTAAGAAATGAAATTAAATTTTAAAGAAGTTATTGCACCTACTCTTATATTATTTATTATCTGTCTTGTTACAACTTCTTTCTTGTCAGTAACAAACCTTATGACACGCGACAAAATTGAAGAAATCAACAAACAGACAGAAACTTCATCCCGAGAGCTCGTTCTTCCCGGAACAAAGGAATTTGAAGATTCAAAAGACAATACTTATGCGATTGGTAAAAAAGGAAACGAAATCACAGGATATGTATTTACTACAAAAACCAAAAGCTACGGCGGAGATTTAAGTACAATGACCGGAATCAGCAAAGATGGAAAAGTAACCGGTGTAGTTATTCTTTCTATCAGCGATACTCCGGGCCTCGGCTTAAACGCTCAAAAAGAGAGTTTCCGTGACCAGTACAAAAAAGCTGCCCCTGAAAATGGATTTGAAGTAGTTAAATCAGGTAATGCGGGAGATGGTCAAATTAACGCAATGACCGGTGCTACTATTACAAGTAATGCCGTCACTAAGTGCGTAAATGAAGCTATCGAACAATACCAACAGGTTAAAGGGGGTAACTAAGATGAAAAAAACTGCATGGCAGGAATTCAGCAAAGGTATTATTAAAGAAAATCCGGTTTTACGTCTTGTCCTCGGAACATGTGCCACCCTTGCACTTAGTACATCCGCAAGCAACGCAATCGGAATGGGGCTTGCAACAACATTCGTTCTTATTTGCTCTAATGCAGTAATTTCATTACTGCGCAAAGTAATTCCGGACAAGGTGCGTATTCCATGTTATATTACATTAATAGCGGGGTTTGTTACTATTGTTCAAATGATAATAAAAGCATATCTTCCAAGTTTAAATGATGCATTGGGAATTTACCTTCCGTTAATCGTTGTTAACTGTATCATTTTGGGTCGTGCCGAAATGTTTGCAAATAAGCACAGTGTATTACCGTCTGTTCTTGATGCACTCGGCATGGGCGTAGGCTTTACAACCGCCCTGCTTGCTATGGGTATTATAAGGGAACTTTTGGGAGCGGGTACTGTCTTCGGATTCCCGATAACAGCCGGTTTCATTGATCCTATCATCATTTTCCTGCTTCCTCCGGGTGGATTCTTTGTTTTTGGAATGCTCATTGCATTAGCAAACAAACTGGCTGAAAATAAAGGTCAAAAACCTGCTGAACTTGGATGTCAAGGTTGTCCGCTTGCGGCAAGCTGCTCTAAATTAGCGGAAAACAAAAAGGAGTGTGCTGAGAAATGATAAAAAGTTTAGTCGCCATCTTTTTAGCTGCAATTTTAACCGAGAACTATATTCTTAACAAATTCCTTGGCATTTGCCCGTTTCTCGGAGTCAGTAAAAAACTTGATACCGCAACCGGAATGAGTATAGCTGTAACATTTGTAATGGTTATTTCAACTGCTGTAACATGGCCTATTTACACATATGTTTTGGAGCCGCACGGCCTTGCATATTTGCAGACCATAGTATTTATTTTAATTATTGCTGCACTTGTTCAGTTTATTGAAATAGTTCTAAAGAAATATATTCCGTCTTTATACAACGCTCTTGGTGTCTATCTTCCATTAATAACTACCAACTGTGCTGTACTCGGTGTTACGATGTTAGTTATTGAAAAGGGTCAGTCAGACCCCGGTTTTGGATATATCCAATCACTTGTAAATGCGTTTGGTTCAGGTATTGGCTTCCTCGTAGCCATGGTTATATTTGCAGGCATACGCGAAAGGATTGAACACAACGATATTCCAAAATCTCTTCAGGGTTTGCCGATAACGCTGGTTGCAGCTTCACTGACAGCCGTATCGTTCCTCGGTTTCCAAGGCCTTGTAGAAGGCATGTTGGGTTAGGAGATGTAGAAATATGAATGAAATACTTACTCCGGTTATGATTGTAGCCGGTATTGGACTTTTAGCAGGACTCATTCTTGCAATAGCATCTATCGTTATGGCAGTTCCGAAAGATGAAAAAGCTGAAGCAATACGCGATATGCTCCCAGG
>DHNU01000013.1:14422-15006 GCA_002407645.1 Ruminococcaceae bacterium UBA5408
GATGTAACAAGAAAAGTCGCTTTGGTACACTGCATGGGCAGTTACGATAATACAACCGATAAAGTTGAATACGAAGGAATTGAAACCTGTGCCGGTGCAGCAATTGTTGCAGGCGGTATAGCAAGTTGTCAATACGGTTGTATGGGACTTGGTGACTGTATGAGAGCATGCCAGTATGATGCTATAAGCATTTGCAACGGTGTAGCTAAAATTGATCCTGCACGTTGTAAAGGTTGTTCTATGTGTGTACAAGCTTGTCCTAAACATCTTATTTCCTTTGTTTTGGCAAAAAAGCTTGCTGTAGTTCGCTGCAATAACTGTGACAAGGGTGCAATGACAAATAAGGTTTGCAAAATTGGATGCATAGGATGTAAAAAATGCGAAAAAACATGTCAGCATGACGCTGTACACGTTAAGGATTTTGTTGCATCTGTTGATTCGGAAAAATGCATAGGTTGTGGAGAATGTGTCGACGCATGTCCAAGACACTGCATTACAATGTTTGATCCGGATATTTAATTTTATATTTACGTGGAGTGCTTAATATTTTTATTTAAGCACTCCACTGTTTTTTTAATAAATTT
>DHNU01000040.1 GCA_002407645.1 Ruminococcaceae bacterium UBA5408
TCATCAATCTCACCGCGAATTTCACGAGCGGAATGGTGGTCGATTTCACCGCTTAAAACTGCCGTCATTTCTCCATCCTTTAGAATTAGTCTGACGCCCATACCGATACCTCCAATTTATATAATCGCAGTAGTATTAGCAAAAACAATGCATATTATTCACAGTTACTAAGAAATTATAAAAATTATTCATTTTATACCTCCTTAACAGTTTTCATAAACGATAATATAACAAAATCCTCTATCTATAAAGATAAAGGATTTTCGGTAAATTTTTACTCGAATTTTGCGGACAAGCCATATTTATTTTATATTTAGCATTTTTATTAAGCGAATCCGTGCATCTCCGGCAACATATAACGAACCACAGACAATTAAAACAGCGTTTTCATCAATCATTGAAATACCTTTTTTAAGTGCTTCATCAATATCGTAAGCAGGTTCAGACTCTGTTTTTAGTTTAACAAAGAAATCACACAAATTCTGTGCACTCATTGCGCGTGGGTTATTGGGGGTTACTGTTATTACTTTAGAAAATACTCCCTTAAAATTTTCTGTTGCGGTGTATATATCTTTATCGGCAAGCATTCCTACTACACCTATTATTTTTTTATCCGGAAAGTATTTTTTTATAGAATTTGCAAGCATTAAAGTTCCGTCCGGATTATGCGCTCCATCTATTATAATGTAAGGATTAGTTGACAGGACTTCAAGTCTTGCAGGAAAAGCAGCACAGGCAAAACCCGCTTCTATACTGTGGTCGGAAATTCTATAACCAATTTGTTTTAAAACTTCTAAAGCATATAGAGCTGTAACAGCATTTTTTATTTGATGCTCTCCGATAAACGGAACCTTTACAAGAAGCCCTCTATATTCAAGGCCCGTCCCAGTAATATTTGTTGAAAGGACTTTAACACTTTTTTCATCTGAAAGGATAAATTTATTATGCCGTTCTTCTGCAATACTTTTTATTACATTAAACGCACCTTTAGGCTGGTCGGGATAACAAACCGTTATTCCGTTTTCTTTTATAATACCACATTTTTCAAAAGCAATTTCTTCAACCGTATCCCCTAATATTTGGGTATGGTCAAGTGAAATTGATGTTATGACTGAAACAAGCGGAGTTTTTATTGTATTAGTTGCGTCGAATCTTCCGCCAAGTCCGACCTCCAATACAACAATATCGCAGTGTTTTTTGGCAAACCACTGCATCGCCATTGCCGTTATAAATTCAAACTCCGTTATAATCTCGTTATTTTCAGCCATTTCTTGAACATAAGGAAATGTAGTTTTGACAAGTTCAATCAGTTCTTCATGTGAAATCATTTCACCGTTAATCTGCATTCTTTCGCAAAAGTCCGATACATACGGTGAAGTAAACATTCCTGTTTTATATTTTGCTTTTTTTAACACCGAAGAAATCAGCGCACAAGTTGAACCTTTACCATTTGTCCCTGCTACATGAACAAACTTGAGTTTATCCTGTGGATTTCCTAAAAGTTTCAGAAGCTTATTGATTCTTTCCAAGCCGGGTTTACTTCCAAAACGCATAAGCGATGAAATTGTATTTAATGCATCTTCATAAGTCATCTTCTTATATTGCACCTACATTCTATATAAATAAAACATTGGACGGACATTTGTCCGCCCTCAGTTTATTATTTTAACGCTTCTATACTTGCTTTAATAAGAGTTATATGTTCGCTAAGTTTCTCAGCGTTCTGCTTTACACCTTCAACAACATTTGCAGGTGCTTTGGACATAAAGTTCTTATTATTGAGTTTTGTCTGCGCATTTGAATATTGTTTTTCTGCAGACTCAAGTTCTTTTGAAAGACGCGCAAGTTCAGCCTCTTTGTCAACAAGTTCGTCCGTTGGAATATAAATCTGTGCATTTGAAGTAACAATAGTAGTTGCGCCTTTGATATCGTACTCTTTGCCTATTTCCACTTCATTTGCATAAGCAAGCTTTTTAATTATAGCCTTTCCTTCTTCAAAAACATCTTTATCGTTTGACGCGATATATAAATGAGTTTTTCTTGAAGGCAGAACATTCATTTCTGAACGGCGGTTTCTTATTCCTCGAATTGCTTCCATAATAGAATTCATATTTTCCGCATCTTTTTGGAAACTGTGAGTTTCTTCATATATAGGCCAGCTTGAAACCATAATGGAATCGCCTTCGTGCGGAAGCGTCTGCCAAATTTCTTCAGTTATATACGGCATAAACGGATGGAGAAGTTTTAAAGTTCCCGACATAACCCATACAAGAACCTGTCGAACAGCCTGAGCGGCTTTTTCATCATCCGAGTTTAAGCGTATTTTAGCGATTTCAATATACCAGTCGCAGAATTCGTCCCATAAAAAGTCATAAAGTTTTTGAACTGCTATACCGAGTTCAAAATTTTCTAAATTATCAGTAATTTCCTTTGTAACATTGTTGAAAGAATCGATAATCCATTTGTCCTCAAGAGCAAGCTCACATGGAAGTTCATTTTTTACATCATGTCCTTCTATATTCATAAGGATAAAACGTGAAGCATTCCATATTTTATTTGCAAAGTTGCGGCTCGCCTCAACTTTATCGTCAGAAAAACGCATATCGTTTCCGGGGCTGTTTCCTGTTGCAAGCATAAACCTCAACGCATCTGCGCCGTATTTATCTATTATCTCAAGTGGGTCAATACCGTTACCCAAAGATTTACTCATTTTTCTTCCTTGTGAATCGCGTACAAGTCCATGTATAAGAACCGTATTAAATGGTACTTCTCCGGTTTGCTCAATCGCTGAGAAAATCATTCGTGCAACCCAGAAGAAAATAATATCGTAACCTGTAACAAGTGTATCTGTGGGATAAAAATATTTAAGTTCAGGAGTAACATCTGGCCAGCCGAGGGTTGAAAACGGCCAAAGTGCCGAACTGAACCAAGTATCCAAAGTATCTTCGTCCTGCTTCAAATTTTTTGAGCCGCATTTTGGGCATACATGAGGTTCTTCACGAGCAATTACAGTTTCACCGCAGTCTTGACAGTACCAAGCCGGTATTCTGTGTCCCCACCAAAGTTGACGGGAAATACACCAATCTTTAATATTTTCCATCCAATGATAATAAATTTTTTCAAAGCGTTCGGGAACAAATTTAACTTTGCCTTTTTTAACTTCTTCAATTGCAGGTTCCGCTAAAGGTTTCATTTTGACAAACCACTGCTTTGAAACCTTAGGTTCAACAATAGTTCCGCAACGGTAGCATGAACCCACATTATGTTTAATCGGCTCAACTTTAATTAAAAATCCCTGTTTTTCCAACTCTTCAACTATTTTTTTACGTGCTTCAAGAGCCGGCATTCCCGCATATTTTCCGGCATTTTCGTTCATGTTTCCGCTGTCATCCATAACATTGATTACCTCAAGATTATGGCGTAGACCAACTTCAAAGTCGTTCGGGTCATGCGCAGGTGTAATTTTAACAACACCTGTTCCAAACTCACGTTCAACATATTCATCCGCTATCAGCGGAATTTCACGGTTAACAATAGGTAATATTAAAGTTTTACCTACCAAATCTTTATAGCGCTCATCTTCAGGATGTACTGCTACTGCTGTATCACCGAGCATTGTTTCCGGTCTTGTCGTTGCAAGTTCTATATATCCGCTGCCGTCTTTAAAAGGATAACGAAGGTGCCAGAAAAATCCGTCGCGTTCCGCAAATTCAACTTCCGCATCGGAAATTGAAGTTTTACAGTGTGGACACCAGTTTATGATTCGTTCGCCGTGGTAAATTAATCCTTTATCATAAAGACGTACAAATACTTCGCGTACCGCCTTTGAACAGCCATCGTCCAAAGTAAAACGTTCACGTTCCCAATCACAAGAAGAACCTAATTTTTTAAGCTGCTGGATTATTCTTCCACCGAACTTCTCTTTCCATTTCCATGCTCTGTCCAAAAAAGCTTCACGGCCGATATCTTCTTTGGTAATTCCTTCTTTTCTCATTGCCTCAACAATTTTAGCCTCTGTAGCAATGGATGCATGGTCAGTTCCCGGGAGCCAAAGTGCAGAATAGCCCTGCATTCTTCTCCAGCGTATAAGTATATCCTGCAATGTTTCATCAAGGGCGTGTCCCATGTGTAGCTGCCCCGTAATATTCGGTGGCGGAATGACAATAGTATATGGCTTTTTCTTTGCGTCCGGCTCAGCGTGAAAATATCCGCCGGAAAGCCAGAAGTCATAAATTCTGTCTTCCACTTCCTGTGGGTTATAGGTTTTTGCAAGTTCCTTGCTCATAGATTTTCCTCCTGCATTTTATCCCTGAATTTCACTTTTAAATTAAAATAACTGTATAATTATTACATTCTAATTCAGATTTGTCAATTTTAGCTTACCGGTAAAGGTTTTGCCGAGCCTCCTATTAATGTGCTGTCCAAAATAACAGCAATACACAGACATAAAATAACGTTGCTTTCATCCAAAATATCGACTGCAAAGCAATCGCCGTTTTCGTTCCAGCATCTGCCGTGTGTCATGATTACTGACGAATCAGTATCTATTAAATCATACGAACGAGTAAGCAAATCACCGCGAAAGCGCCATTTTTTTCCCTTTATTTTTATCATATTATGCGATGATGCAAGGTTTTGGGTAACATGTGCCTTATCATTATCATCTATTGTTATAGTATATTTTGAAATAGTCGGAAATCCAACTTTAGAAATGCGGGCTACCTGACTTTTACCTTTGTCCAATAAATAATACTTACTGCCAATAGAAGTTGTATCGCCGGTAACACAGTAAACAGACTGACCGACTGAATCTATTATTGTAAATAGAGCATCTGTACCGGTACTCTGGTTAATGTAAAACTTCATGTGTCAGCCTCCAAATAGTAAATGTGTTTAATAATTATTGTACCATTTTTTAGGCATGTAGGCAACTAAAATTACATGAGCACATAATCAATAAAATTCGTAATATTTTGCTTTTCTAATATTATTTCCTATTTCTTAATCATTGACGTTACATTTTACTTATAATACAATAAATATGAAACGGATGTGATTTTTTGAATAATATTTTTAAACTAAAAAGAATATGGCTGATGATTTTATTTCCGATTGGCCTAATAGTATCATATATTGCTCGAGAAATTCCTTCTTTTGCGGAATGGTATTCGAACACAATATACTATTACATATCGCGGGGCATAAATTTTATAACTTCTCTTGTACCTTTTTCAATTGCAGAAATCATCGTATTGTGTTTTATTTTGTTCGTATTGGTTTATATTATTATTTACATATTTAAATTAATTAAATATAAAGAAAACAGAAAAGTTACTGCAATTAAATTTATTTTAAATCCTATTTGTTTTGGGTGTACATTGTATTTTATTTTTGTTATGTTCTGTTCTATTAACTATTCAAGATTTACATTTGCGCAAACCTGTGGCCTTGAAGTTAAGCCTTCGTCAGAATCCGAACTTATTGAACTATGCAGCGCAATTGCAGACGAAGTCAATATTTCACGGAAGTCTGTTACTACAGACAACAAAAATGTAATGAAACTTAGTAACTCTGATATTTATGCTGCCGCAAAAGAGGCACAAAAATCATTTGATAAAATAAATAGTGATTATCCTTTGCTCCGCTCGGGATACGGTCAGCCTAAACCTGTATTATCTTCACGTCTTATGTCATACTGTAATATTACGGGTATATTTTTTCCCTTTACTTTTGAAGCTAATGTAAACACTGATGTGCCTGACTATTCAATTCCTTCTACTATGTGCCATGAACTTGCTCATCTTCGAGGTTATATGCGAGAAGACGAAGCCAATTTTATTGGATATCTTGCCTGCAAAAAAAGTGAAAGAGCCGACTTTCAGTATTCAGGCAAAATGCTTGCTTTTATTAATGCATCAAATGCTCTGTTTTCAGCAGACCCTAAAGAAGCTGAAAAAGTTTATTCAAAACTTAGTAGTGGTGTTCTCACAGATTTAATAAATAACTCGGAATATTGGAAACAATTTGAAGGGCCTGCAGCAGAAACTGCGAACAAAGTAAATGACAGTTATTTAAAAGCAAATAATCAGCATGATGGAGTTAAAAGCTACGGAAGAATGGTAGACCTTTTACTCGCAGAATACAGGAAGAATAAACCTCAATAAATCGGTATATGTTTTATTGAGTAACCCTTTTGACATAAAAAATCACCCCCAAAGTTATTTCAGTATTATATACTGTCTAACTTTAGAGGTGTAATTCAGAGCCTATTTTTAGGAATCTGAGATAATGTTGCATTTTTAAACATAGTATTATGAAATAACACCACAGAAGAATCATTAGAACAAACTCCTCTTATTGTAGCGCTATATATAGTAAAACTTAAGCTTATTATGAGCTGCCTTTTTTAGGTCCTTTGCTTATAACAATTACAACTTGTGAGCCAAAGTTCAACTTGCTTCCGGGGTGTGCATCTTTATATCCGATTGCATATCCCTGCGGTACAGTTTGGCTGAAATCGTCAATTTTAGTAGGTATAAGCCCTGCGGACGTTACAGCTTGTGAGGCTTCAGCAAGAGTTTTCCCTTTTATTTCCGGTAATGTTCTCACTGACGTTCCTTGACTTACCACCACAACAATTGCCGTTCCTTTGGCGATTTTTGTATTTGGCTCCGGAGACTGTGAAATAATTCTGCCTTCCGGAACAGTATCACTGAATTGTTTGGATGAAAGAAGAACCTGATAATTACTGCTTTGTGATGAAACACTCGATTGTGTTAATTCTTCATAATTTTCTCCAACTAAATTTGGAGCTGAAAATGAATTCGGGGTGTCTGATTCCTCAGAAGCAAGCTGACTTTCAACTTCTCCCGCGTCAGAATTCACTTGTGAATTTTCAGGTTCAGCTGCAGTACCACTACTTGGAGATGAATTAGAAATCCAAATTATACCCACAACAGTAAAAATAATTAAAGCCGCAACACAGGTCAATATAGCCCACACATAATTTGGAACACCTTTCTTGGATTCATAATCTTCTTGTGTTCTATTAATTATCTGAGTATCGTCCAAAGTCGCTGTAACAGTAGGTGCTGCTGAAAGTTCCGCTCTAAGTCTTTCAAATGTAGGTGTTCGCCTATCCGGTGAAACCTGTAACGCATTTGCAAGTGCAGTAACTACATGTGGCGGTATGCTGCGTAGAAGACTTGTTGGAATAAGAAGGCGCGTATCGGTTCGTCTTTTTAAAGCATCTTGAGGTAAATTACCTGTTAAAGCATAAAACAAAGATGCCGTAAAGCCATATACATCTGTTGCTTCGTTCGGAACATAATTCATAATATACTGCTCAATAGCAGCACATCCCGGGACTAAATCAGGTGGTAAATCAGTATCTAAGCGACGGACAGTATCAATACAAAAACTTCCGAGCTTCATTTTACCGTCCTTCATAATAATCAATGTATCGGGTGAAATTCCAAGATGACATATCCCTGCCGCATGCATAGAACTCAGCATCGAAAGAACCGGCATAAAAAGTTGGCGCGCCGCATTCCAGCTGAGGCTGCCCCCGCTTCTTTCAACAAAATAACGTAAAGTTATGCTTTCATCCCATTCCGAAACAGTATAAGCCGTATGGTTTTCTTCAAATATATCGTATATCTGCACAATAGCGGAAAGTTCGCGCATATGGGCAATATTTCTTGAATAGCTTAGAAAAGAAGCAAGACATTCATCAAAAACAATTTCACTTCCGCCTATCACGCGTATATCTACGTTGTTGTCAGACCTTTCGCACAAAGTTTGTGGAAAAAATTCATGTAACTCAATTTTCACATTAAGGGCAGTGTCATACCCTATATAAGTTATACCCTCACCGTTGCTTTTTATCGCACGGCCTACGATATATCTTTCTTGAAGCAAAGTTTTGTAAGGAAGAGCATGGCGCATTTGCGGCTCGGCTGAACTGAAACCACAATTTGGGCATTCTATTTTACCGTTTGTGTCACACATGCAGTTCATACATAGATTGTCAAAGCCTGTCATGTTGTTTCCTCCATTATTTGCATATGGAAAAACTTAGTACTATTCTTGGTCATTTATGTTTGAATTATCCCAGTTGTTCC
>DHNU01000029.1:0-1569 GCA_002407645.1 Ruminococcaceae bacterium UBA5408
CGGTATAACATCTATTTTAGTTTTAACCGATTGACCACCGATAATATCAAATGAAACGTATCCCGTTCCGGCCGCCGTTCCTTTGACTGCATACAAGTCTATTCCTCTTTGGTCTTTGCCTGCATACTCAACCGTCGTACATGAGTTTAAAGAATGTACATTTAACCTGTTTTTGTTTAACCCTTTCATTTCAACGCCGATACAATATTTATCATTAGGGCGCATGGTATATGAAGAAGTATCTACTATAATGCTTGACCCGGCAACTTTTACAAGCATTTTCTGTCCGCCGATATCAATAGTAACTCCGCCCTTTGCAAGAGCCTTTACGGGATACAGATAACCTTTTTTACCGTTACTGTTATATTGTTTAGGTGCGCCGACCACCGCAATTGATGAATTATATGAGAGCTGTACGGGCGGTGTATTGGAATCTGTTATTGCTAAAACACTGTAAACATTGCCTATACCCATTGTAACCATAGAAGTGTCAAGTGTTAAACCGGATACAGTGTTCTGCGGCTCGGCAGGTACATCTTTGCCATAAGTTATAATGCATGAATCCGATTTATAATCTCTTAACCTGTCTCCGTTTTTATCTACCAAATAAGCAGCAAGAGTGGCTTTATAATTTCCTGTTTTAGAACCGTTAGCCGACACCGTACAAGAAAGATTATTTGAATCAGAACTTATTGAAAAAGCTGATGTTTCTCCGTGAATTTCCCAAATAAGTTTTGTTCCTTCAGCGAATTCCGAAAATTTCGGTTTAATATTTGCCTTTACAACAGCAGAAGTTTTGCCGTCAAGTGAAATCGAAGACTGATTTAGAGTAATACCTTCTGTTAAAGAGTTTTCCAGTTTAAATTCATCATAATCATCTCTTGATATTCTTTCAAGGTCATAATCGTAAAGGCGTACGTCACCTTCATGTACTTGACCGTAATCGGCTTTAAAAGCAGTATCCCCGCCTTTTACTACATCATTGAAACGTATAAGCGGTCTGCCCAAAATTGAATCATGTACAGTGAGTTTTCCGGAATTAAACGAAAGTGTTCCGGAACCCGATAAAGTATCCACTTCCAAAATAGACTTGGTTATAAATTCGGCATTTTCTTTAATGATAAGCTCGCCTACCGTAAGCCTGCCGTTTGCTGTTACCGTACAGTCTGAATTAACTTCAATGGTGTTAATATCCGTAAGTACAGGAAGCTCGCCGTCAAAATTTCTAAGTTCAAGTTTAGCGGAATCTTCACCGTTAATTTCCCTTGTTTTAAGTTTATTATTATTTAATTCTATATAGTTTGATGCTTTAATTTTATCAACTTTAGCATCATCACTGCTTAAAATAATATCAGGTGCTATAGCCGTATCNNCCGTAAGCCTGCCGTTTGCTGTTGCAGTACATCCTGAATTAACTTTAATGGTATTAATATCTGTAAGTACAGGAAGTTCACCGTCAAAGTTTTTAAGTTCAAGTTTAGCGGAACCTTCTCCGTTAATTTCCCTTGTTTTTATTTTATTATCATTTAATTCTATATAGTTTGACGCTTTAATTTTATCAACTTTAGC
>DHNU01000029.1:1630-5449 GCA_002407645.1 Ruminococcaceae bacterium UBA5408
ATATCAGGTGCTATAGCCGTATCGCCGACAGTGATTTTACCGTTAATTTTTATTTCTTTTTCACTTTCTACATTATGCTTGACTTTTCCGTCTCTGAGGGTTATATCACCGCTTGCATAAATGGAATTCACAATACCATCAGTTATTTCAACACTTCCGTCACAATCAATATCGCGTACAGCGCCGCCGGTTATTTTAACATTTCCTTCACAATCAATATTTTTAACATTACCTGATTTAACCGTTAAATTCCCGGGATGAACAACATCTTCATCCGTAACTTCCTCAAAATTGTCTTCATCCCACTTTTTACCCCAATCCGAAGACGATCCAAGATAAGTTTTTGCACCGTGCATATCTATAATTGCATCTGAGTCACTTGAAGACGCATACACTGACGGAATTAATAATAAAACCAAAGTTAACGAAAAAAGAGCCGAAATTATTTTTTTCAACCGAATACCTCCTTGAATAATGAACAGAACTTATAAAATTATAAATCCAATTCTGACAATTTTCCCTATACATTATTATATCGGCATTTTCGGTTAATTATTAAGTTTATAGTTAAAAATAACCATATTCCTTGTCAATAAAAGCATATCATTAAACTATATATATTCTACACCGTCATATTATTGATTTTTACAATATTTTTCTACGCTTGATATCCACTTATTGACATGCAAATTAAACAGCTGTTCCTGCTCAATTTGAAGATTATGACCGGCTTTGTCCAGTATGGCAATTGTTGCACGCGGATAGTTTTCTATTATTTTCATAGCGTCCTTGTATCCAACGCTGGAATCCTGCCTTCCTAAAAGCATCAAAGCAGGTTTATCGAAATGACCTTTTTCTTTATTTTCTACATTAAAAGTAAAGTCATATGTGTTCCTTTTAATATATGTGAGTATGGGGTAATATGCCAAATCCAAACCCGACGCTACTTCAGCCTTATATCTTTTATATATCTGCTCATTTTCAATAACTGCGGTGTCATCAAATTTTTTCGCATCGTCAGTAGGAAGGCTGTCAAGAAGTTTTTGGTCTCGAATTAAAACCTTGTGTGCAGGTACATCGCGTTTTTTATATTTCGGAACAATAACCGGACAAATCATAAGAACTCCGTCGACACGTTCTTTCATTTTGTAAACTATTCCTCTGGCAAGATATCCCCCGAACGACTGCCCCGCAATCAAAAAGTTTTCTCCTGGTATAACGTTATTGATAAATTCAGTCGTGAAATCAAGGAAAGTATCGGAACTGTCAATAGTTTCAGAATGTTCCGACTGTCCCATACAGGGAAGGTCAATATAAATTCTTTTATATCCTTTTCTTTTGCTGAATATCGGTTCCATACATCCCTTCATAAGCCGGCCGTCGGCACAATATCCGTGTAGCATTATGACAGGTTTTCCATCACCGATTATTTCATAGTAAACATTTATATCCTTATATTTAAACTCCATAATAAACCCCTTTTAAACATTATTTATATCTTATACAATTTTCCGTTAATACTCTTATATTATACATTAACAAGAAATTCATACTAATTATAACATTAAATAGCAAAGCCGTTAAATTAGATTATAAATTTTTACGGTGAAATATTTTACTTTTTAACAGCAGTAAACGTAAAAAGGAGTTATGCGGCTTCTTACAAAGTGTTAAAAAACAAAAAACAGAAACCTTCCATACTTTTCGTACAGTCGGTTTCTGCCTTCGATATTTTACTGATGTAACTTTACTTATTCCGATTCAGTTAATATAAATACTAACTGCTGCATCCATAATCGTAAAAGAATAATTAAAATCAGTGATAGATATATTAATTTTGGGTGTTCAATACATCTGAGAATGCTTGAATTGAAGTTTTTGCCTGACCGAAGTCGCTCATCTGCTGGTCAAATCCGATCATGACATAAGGAATTCCGGCTTCTTCTAATCCCTTCTTGAGTGAAGGATACTCGATTTCTTCCGGGTCACAGAACTGCATCATTAAGATAACAACGCCTTGAGCTCCGCTCTCTTTAACCAAGTTGACAATATGTCCCGGGCGTTTGTTGATATCAGGATCATAAAGGAGAGTGTCGCAGTCCTGCTCAGCAAACTGGAGTGCCAAAGCAAGCATCGGGTCGTCATTTTCAGGAACGTCTATGCGGAAACTGCGGGACTCGTGGGCAACGTCATCGGCAGCAATAGCCATTTTATTGTCCTCGAAAATCTTAAGCAAGCTTTCGCTGTCCGCAATAATTCCGGATGTAAGGATTTTTGTACCCTTCCAATCGGAAGCTGGCAGTTTTTCAAGTTCTGCGTTGAGTTCATTAAGAATTGCTGTGTGCTCATCTTTAAGCATAAAGTATGCACTCTTAAGAACAGTGCTGCGCTGTAAAGGAGTAATAGCTTCGGGGTGTTCGCCTGCAAGCTTTACAAATTTACGGCGTGCGGCACGGCTTGTGTTATAAACCTTAATGGCTTCCTTGAGCTTTTCGTCAGTAATTTTTGTTCCTGCGATTTTCTCAAGTTTCTCTTTAACTTCTTTGTTTTGGCTGATTGTAAAATCAATGCCGCACTTAAGTTTTCTGTTCTGGGGATGTGACATAAAGATGAACGGAATGTTCGGAACGCCGACACGGAAATTTTGGGTTAACGGGCGAAGTGTGTCGCACATAGATGTAACGATGACGCCTGACAAGCCGTCAAGTTTTCCTGTCAAGCCGAGTTCAAGGTTCATCTGTGCAATAGTACAGTAGAATGAAGGAAAGTATTCTTTTGCCGCATTGATTATGCCATGTGTACCCCATACTCCGAACGGCACCATATCCGCTGCCAAAACAAGTTCTTCAGGTACATAGTAAGGGAAACAGCCGATAACTTTTTTGCCTTGTGCTATGTAGCTGTCCATTCGTGCTTTTGGATCAGATGCTATTTCTTGAAATTTAGTAAGTAATTCATCTATTTTACTCATTATTTGTTTCCTCCTTTCTTTTTCTTATTTTCTTCCATGATTTCATACAGACCATCTACACGAGTCATGTACTGAGCTTCAGAGAAGTTTCTCGGATCAGCCTGGTCGCCGTCGAAGTTAACAACTGCAACGCCCAAGTCCTTGCGGAATCTTCTTTCCATTTCAGGCATATATCCGCTCCAAGGTTTACAGCTTCTGTTATAGTGAACAAGAACGCCGTCAACATTGTTATCACGGCAGATACCTTCACGCCAGTCAACACCGGTTTCGATACAGACAGAGTTAGGAGCTTTATAGTAAGCTCTTGCCATGTCGTCGATACCATCATAAACGAATCCGAATGCAGGTGCATAAACAACAGCAGTTGTATTAATTCCCTTGCTTTTCAGCGGTGTAAACAGGGTACGAAGTTCAGGCCAGCAAGGAATACCCTCGAACATAATTCTGTGATTTTCATCATAATGCCATGTTGAGGTGCCGTCCTTAACAGACTGCTCATACTCATCCGCAAGCTGTTCAAAAGCTATAGCAGTTTCTTTTTTGCAGCGCGCTGTAACAACGTCTGCCATGTGGTTGAAAAGGTCGAAACCACTCAGTGGCGAAGGGGTGTATCCGCAATAAGAACATGCTTTAAGCCATGCTTTGGAAGTACGGTTAGCATTTTTGCAGACTTCTTTAAATCTCTCTTCATCCCATTTGCGGCCCGAAATCTTTTCAAGCTGTTTTATCGCATCTTCAAACTGACCGCGAACATATTTAACACGGTCATCGCTTACGGTTGTTTCATTGTTGTACGGAATATCAATCATAATAAGTGGGATATTGTGCATTCTTGCGATATTCTCATA
>DHNU01000079.1:0-1773 GCA_002407645.1 Ruminococcaceae bacterium UBA5408
CATAATACTACAAATACATATAATAGCACAAGCATTTAAGGTGTGCAATTGGAATTTTATTAAATTGTATGGTGACAAATACTCGTTTATGTAGTATAATTTATTGAAATATTAGTTAAAAATCAATTTAATGAATATAAAATAATAAATGCATGGATAAATACAAAATTCAGGAGTGATATTTTTGGAGCAGAATGCATTCGAACTGATTTCTGAAAAAGTCGGTGAGGCATTAAGCAAACAAGGGTTTACTGAAGCCGGCAAACAACAGGACAGTGAGAACCGCTCGGTACTATATACGAGTGACAGTTCAGCATACAGTGTTGTGTATGATAAAGAGAAAAAACATTTTGAATTAAGGTCCTGTGACATTGAAAACGGTAAGCCGAATTTAAAGTGGAAATCGATTTCCGTTTGGCTTTTCGATGCCGATACAGACGACGTTTCAGAAGCTGGAAGTATTTCTAACGACTTTGTCGAAACAATTGAAGGGCCAAAACAAACGGCTCAAATTAAAAAAAAGAAAAAACGCAAAAAAGATGATGAGAACAATCCGGATCCGGTTTTCTTTTTTAACCGCTTTGTGGGTGTTTTCCCTGAACTGCGTGATGAAATGAACCAAGAAAGAGCGCTGTACGGTGATATTCGTGCTGTGAGTTTTTCAAGGGAACATCTTCTTCCGAAATTAGAGGAATTATGTACTAAGTCACATGAAAAAGAAAAAATAAAACGTTGCTGTGATTTGTTAAATGATATGTATGTTGCGGGTGATATGGATGTGCGTTCCATTATAACAATCGTTTTATTAAATGGAATCAAAAATGAAGCCGCAATTGAAAATATGAAACCTAATTTCAGCGATGAACTTCAAAAAGCGTTTAATTGCGGTTTAAAATTCAAAGGCAAAACAGTTAAACCGGAAAAGAAGAAAAAGAAAAGTAAATTGGTAGCAGAAAACTTAAATGATATAAAGCGGTAAAGTTTTTAAGTCGGGAGGAAACTTCTTCCCGACTTACTTAAAATACATCAAAATAAAAACAATTATTAAAAATCATTCAAAATTATTGCAAATAACTTGACATTATAATTAAATGTATGTTAATATATTTATACCTCATAAAGGGGTATTTTTTTTGTGCCCTTTTTGATGAGGGAGGCTAAGGTCGAATTAAGACCTAAATATTTTTCCGTATAACGGGAGGTGCCGTCATGAGAGTTAAAATTACATTAGCCTGCACTGAGTGCAAACAGCGTAACTACAACACAATGAAAAACAAGAAGAATGATCCGGACAGGCTTGAAATGAACAAGTACTGCAGATTCTGTAAGAAACATACTCTTCACAGAGAAACAAAATAATCCGGACGGAGGGACGTTCAATGGCAGAAAGTACTGTAAAGAAAGAGAATTTTTTTGTCAAAAAAGGCAAGAACATCTCGAAGTTCTTCCGCGACTGTAAAAACGAAGTCAAGAAGATAGTGTGGCCTACGCCTCAGGCAGTTTTTAGAAATACAGGCGTTGTATTGGTAACAATAATTATTATCGGCCTGTTTATCTTTGGACTCGACACAATATTAATGAACCTGCTTGGACTGATTATGAACATTGCAAAGTAGGATAAGCGGAGGAATTTACGATGGCTGAAGAAGCAAAATGGTATGTTGTTCATACCTATTCAGGGTATGAAAACAAGGTGGCCTCGAATCTGGAAAAAACTGTGGAAAATCGACAACTCAATGATTTAATTCAGGAAATACGCGTGCCAACCGAAAC
>DHNU01000079.1:2000-7564 GCA_002407645.1 Ruminococcaceae bacterium UBA5408
TCATGGTATGTTGTACGCAATATACGCGGCTGTACGGGCTTTGTAGGTCCGTCGTCTAAACCGATTCCGCTGACAGGTGATGAAGTAGCAAAATTGGGTGTTGAGCAAAAAGAGGTTGAGGTTTCCTATGATGTCGGCGATTCTGTACACATTATCGATGGTCCGCTTGAAGGCTTCGTAGGTACGGTTGAAGAAGTTGATGTCGACAAAAACCGCGTCCGCGTTACAGTTTCAATGTTTGGACGCAAAACTCCGGTTGAGCTTGAACTAAACCAAGCTGAAGCGGTTGAATGATTTAGGTAATATGCAGGAAACTGCTTATTATGAGGGGGCATTGCCCCTGTGGGAGGAACGGGTAAAATTCTTTTGTCGTCCGTTCCGACATCTACCACGAATTTTGGAGGTGCAAACAAATGGCTCAAAAGGTTACGGGCTTAATAAAGCTCCAAATACCTGCTGGTAAAGCTACCCCGGCGCCGCCTGTAGGACCGGCTCTCGGTCAGCACGGTGTCAACATTATGGCGTTTACTAAGGAATTCAACGAGCGTACAAAAAAAGACGCAGGACTTGTTATTCCGGTTGTTATTACGGTTTACGCTGATCGTTCGTTTACCTTTATTACAAAGACTCCGCCTGCGGCAGTTCTTATTAAAAAGGCTTGCGGAATTGATAAAGCTTCAGGCGAACCTAATAAAAACAAAGTAGCTAAGATTACAAATGAGCAGGTTAGAAAAATAGCTGAAACAAAAATGCCCGACTTAAACGCTTCTACTGTAGAAACAGCTATGAAAATGGTTGCCGGTACAGCGCGCAGCATGGGTATTGAAGTCGTAGATTGATTACCCGGGTGGGAGGAACTTTTTCTACTCCGATTTTACCACTCTATAGGGAGGAAAACCAATGAAACACGGTAAAAAATATGTCGACGGCTTAAAGCTTGTCGATCGTACTAAACTTTATGATGCAAGCGAGGCGCTTGACTTATGTGTCAAAACCGGAACATCCAAGTTTGATGAAACCGTTGAGGTTCATGTTAAATTAGGTGTTGACGGCCGTCATGCCGACCAACAGGTTCGCGGTGCTATCGTATTGCCAAACGGAACCGGCAAAAATGTTCGTGTACTTGCAATTTGTAAGGGTGACGCTGCAAAGGAAGCAGAAGCTGCCGGAGCAGAATTTGTCGGTGCTGAAGATATGATACAAAAAATCCAGAGTGAAAACTGGATGGATTTTGATATTCTTATCACTACACCTGATATGATGGGCCTTGTCGGAAGACTCGGTAAAATTTTGGGGCCTCGCGGCTTAATGCCTAACCCAAAAGCAGGTACAGTTACTCGCGATATCGGCAAAGCAATCAATGATGCAAAAGCCGGTAAAATTGAGTATCGTCTTGATAAAACAAATATCATTCACTGTACTATTGGCAAGGTTTCTTTCGGCGGCGAAAAGCTGCTTGCCAACTTCAATGCTTTGCTTGAAGCAATTGTAAAGGCAAAACCTGCCGCAGTAAAGGGTCAATATATCAGAAGCTGTGTTGTTGCTTCTACAATGGGCCCGGGTGTTAGGATTAATCCAAATAAAGTTGGTTGATTTTTTAAAATAACTTGACAGGCTTTATAGTCTGTGGTACTATAATATTCGCTGTTCTTTATTCAAAGACAGCAGGCGCATTTGCTTAATGGGTTACCCAGCCTGCCGAGGATAGAGCTAACTTAATGCACTAATTGTGTTATTATGCCCTTTCCACGGTACTGTGGAAAGGGCTTTATTATTATATTTGCGCATCTCAACTGATGGAGGTGAATACTTTTGCCAAGCGAGAAAATTTTGGAACAAAAGAAACAGGCGGTTGCTGCTCTTTCCGAGAGCTTGAAATCCGCGTGTGTCGGAGTTGTTGTTGACTATAAAGGTATTTCTGTTGCTGATGATACAAAGCTTCGTAAAGAGCTTCGTGAATCCGGTAACAAATATAAAGTTGTTAAAAACACTCTGCTGCGTCTTGCACTTAAAGATGCAGGAATCAACGGTATGGACGATGTTTTAGAAGGAACCACTGCTATTGCAATCAGCGAAGATGATTACATTTCAAGTGCTAGAATTCTTAACGGTTTTTCAAAGAAAAACAAAAAGCTTAAGATTAAGGCAGGCTTTATTGACGGTAATGTTGTTAGTTTAGAGCAAGTTCAAGAATTAGCTGATTTACCATCACAAGAGGTATTGGTTGCAAAGGCTTTGGGCAGCTTGAATGCCCCGATACAGGGTTTCTACAATGTGCTTAATGGCACAGTCAAAGGTCTGGTTGTCGCTTTGAATGCTATTGCTGAAAAGCAGGCTGCTAACGCTTAAATTATTTAATTAAATTTTGGAGGTAACTAATCATGTCAGATAAAGTTGTAAAGTTAATTGAAGACGTAAAATCCCTTACAGTTCTTGAGCTCTCCGAGCTCGTTAAAGCTCTTGAAGAAGAATTCGGTGTATCAGCTGCTGCTCCTGTAGCAGTTGCTGCTGCTGCTCCTGCTGCAGGTGCTGCTGCAGAAGAGAAGACAGAGTTCGATGTTATTCTTAAGGCTGTCGGCGCAAACAAAATTCAGGTCATTAAGGCTGTTCGTGAAATCACAGGTCTTGGCCTTAAAGAAGCTAAAGCAGTTGTTGACGGTGCTCCTAAGGCTGTTAAAGAAGCTGTTTCTAAGGACGATGCAGAATCCTTCAAGAAGAAACTCGCTGATGCTGGTGCAGAAGTAGAAGTTAAATAATTAATTTCTCAAGTTGAAAATTCTCTGCAGTTTTGTAGAGCCCAAAAAGTTAGACAGAGTTTTTTTAGACTCAATGTCAAATGTTGGGGTAATACAGCAAAAAGGGAAACTAATATAAGAAAAAGTATCCGAAACAATTAGCTTTGTTTCGGATACTTTTCATATTTAATTTAGTTTCCGTCTTCAATGCTGATTTGGTTAAACTTATCGGTCAAGTCTTTAACATGAAGAGCGGATTTTCCTTCGTCTTCTTTGTCCTCAACTATTGAGCCGCGGTGCATCATAATCAGTCTGTCGCCGTAGTTAACAGCAAATTTAAGATTGTGGGTAACCATTAAAGTAGTAAGTTTTTTTGTTTTTACTATATGGTCAGTCATCTCCATAACATTTTCGCTTGAGCGTGGGTCAAGCGCCGCTGTGTGTTCGTCTAAAATTAAAAGGTCAATCGGTGTCATAGTCGAAATTAAAAGTGCAAGAGCCTGACGCTGGCCGCCGGATAGACTTGAAACCGGCAGATTTATTTTGTCTTCAAGTCCTAATTTTAAGAGCTCAAGCTGAGTGCGGTAATAGTCAATTCGTCTTTTATTAACTCCGATTGTTAAACCGAATTTTTTACCTTTATTGTCGGCAAGAGCCATATTTTCAAGAATCGTCAGTCCGGGGCAGGTTCCTTTGGCTGGGTCTTGAAATACACGCCCGATAAACTGAGAATGGCGGTACTCTTTAAGTTTGCTTATTTCGCGGTTTCCTATATATATTTTTCCGCTGTCTATCGGAATACTGCCGCAGAGAATATTGAGTATTGAGGTTTTTCCCGAACCGTTGCTTCCAATAACGGAAACAAACTGTCCTTTTTTAATGTCCATATTGAAATCTGTAAATAAAACCACTTCATTAACCGAATCACGGTTGAAGGTTTTGTTTATATGCTGCAGACTTACGAAATTCTCTTTTTGATTAGATTTGGGTTGGATTGACATTTTGCTTTTTCCCCTTCCCTACAAACATATTGTTAAATACGAGCGCAATTGTAAATATTACAGCCATTAACAGTTTTAGGTAATTGGTAGGAAGTCCGAGCTGCATGGCTATTACTAAACAGGCTTTGTAAATAATCGAGCCGAAGATAACGGCTGTTGTAGCTTTCATAAACTTTACTTTCCTAAATATATTTGTACCGATAATTACAGATGCAAGCGCAACAACGACCATTCCGACACCGCTTGCTGTATTGGCTGACTCCACTTTTTGGCTTAGAATTGAACCCGAGAGTGCCGCACAGCCGTTTCCGATTGCAAGGCCGATTATTTTCATTGTACCGGAATCTTTTCCGAGAGAGGTTACATATTGTGAGTTGTTTCCGGAAGCTCTGAGCAGAAGTCCGGATTTTGTCTTTAGGTACAAATCTATTAAAAGCTTTACTATAATACATGATACCGCAACAATAATAAGTACGCGGTAATCTAAAACATTCTCGGTTAAAAGTCCGGAAAGACCCGAATTGAAAATAGTGTCTTTATTGTAGAAAGGCATAATCGATTTATTGTTTAAAATAACAAGATTTATACTCCACATACTTATCATTACAAGAATACCGGAAAGAAGGTCTGTAATGCCGAGCTTTACATGAAGAAGTCCTGTAATACAGCCAAGACCTGCTCCCAATACAAATGAAATTAAGCAAGCTATCCAAGGGTTTACCCCTGCAAGGATAAGCACTGCAGTGATACACGCTCCGAAAGGGAAAGTACCCTCTACGGACAAATCTGGAAAATCGAGGATTTGATAGGTTATATATACACCTATCGCCATAATGCCGTAGATGAAACCCTCCTCCAGTATATTGATAATTAAACCGAGAATGATATCCATTTGGAACTTACCAGCTTTCTGTTATTTTGTAATTGCCGCCGCATCTGAATATTCTGACGGCAGAGTGATATTTAATTTCTTTAACATTTCTTTATTGTAAACGGGTTTACATTCTTGAACAGTATACACAGGAATATCAGAAGCCTTTGCTTCACCCTTTAAGATTTTGGCGGCTATTTTGCCTGTTTCTTTTCCGAGTGCTACATAATCGATACTTTGAGATGCAAGACATCCGTTTTTAACCTGCTCTTCTTCAGAACCGAAAACAGGTATATTGGCCTTTTCTGCCGATTGAAGTACGGTTGAAAGATTATCTACAACGTTATTGTCCGTAAAATTATTAATACAATCAACACCCTTAGCGACTATTGATGCTGCAGCTGCGGAAACTTCCGATGCATTTGTTACGCCGACTTCAACTATTTCAAAATTGTATTTTGGTGCAAGTTCTTTGAATTTAGCAAGATGTGAAACAGAGTTAGGCTCGCTTGTGGTATAAAGAATACCGATTTTCTTTGCATTTGGCAAAAATGTTCGTATCATTTTCATCTGCTGTTCAAGGGGAAGTATATCGGAAGAACCTGTGCAGTTCGAACCGGGTTTTTCTATTGATTTGATAATTCCTGTTGCAACCGGGTCTGATACAGCCGTGAATACTACGGGAATTTTTGTGCTTTTTGCGGCGGCATAAGACGACATTGCCGCAGGCGTTGCAATACCCATTATAAGGTCGTATTTTTTTGACACCATGTTTTTTGCAATCATATCGCAGTTAGATGTGTCTGCCTGGCCGTTCTGAAAATCAATTGTAATGTTATCGCCGTCTTTAAAACCCGCTTCTTCAAGTCCCTGTTTAAACCCTGTATAGCAGTTGTCAAGTGACGGATGAGTTGCAAACTGAAGTACGCCTATGTTTAATTTATCACCTGATTTGTT
>DHNU01000079.1:7825-7977 GCA_002407645.1 Ruminococcaceae bacterium UBA5408
GCGGTAATTTTTTTAAATAATTTATTCATTATCATTTCCTCCAATAAGTTAAGTTGTATTGATTATTTGGTTTTGTATATATTAAGCGTCGCCATCGTTTAATATTGTTTCTCATTATCAGCACCCCTTAACTTAAAAATAATAATAAAAAA
>DHNU01000079.1:8193-14360 GCA_002407645.1 Ruminococcaceae bacterium UBA5408
TACCACCCAAATTGACGTATAACCGTCCGCTTGTTCCGTACACAATTATGTACGCTTCCTTTGTAACGGGCGAAGCTCCCGTCAAAAGCTACTAAACAGATTACTGTTTTTCGTTTTGCCCTCTTAAGTCCATTCGGCATACCGCACAACACCGCAATCACACCGCCTGCGGCTCTCTAAGGAAGTGAAATGCATGCTTACTACTCTTAATCATAGGTTTAATTTAATAAAATTCTCTTTTAAGTTATTATATGCAATATATAAATAAATGTCAAGGATAATTTATGAATAAAATTCTCACATTATTCTATTTACAAATATTGACAAATTCATACGACAAGGTTATTATTAAATGGTATTATGGTATAAGTATAAATAAAAAGAGGTGGCTGTAATTGAACACAATTATTACAATAGCCCGACAGTATGGAAGCGGCGGTCGAAAAGTCGGCAAACTGCTTGCAGAAGAGTTTAACATTCCTTATTATGATAAAGAATTAATTGCCATGGCCGCAAAGGAAAGCGGCATGAATGAGGAAGTATTTGAAAAAGCTGACGAAAAAGCAAGCAGCAGTTTAATTTACTCTTTAATGATGGGGAATTATACATTCGGAAGCCATGTTTCTCCGATTAACGGCATGCCGATTAACGATATGCTATTTTTAGTACAGTCCGATGTAATTAAGGAGGCGGCAAAATCCGGCCCTTGCGTAATAGTCGGCCGCTGTGCGGATTATGTACTTCATGACGAAAAAAATGTGTTTAATGCTTTTATTCATGCAGATAGAGCGTTTCGTATTGACAGAATTATCAACGAGTATGAGGTTGAGGCTGAAAAAGCAAAGGAGTACCTTGTAAAAAAAGATAAACAAAGGGCAAACTATTATAATTTCTATACCAATAATAATTGGGGCAATCTTGAAAACTATCATGTTACGATAAATTCAGGGGTAACGGGGATTGAGGGTGCGGCTGAGTTAATTAAGGATGCGGTGTTAATGAGTGAAAAAATTCGTGACAAAACTAAAGGAGCGACTGTTTAGTGAAAAAGTCTTTATCTGGAGTTACGGACATGACTTTGGGAAGTCCGTATAAACTTATATTTGCTTTTTCTATACCTCTTCTCATAGGAAATATATTTGAACAGCTTTACAACATGGTAGACAGTATTGTTGTTGGAAATTTTATAGGTGAAAAAGCTTTGGCGGCGGTTGGAACTGCATTTCCGATTATATTTATGATGAGTTCGCTTTTTATGGGCGTCGGTATCGGTGCAACAATAATGATATCTCAGTTTTACGGTGCAAAAGATATTGAAAATATTCAAAATACAGTAAATACAATTTATTCGGCAATGATGATAGGTACAATACCGCTTAGCCTTATTGGAGTATTTTGCAGTGACCCGCTTTTACGGATTATTAAAGTGCCGAACGACGGGACTTTTGAAATGGCAAAGATTTATCTTATAGTTATATTTATAGGTCTTATAGGAAACTTTGGATTCAATATAAACGCAGGCATTTTACAGGGCCTCGGCGACAGTCGGACCTCTCTTTTATTTTTAATGGTTGCCACTGTAATGAACATTGTCCTTGACTTTGTGTTTACTTTAGTGTTTGGCTGGGGTGCATTCGGTGTTGCATTTGCTACGATAATTTCGCAGATAAGTTCGTGGAATTTCGGAATATATTTTATAAATAAAAATTTTCCGCTGATACACATAAGTCCATTTAAAATTAGAATCGACCGGGAACTGTTAAAGAAGGCAGTTAAACTTGGGATACCTTCCGGACTTCAACAGGCGGTTTTTTCTATCGGTATTTTAGCTATTCAGGGACTTGTTAATTCTTACGGTTCGGAATTTATGGCAGGCTTTAACGGTGCAAATAAAATCGACACATTTGCATTTATGCCGATACTCAGCTTCTCTACTGCAGTTACTACATATGTAGGTCAAAATGTGGGCGCATCTCATTTAGACAGAATAAAAAAAGGAACTAAAGCCGGGCTTATCCTTTCAGTTGTGACAAGCGTTATCATGTGCGGTATTATTTACCCTTTAAGTCCTTTGATGATGAAAATGTTTAATCAGGATATAAATGTTATAAACGCAGGGGTATATTACCTTCACAGTGTTCTTCCGTTTTATTTTATTATGGCTGTTCTTTTTATCTTGAATGCCGTTTTAAAAGGTGCGGGCGAAATGGTTATTCCAATGGTATCAACTCTGGTGTCACTTTGGTTTGCAAGGGTTCCGTGTGCGTATATAATAGCTAATATTTGGGGAAAAGAATATATTTACTATTCGTATGCTGTTGGCTGGCTCATAGGTGTTATTATTTCTTATGTAAGTTATAAAATCGGAAACTGGAAAAAGAAGAGCATTGTTGTTCAAAATTCAAATAAGTCACTAAACACTACTGTATAAGTTTAGTATTTAATGTAAATAATAATTAGCACAAGACTTATAAAGAGGTGCTGATTGTGACCAATTTAAGATGTGACGTAATGAACTGTGCAAATAACCAAAATGACTGCTGCTGCAGACCGGAAATTCAAGTAAGCGGCACAAAAGGTTCCGACAGTATTTTTTGTGCTTCTTTTGTCGATGCAACAAATGGTGCAAGAAATTCAATCGGATGCTGTCTGCCGAATACCTCAATCGATGTAACGTGTGATGCTGAAGAATGTGCTTTTAATTCAAACTTAAAATGCCGAAATCAGGACATTCGTATTAGTACAAGAAGAAATACTCCTCATTCACAGTCAGGTACATTTTGTGCAAACTATAAATGTGAGGATTAAAAGTAATATTTTAAAATGGGTACGATTTCACTGCCCATTTTTAAAAGTTACAAATTTGTATTCGATATTTAATAAGCAATTAAATTAATTTAGAATTTGTCATATTTTGTAACTATTCTTGTATTACTGCAATTCATATGATATACTTTTTATCGATATTAATGAAATAAATATAGTGGATAAAGGAGTTATATATTTTATGAATTGTAAGAAAAGACTAATATTAATACTTGCAATGTTAACAGCTGCTACTATGATGTTTACAGGCTGTAAGAAGAATGATACACAGAGTTCGAAGCCGGAAGCATCTTCACAAGTACAAAGTGAAGTTTCAAGCGAAAAACCTGAAAGTAAAACCCAACCACAACAAACTCCCGGAATTGTTGAAGAAAGCGAAAAAGCTGATTTCAGCTACCTTGATGACGCAGTATTTATCGGCGATTCGGTTTCTTTAAAACTTAAAAATTATGTTACGGCAAAAAGAAAATCAGACTCAGGCTTTTTCGGAAAAGCACAGTTCTTGACTGCAGGAAGTATGGGAAGCGGCAATGCGTTAAAACCGCTGAATGAGAAATCAATTCATCCAACCTATAAAGGAACAAAAGCTCTGTTTGAAGACAGCGTTGCAGCAATGAAAGCTAAAAAAGTATATATTATGCTTGGTATGAACGACATAACTATCTATGGCCCGGACGGCGCTGTAGAAAATATGCATAAATTGATTGACAAAATTAAACAGAAATCACCTGATGCCAAATTCTTTGTACAATCCGCCACACCAATGGTTGAACAGGCGCAGAGAACTCATCTGAATAACAGAAATGTAAAGAAGTATGATGATAATCTCAAAAAAATGTGTGAAGAAAAAGGATACTATTTTGTTGATGTAGCATCTGTTTTTCGTGACGATAAAGGAAATCTTCCCGTTGAATACTGCAGTGACCCTAATGATATGGGAATTCACTTTACCGATAAAGCTTGTGAGGCTTGGATTGATTATATTTTAACTCATACTGTAAAATAAGTAAGATAAGGGAGAAAAAGAATGAAAAAACTTTTATCTTTGCTTCTTGCCGTACTGGTGGTATGCTCTTTTTCAGCTTGCGGTGGGGGAGAAACTAATCAGGCTGACCTTAAGAAAGTAATGGAAGAAATGAAGTCGAAAATCACTAATAAAGAAATGATGGACTTATCCGAAGATGATTTATTGACGAGTTATGGTATTAAGCCTGAGGATGTAAAACAGTTTGCCGCATATATGGATTCCACAGGAATTAAAGGCGACGAAATAGTAATGGTTGAGGGCAAAGATGCAGACTCGGCTAAAAAAATCAAAGAAAAACTCGATGCACGATATAAACAGAAAGAAACTGAAATGAAAGATTATCTTCCTGAAGAATATGCAATGCTTAAAAAATGTACTGTTAATCAAAAAGGAAATTACGTAAGCATGATTGTATCACCACAGTACGAAGAACTTAATAAAATTTATAATTCAGCTATTAAATAGTTAAAAAAGATGAGGCGCAAAAACCTCATCTTTTTTGTTTGTGTTTTGCGGTATTGTTCAGTTACACCATGACAGCATGAAATTTTCATATACAATGCTATTTAATTTGGCTTAAAACTTCGCCTATTTTACTTTGAATGAGAAGATTTGCTATATTATCCCTTGGTGTGCTTGTTTGATTAATAAGTACGAGCCGATTTCCGGAGTAATAATTAATAAGATTTGCCGCCGGATAAACAGCAAGTGATGTTCCGCCGATAATCAGCATATCGGCATTTTCTATTGCATTAATTGCTCCGAAAAGAGTGTCTTGATTAAGACCTTCCTCGTACAGAACAACGTCCGGCTTAATTGTTCCGCCGCAAGTACATGTAGGAATGCCTTTACTTTTAAGCATAAATTCAGCGTCATAAAGCTTATGGCATTTCTGGCAGTAATTGCGGTGAACGGAACCATGCAGTTCGTAAACAGTTTTACTGCCTGCAAGCTGGTGGAGTCCGTCAATGTTCTGTGTAACAACAGCTGTCAGCTTCCCTTTCTTTTCAAGCTCTGCGAGCTTAATATGTGCGGCGTTAGGCTTGGCGTTTAGGCACAACATTTTGTCACGGTAAAAGTCGAAAAATTCAGCCGTGTGTGTTTTATAAAATGTATGGCTTAACATCATTTCAGGCGGATATTTATAATGCTGGTTATAAAGTCCGTCAACACTCCTGAAATCAGGTATTCCGCTTTCAGTAGAAACACCGGCGCCGCCGAAAAACACAACTTTTTTGCTTTCATCAATCATTTTTTGAAGTTCTTGAGTTTCATTCATGATAATACTCCACTCCTTTATATTTCTATTTTCGCTCAAATAAGTTTATTTTGCAAGTACAGTATATATTATACTGCTAATTATTGCTGTTTGCATTAATGGTATATTTCAATTATAATAAAATGAAATATAATTACAGGATGGTGACTTAACCGTGCAGGAAAAGTCTTTACAAATAATTAAAGAAGTAAAAAAAGCTGTTATTGGAAAAGATGATATAATCATAAAAGTCCTAATGGCAATACTTGCAAAAGGACATATCTTACTTGAAGATATTCCGGGGGTTGGAAAAACAACTCTTGCGCTTGCATTTTCAAAAGTGATGTCACTTGATTATAAAAGGACGCAGTTTACACCCGATGTTATGCCCACAGATGTCACGGGATTTTCGATATACAACAAATCAACAGGTAAATTGGAATATAAACCCGGTGCCGCTTTGTGTAATTTATATTTGGCGGACGAGATAAACCGTACATCAAGTAAAACGCAGTCTGCACTTTTGGAAGTAATGGAAGAGGGAAAAATAACCGTTGATTCAATTACACGTCCTACACCTAAACCATATATAGTTATAGCAACTCAAAATCCCATAGGTTCTGCAGGAACACAGCTTCTTCCCGAGTCACAGCTTGACCGTTTTATGATAAAGCTTACCATGGGATACCCCACATTATTAGCTGAAGTTGAAATACTAAAGCAAAAACAAGGTGATGATCCACTTCATTCCGTACAAAAAACCGTTGATGCACAAGATATACTCAATATGCAGGATGAAGTCGATTCTGTTTATATTTCTGATGATGTTTACGATTATATTGCACGATTAATAGGTGCTACAAGGGAAAACAGTTTAATTAGATTAGGTGCAAGTCCTCGCGGCTCTATAGCTCTTGCAAAAATGGCAAAAACGGGAGCATACTTAAGCGGAAGGGATTATGTTATACCAAAAGATATAAAAACTGTGTTTTTGGATGTAACTTCTCATCGCATAATTTTAAATTCCAAGGCTAAAATCAGTAAAGTAACTGCTGA
>DHNU01000001.1:0-7479 GCA_002407645.1 Ruminococcaceae bacterium UBA5408
CCCGCCATGGGGGCAAGAACCGCATATCCTTTGATTTCTAAATTACCGATTTTCATTTTTCAGCCTCTCAACTTTATAATAGGAGTAATTATAACACTTATTTTTTTCTTTGAAAAGTGATATAATACTTAGATAATATTATTATACTTAAATAAGGAGAATAACATGAAGCTGCTTGTACTTGACGGAAACAGCATAGTAAACCGTGCTTTTTACGGAATACGCCTTTTAACCACAAAGGGAGGGCTTTACACCAATGGAATTTACGGCTTTTTAACGATACTTAACAAACTTAATAATGAAACAGAGCCCGACGCTGTAGCTATTGCGTTCGATATGCGAGCACCGACATTCCGCCATAAGGAATACGCAGGATATAAGGCACAACGCAAGGGTATGCCCGAAGAGCTTGCTCAGCAGCTTCCTAATTTAAAACAGCTGTTAACATATTTGGGATACCGCATAGTTGAATGTGAAGGCTTCGAGGCTGACGATATTCTCGGCACGCTTGCACACAGGTGCAAAGAAACAGGCGACGAGTGTATTCTTGCCACCGGCGACCGTGACAGCTTACAGCTGGTTGCACCTAATGTAAGCGTAAGGCTTGCAACAACAAGGATGGGACAAACTCAGGTTACAGTTTACGATGAGGCAAAAGTAAAAGAGGACTACGGCGTTACACCTTTACAGCTTATTGAAATTAAGGCAATTCAGGGCGATGCTTCCGATAACATTCCCGGGGTTAGGGGAATAGGTGTAAAGGGTGCGGGCGACCTAATTCAGCGTTTTAATAATTTGGATTATATTTATGAAAATATAGATACAATCGATATTAAAGAAAATATGCGCAAAAAACTTATTGAAAATAAAGAAACTGCTTATTTAAGCCGATATCTCGGAACCATCAGAACCGATGCGCCGATAGATACCGATATTTCTTCGTATATCCCAAAGCCGCGTGATAATGCTTCCGCCGCAAGGCTAATGGCAAAACTCGAGTTTTTTTCTCTTATGGATAAATTCGGGATTAACAGTCAGGCCGCAGATAAGACAGGCGAAATAGAGGAAAGCAGCGTTGTTATGGCAGAAAGCACTGACAAAGCACTGCTTTTGGAAAAGCTTCAGAAGTCAGGACGTGTCGACTTTATAGCTTCATGGGAAAAGGATAATTTAAAATTATATATTAACTTTGAAAATAAGATTCATACAGTAGATGACTTGGACTTTATTAAAAATATATTGGAAGATAAAAAAATAAAGAAGAATACACATGATGTTAAGCCGCTTTACTCTGTGCTGATGGGTAAGGGAATAACCCTTAACAACGTTACAATGGACACTATGCTTGCGGCATACTTGCTTAATCCATCCGCTTCGGGGTATGAGCCGAGCCGCTTATCACAGGAGTACGGTGTACCCTTTACACAGGCGGATGATGAAAATGCATCCGCCGCAGGAGCAATAACGGGGCTTACCGATACTTTTTCTGAAAAGATAGCAGAAAAAGGACAGACGGAACTTTTAAACAATATTGAACTGCCGCTTGCAAAAGTGCTTGCAAATATGGAAAATGTGGGATTTGAGGTTGACCCGCAGGGTATTAAAGGATACGGAGAAACATTACAAAAACAGATTGAAAAAATTCAGCTTCAAATTTACGAAATGGTTGGTTATGAGTTTAATATAAATTCGCCCAAACAGCTGGGTTCGGCGCTGTTTGAAAAATTGGGGCTTAAACATGGCAAAAAGACAAAAACAGGTTACTCCACAGCGGCAAGCGTTTTGGAAAATCTCCGCTATGAACACCCCGCTGTTGAACTTGTTTTGGAATACAGAAGTCTGGCTAAATTAAAATCGACTTACTGTGACGGACTTTTAAAGGTAATCGGTTCAGACGGAAGAATACATTCGAGTTTTAACCAGACCGAAACCCGAACGGGAAGAATAAGTTCAACTGAACCTAATTTGCAAAACATCCCTGTACGCACAGAACTCGGCAGAGAACTCAGACGTTTCTTTACGGCAAAAGAAGGCTGGGTGCTTGTTGACGCCGATTATTCACAGATTGAACTGCGTGTGCTTGCGCACGTTGCAAACGATAAAAATATGATACAGGCGTTTTTAAATAACGATGATATTCACCGCAGTACAGCCTCACAGGTTTTCCATATGCCGGAACAAATGGTTACCCCCGTTATGAGAAGCCGCGCCAAGGCGGTCAACTTCGGGATTGTTTACGGTATAGGTGCGTTTTCTCTTGCAAAAGATATAAAGGTGTCAAGAAAAGAAGCCGAAACATACATCAATGACTATCTTTCCCATTATTCGGGAATTGATGAATATATGAAACGTGTTGTCGAAGAGGCAAAGGATAACGGATATGCGGAAACCATGTTTGGCCGCCGCAGATATTTACCCGAGCTGACTTCAAAGAACTTTAACACGCGTTCTTTCGGTGAGCGCGTTGCAAGGAATATGCCTATTCAAGGCGCCGCCGCAGATATTATTAAGATTGCAATGATAAGGGTGGAAAATCGCCTTATGGAAGAAAATATGAAGTCGCGGTTAATTTTGCAGGTACACGATGAACTCATAGTTGAAAGTCCTAAAGACGAAGCGGAGAAAGCAAGGGATATTTTAACGGAAGAAATGCAAAATGCCGCAAAGCTGTCAGTACCGCTTATAGCGCAGGCAAGTATCGGCAAGGATTGGTACGAGGCTAAAGCATGACAATATTTAGATGCCCCATATGTGAAAAAAGACTTAATAAACAAGAAGAAACTTATAAATGTGAAGAAAATCACAGTTACGATATTGCAAAAGAGGGCTATGTTCATCTTTTACCGCCTAACAAAATGCACTCTAAAATCCCAGGGGACAACAAACAGATGGTTTCTTCCCGGCGGAGGTTTTTGGAAACTGGACTGTATGAGCTTTTCAGTGATAAATTAAACGAAATTGTAAAAGAATACGCAAATACCGAAAACCCTGTTATCCTCGATGCGGGGTGCGGTGAAGGCTACTATACGGGGAGGCTTCAGAATAAACTAACCGAAAATGGGTTGAACCCTCAAATATTCGGATTTGATATATCCAAGTTTGCAATAAAGGCTGCATCGAAGAAATACAAAGACATAGATTTTGCAGTGGGCAGTATTTTTAATATCCCTGTTATGAATTGCTGTGCCGATATTGTAATTGATGTGTTTGCACCGATTGTTGAAAGTGAACTTAACAGAGTATTAAAGCCAAAAGGCTATTTAATTCTTGCAGTCCCCGGAGTAAGACATTTATACGGCATGAAAGAAATTCTGTACGAAGCACCATATGAAAATGAATACAAGAAAACCGAATACGAAGGATTTGAATTTCTAAAGCGGATACCTGTAAAAGACGATATAGTGATTACCGACAATCAGACAATAGTTGACCTTTTTACCATGACGCCGTATTATTACAAAACGGGTGTTGACGGCGGACAAAGGCTTAAAGAAACCGAAAGGCTGAAAACGCATATTGAGTTTGATTTTTTAATTTATAAAAAGGTGGGGTAATTGTGGTAATGCGCAAAGAAACCAAAATAATGAGTACGGAAAATATATTATTTTTGGCAGTGATAACTTTTTTTGCGCTATTATTACGTGTTCTTCTGTTTCCGTTTGAATCCGGAGATTATCACCAGTTTTTACAGGGCTGGTATGCCGCGCTTAAAAATAATGGGGGTTTTGCCGCAGTAGGTATGAACATAGGCGATTATATGCCGACCTATATTTATCTTCTTGCCGCTTTTACCTATCTTCCTTTTTCGGATTTAACGGCTATTAAAATAATATCCTGTATTGCCGATATCGTTTTGGCGGCTTTCGTTATGAAGACTGTAAACCTTTATTACGAAGACAAAACTTACGGTATAATTGCGTACGCCGTAACTTTGCTTTTGCCGAGTGTGATATTGAATTCTGCGGTTTGGGGGCAGTGTGATTCTATTTTCACAGCGGCTCTTGTAGCATGTGTATATTATTTTATTAAAAACGAAGAGGTCAAGGCGGTTACTGCTTATTCAATTGCATTTGTTTTTAAATTGCAGTCGGTGTTTTTGGCGCCGTTCCTTCTTTTACTTTTGATTAAGCGTAGAGTAAAGTTAAGAACATTGTTGTCCTTTCCGCTTGTATATTTGGTTACGATTTTGCCTGCGGCGATTATGGGACGGAACTTTCGGGAGCTTTTAACTGTTTATTTTTCACAGGCAGGGCAATATAAAATGATTTCGATGTTTCTTCCGAACCTTTACACTTGGCTGCCGGAAAATACACCGGAATATATAAGCTCTGCGGCTGTGGTTTTAGCCGGCGCATTGGTGCTTACGGCATTATTTTATTTATATAAAAAGCAATTTACGTTTACAGCGGAAATATATATTTCGCTTGCTTTGTTTTTTGCTTTATTCGTGCCGTTTGTTCTTCCCCATATGCATGAGCGGTACTATTATTTAGCTGATATTTTGTCTGTAATATATGTGTTCTATTTTCCGAAAAAATTTTATATTTCGGTTATAACTGTGCTAAGCTCTACTTATGCCGTATGCCATAATCTTTTTAATACGGACTTTATAAGCGTACAGCTTTTGGGTGTAGTAATGCTTTTTGTAATTATTTCACTTTCGTATCACATTAAAGAATTAATCTTCAAAAATCCAATCATGAAAGCAGAGAATAGCTAAATGTGTTTACTTAAAATAGTTCCTATGGCAGAAAATCATATACAGAAGCTTACTGAAATAGACAGAGTCTGTTTTGAACAGCCATGGACGTTTGATGGACTTAAAGCTGAACTTTTTAGTGAAACAGCCTGCTATTTTGTGGCTGAAAAAGACGGACAGGCAGTTGGCTGTGCAGGTATGCAGAGTGTTTGCGGGGAATGTTATATTGATAAAGTGTCTGTTCACCCGTATTTTAGAAGGCGTGGAATTGCACAGGCTTTGGTTCAGCACTTAATCCAATCCGCATTAAAAACAGATTCTGAATTTATTACACTTGAAGTTCGCAAGTTTAACGAGCCTGCTATATCGCTTTATAAAAAACTCGGGTTCGAACCCGTTGGCTTGCGTAAGAATTTTTATACAAATCCACTTGAGGACGCAATTTTAATGACAAGATATTTTAAAAATAAAAATTTATAATATTTTACATAAAAAGTATGTTTATATTAAATCAGTAAGGGGAAGTATATATGCGCATATTAGCACTTGAAAGTTCATGCGACGAAACAGCCGCAGCAGTAGTTGAGGACGGGAGAAAAGTCTTATCATCCGTAGTGGCTTCACAGGTTGAGGAACACAAACTGTACGGCGGAGTTGTACCGGAAATTGCATCCAGACGGCACTGTGAAGCTGTTGTAGGTGTTACGCAAAAGGCTTTGGATGACGCACAAATAACTTTAAAAGATATTGACGCTATCGGGGTAACATATGCTCCGGGACTTATAGGTGCATTGCTCGTTGGAGTTAATTTTGCCAAAGGGCTTTCAATGTCGAGCGGAAAACCGCTTATTCCCGTACATCACCTGCGCTCTCATATTGCGGCTAATTATATAACTTTTCAAAATTTAGAACCGCCTTTCCTCTGCCTTGTAGTATCGGGCGGGCACAGCCATATTATTGAGGTGAAAGGTTATACAGATTTAAAAATTATAGGAAGAACTCGTGATGATGCCGCAGGCGAAGCTTTTGACAAAGCGGCGCGTGCCATGGGGATGCCTTATCCCGGCGGAGTTGAAATGGATAAAAAAGCGGAATACGGCAACGAAAATGCGTTTAAACTTCCTCATCCAACCATCGACGGCGCTCCGTACGATTTCAGCTTTTCGGGATTAAAAACATCTGTTATTAATCTTATTCATAATGCGGACCAAAAGGGACAAAAACTCGATGTGAACGATTTGGCTGCGTCTTTCAGAAAGGCTGTTGTCGACTGCCTTGTTAAAAACTTTATTAAAGCGGCAGAAGACACAAATAGTAAAAAATTAGTGATAGCCGGCGGAGTTTCCGCAAACTCCCTATTAAGAAGAAGACTTGAAAAAGAATGTGAAAACCGCGGGTGGGAATTTTACAGGCCGGAACTTAAGCTCTGCGGCGACAATGCCGCTATGGTGGGTTCTCAGGCATATTATGAATTCCTTTCAGGCAATACTGCCGGACTGGATTTAAATGCCTGTGCGCAAATGCCTGTAGATAAAAATTTGCAAAAAATCTGCTAAATTTTTAACAATTTAACAATTTCGTAATTGATTATAATGTTGTAATGTATTATAATTATTCGTATTAGCACCATATTCGTAAGGTCATTGGACCGAAAGGAGAAATGAGTAATGACAAACAACAAGTCGGTATTGAACTGGATTGAAGAAATGAAAAAACTCGTCTGCCCTGACAATGTTGTCTGGATAGACGGCTCTGAAGCTCAAATTGAAGATTTGCGCAAAGAGGCATGTTCCACGGGGGAAATGATTAAACTTAATCAGGAAAAGCTCCCGAATTGTTATTTACACCGTACAGCAGAAAACGACGTTGCCCGTGTTGAGGACAGAACATTTATCTGCTCNNATGAAAAAACTCGTCTGCCCTGACAATGTTGTCTGGATAGACGGCTCTGAAGCTCAAATTGAAGATTTGCGCAAAGAGGCATGCTCTACGGGAGAAATGATTAAACTTAATCAAGAAAAGCTCCCCAATTGCTATTTGCACCGTACAGCAGTAAACGATGTTGCTCGTGTTGAGGACAGAACATTTATCTGTTCCCGCAAAGAAGAGGACGCAGGTCCGACTAACCATTGGAAAGACCCAAAAGAAGCATACAAAATGCTTTATGACATTGCAAGAGGCAGCTACAAAGGCCGTACAATGTACGTAATTCCTTATTCTATGGGACCTGTCGGTTCACCGTTTGCTAAAATCGGTATTGAGCTCACAGACTCAATCTATGTTGTTTTAAATATGTGCATCATGACAAGAGTCGGCAATGATGTATTGGATACACTTGGCGACAGTGATGACTGGGTACGCGGCTTGCACTGCAAGTGCGAGATCGACCAGGAAAAGAGATACATCTGCCACTTCCCTGAAGATAACACAATTATTTCCGTTAACTCCGGTTACGGCGGAAACGTACTTCTCGGTAAAAAATGCTTTGCACTTCGTATTGCTTCCTACCTCGGAAAGAATGAAGGCTGGATGGCAGAGCATATGCTTATTCTCGGTATCCAAAATCCGAAGGGCGAAATTAAATATGTTGCAGCAGCTTTCCCGTCTGCTTGTGGAAAAACCAATCTTGCTATGCTTATTCCACCGGAATCTTACCGCAAGAATGGCTACAAGATTTGGACTGTCGGCGACGACATTGCTTGGATGCGCCAAGGTCCTGACGGCAGACTTTATGCTGTAAACCCTGAAAACGGTTTCTTCGGTGTTGCACCGGGAACAAA
>DHNU01000001.1:7575-13990 GCA_002407645.1 Ruminococcaceae bacterium UBA5408
TTGACTGGAAAGGTCAGCCTTGGGATGGTACAACATCAGATGTAAAGGGCGCTCATCCAAACAGCCGCTTTACTGCACCTGCTAAGAACTGCCCATGCGTAAGCCCTGAATTTGACAAGGGAACAGGTGTTCCGATTTCCGCTATCATTTTCGGCGGCCGCCGCGCACAGACTACTCCTTTGGTTTATCAGTCACGTGACTGGAACAACGGTGTATTCGTAGGTTCAATTATGGCTTCCGAAACAACTGCAGCTGCAACCGGTAAGGTTGGCGTTGTACGCCGCGACCCAATGGCTATGCTTCCGTTCTGCGGTTACCATATGGGCGACTACTTCAATCACTGGATTGAAATGGGCGAAAAATTAGGAGACAAAGCTCCTAAGATTTTTAACGTTAACTGGTTCCGTCTTGATGACGAAGGTCATTTCATTTGGCCCGGATTCGGCGATAACCTCCGTGTACTTGAGTGGATTATTAAACGTTGTGAAAATAAAGTTGACGCTGTTGAAACACCAATCGGATATGTTCCGAATGCTGATGATATCAACCTTGAAGGCTTAGATTTCAGCATGGATACTCTTAAGAGCATTCTCAACGTTGACAAAGCTCAGTGGACTAAAGAAGCTGAGGGCATTGAAGAGTTCTACAAGAAGTTTGGGGACAAACTGCCGAAGGAACTCCGCAGCCAGCTTGACAACTTAAAGAAAAACTTAAACTAATTGAAAACTTTCGGGCGGCTTTTATAGCCGCCCTTTGTTTATTTTGGTATTGTTTTTAATTAAAGGTATTATACTTTACTTTACAGCACAGAATAAACCTTAGTAAAAAGGTAAGATTCCTTATGATAAAAGTGGAAATGAAGACAGTACGGAATACATTTTTTATGAAACTATATCAGCGGATTCTTGCATAAAATTTCCAAATGCGCAACAAATTTGTTATTTTGTCTTAAAAGTATGAATAAAGTGTTTCGAATTCTAAAAATTTGTGTAAATATTACATTGCGATATTTGTGCAAAACTTCTATACTATAAGTAATAATCAAGTTACCCGACAAGCGCGCGTTGTCGGGCAATTGTATTTTTAGGAGGAAAAGATATGGTAGGCAGCACCGAAACAGCATATCACCCAAAGGGCGACTTCTTTAATTTAAAAGGAAACAACACAAATGTTCGCACAGAAGTAACCGCCGGATTGACAACGTTTTTTGCAATGGCTTATATTATCATTGTAAATCCGACCATGCTTTCGCAAACAGGCATGAACTGGGGAGCAGTCTTCCTTGCTACAATCATAGCTTCGGTAATCGGAACTTTGATTATGGGTTTGTTCGCAAACGTTCCTTATGCACAGGCCCCGGGTATGGGACTTAATGCATTCTTTGTATTTACGGTATGTTTTGGCCTGCATTATAAATGGCAGGAAGCACTCGCAATGGTATTTATCTGCGGTATTGTAAACATTTTAATCACCGTAACAAAGGTAAGAAAATTAATAATTAAATCAATCCCGGAAAGCCTGCAGAATGCCATCGGAGGCGGTATCGGTATATTTATAGCTTATATCGGTGTTAAAAATGCAGGTCTTATTAATTTTACGGCTGACCCGGGTACTTACGTCATGCTCGACAGCAAGACTGTTGTTGCAAACAGCGCCGCTGTTCCGGCTATTGTAAAACTTAATTCACCGGTAGTGGCACTTGCTTTAATCGGGTTGTTTTTAACTGTAATTCTTCTTGTCCTTAAAGTTAAAGGCGCTATTTTAATCAGCATTGTGGCTACCACTCTTATTGGTATTCCTCTTGGAATTACATCTATGGCGGAAACAATGAGCTTTACTGAAGCGTGTTCACAGCTTCCGCAAACTTTTGGTGCGGCTTTCGGAAATCCGGGTTTACAGTCGCTTTTCTCGGACCCTGCAAAAATTCCTCAAGTTATTATGACGATTTTTGCATTCAGTCTTTCAGATACGTTTGATACTATCGGAACATTTATCGGTACAGGACGTAAAACCGGTATTTTCAGCGAAGAAGACCAAGCTTCACTTGAAACAAGCACAGGTTTTAAATCAAAAATGGACAAGGCTCTTTTTGCTGACGCAACTGCAACATCAATCGGAGCTATTTTCGGTACGTCCAATACAACAACTTATGTTGAAAGTGCGGCGGGTATCGGCGCAGGCGGACGTACAGGTTTAACAAGTGTTGTTGTTGCAATAATGTTCATCATCAGTGCATTTTTCGCACCTGTAATAAGTGCTGTTCCGTCGGCGGCAACAGCTCCTGCTTTAATAGCGGTTGGTATTATGATGCTCAGCTCCTTTAAAGAAATTAATTGGGAAAACCTCGAAGATGCTATTCCGGCGTTCTTCGCCAGTGTATTCATGGCATTTTGCTACAGCATTTCTTACGGTATTGCCGCAGGTTTCATTTTCTATTGCATTATCAAAGTATGCCGCGGCAAAGCAAAAGAAATTCATCCGATTTTCTGGGTTGCAACTGCTTTGTTTGTTCTGAACTTTGTCGTTCTTGCAGTTCTTTAATTGAGTTCATCCTTTTTATTAAAAAACGGCTCCGTTTTTGTATGGAGTCGTTTTTTGTTGTATTATTAGTGGTTGTTTAACAATTGCTCAGATAAATTAATATTTGATACCTACCCCTGCCCAATATTTAATATAGAACTTTATTAATGACTGCGTGGGGTTTATGAAGATACTTTATAAATGAATTTGCTATGGATGCAAGTATTTAATCTTTGGTATTACTATGCTATAATTTAGGAACATTATTATTGCGGTAGAATTATGCCAAGGCTTTTTGTTCATTATATTCGGTAATAGATTGCAGAAATTAACGGAGAGAATGTAAAAATATCATATATTTGCTCCGTATGCATAAAGGTGAAAGTTTTATTCTCTGTGACAGTATAGGTGCGAATTATACCTGTGTCATAGAAAGTATAGCAAGAAACAATGTAAAGGTAAGGAGCATTACAATATGCGAACAGCTTTAATAACGGGTTCGTCACGGGGCATTGGAAAAGCAATTGCAAAACAGCTTGCAAAAGACGGATTTAATGTCATTGTAAATTATACAAAGTCGAAAGACCAAGCTGAAAAATTAGTATTGGAATTAAATAGCGCTTATAATGTCGACTGTACCTCCGTTTGTGCGGATGTTTCAGAAAGAGAGCAGGTGGAAAAAATGTTCTCTGAAGCAGGTAAAGTAGATATCCTTGTCAACAACGCTGGGATAGCACAGCAGAAACTGTTTACCGATATTACAGAAAACGATTGGGACAGAATGTTTGCGGTTGATGTTAAAGGGGTATTTAACTGCTGTCAGTGTGCTTTGCCGTATATGATACATCAGAAAAGCGGTAAAATTATAAATATATCATCAATGTGGGGACAGGTCGGCGGTTCATGCGAAGTTCACTATTCTGCAGCTAAAGCGGCGGTTATAGGATTTACAAAAGCACTTGCTAAAGAAGTCGGATCGTCGGGAATACAGGTAAACTGTATAGCACCGGGTGTAATCAATACAGAAATGAATTCAAATTTAGACGAAAATACTATGGAGGAACTTAAAGAGGAAACGCCGCTCGGCGTAATCGGTATGCCAAAGGATATCGCAAATGCAGTTAGCTTTTTAGCAAGCGATAAAGCTGATTTTATTACCGGTCAGATTTTGGGCGTAAACGGCGGAATGATAATATAGTAAAATAGGTTCTTTAATAATTATTTGGATAAATTAATATTTAATACCTACCCCTGACCCTCCTATTTTTATTTCTAAGCGAAAACAGGCGTCTTCCATTAAATGGGAGACGATTTAGCAGTGAGGGGTGCAGACTCTCATGCCTCGTTGCCCCTTCCGCACAAGATTTGTTTGCGATTTTTAGTTTGCATATTGTGTGGGGGGCAGGAAGTGAGAATCCTAATATTTAATGCAGAACCATAAAAATATAATAAAAAATACAATATCGGAAAATAAAAAATGAGCCGCTTCCTTTTTAGAAAAGCGGCTCATTTACTGTATAAGATTTAATTAAAATTCAATTTTTTCTTCGATATAATCTTTTAATTTATCAATAGCAATGCGTTCCTGCTTCATTGTGTCGCGGTCACGAATGGTTACACAGCCGTCTTCAACACTGTCAAAGTCATAGGTGATACAGAACGGGGTTCCGATTTCGTCCTGACGGCGGTAGCGTTTACCGATTGAGCCTGAGTCATCATATGAAACCATAAAGTGTTTTGCAAGCGCAGAGTAAATTTCTTTTGCTTTGTCGCCGAGCTTTTTGGAAAGAGGAAGGATAGCTGCCTTGTACGGTGCAAGTGCAGGGTGAAGATGGAGAACAACCCTGGTGTCCTTTTCATCGAGCTTTTCCTCATCATATGCATCGCAGAGGAATGCAAGCGCAATACGGTCTGCACCAAGTGAAGGTTCAACAACATAAGGAATGTAACGCTCGTTTGTTTCGGGGTCGAAATATTCAAGGCTTTTGCCAGAATGATTTTGATGCTGTGACAAGTCATAGTTTGTTCTGTCTGCGATACCCCAAAGTTCGCCCCAGCCGAACGGGAATAGGAACTCAATATCCGTTGTTGCTTTGGAATAGAAAGAAAGCTCCTCTTTTTCGTGGTCGCGCAGACGAATATTTTCTTCTGTAAGGCCTAAATTCAAGAGCCATTTCTTGCAGAAATCTTTCCAGTAATAGAACCAGTCGAGGTCTGTATCCGGTTTACAGAAGAATTCAAGCTCCATTTGCTCAAATTCACGTGTGCGGAAAGTAAAGTTACCCGGGGTAATCTCGTTTCGGAAGCTCTTGCCGACTTGCGCAACGCCGAAAGGAAGTTTGCGGCGAGTTGTACGCTGAATATTTGCAAAGTTTACGAAAATACCCTGTGCTGTTTCAGGGCGGAGGTAAATTTCGTTTTTAGCGTCTTCGGTTACTCCCTGGAATGTTTTAAACATAAGGTTAAATTTACGGATATCTGTAAAGTTTGTTGAACCGCATGCAGGACATTTTACATTATGCTCTTTAATGTAATCCATCATCTGCTCAAAAGTCATGCCGTTTGCGTCGCCGCCGTCTTCTTCAATAAGCTTATCTGCGCGGTGGCGTGTTTTGCAGTCGCGGCAGTCCATAAGCGGGTCGGAAAATCCGCCTACATGGCCGGAAGCAACCCAAACTTGCGGATTCATGAGAATTGCTGAGTCAAGACCGACGTTGTACGGACTTTCTTGAACGAATTTTTTCATCCAAGCACGTTTTACGTTGTTTTTGAACTCAACGCCGAGCGGACCGTAATCCCAAGTGTTTGAAAGACCGCCGTAAATCTCACTGCCGGAATAGACAAAGCCTCGGTTTTTGCAAAGGGAAACGATTTTTTCCATGGTTTTTTCATTTGCTAACATTGTTCTACATCCTCCATAATTAGGGGTGCTGGCTGCGCCCCGTTATTTTTTAAATATAACTAATTTACTTAAAATATAATTTATTACGACAACAATAACATTCATAATTATCTTTGAAACCCAGTCGTTCCAGTAAAGCACATTGATCAAAAGGTACATTCCCAAAGTATCAACTACAAGGGAAAAGAGCCTTGCTTCAACGAAAGTGGTTAGTTCGCGCATAAAAAGCTTTTTTTCAAAACTTTTACTTTTAAAGACGAACAGCTTGTTCGTTATGAATGCAAATGCTACCGAAAGAATCCATGCGATAGTATTAACAACAATTACGTCCCAATAAGCATTAAATCGGATTACAGGGCGCAACAGTCCAAAACTTACTATATTAACTGCGGTCGTAAGTACACCGAATATAATATAGGAAACCATTTCGGGGCTTGTCATAAAATTCCAAAGCTTTTTTATCTTTTCCAAATTTATGCACCGCCGTTATTTTAACATTCTTATAGTTTACCATTTGGCGGCGCGGCTTTCAAGGATTTTAAGAGAGTTTATCGTGAATTACCGTTAAACCGCTTTCAGAAGTGTTTATGAAAAGGCAGGAAATCAAAAATTTATTTTATTTTTTAAAATAACTTGACAAATACAGTCAGATTCAATATAATGATAAGGCTGTTCGATGACGCGAAAGCAAGTTAATCGCCGTTTTATAGTTATAGCAATTAGCCGCACGGCAATGGAATAGACCGTGCATATCGTCAACAACGAGGTGTAACTCAGCTTGGTAGAGTGCTTGGTTTGGGACCAAGATGCCGCAGGTTCAAGTCCTGTCACCTCGACCATTTTCTTTTAAGAAATTTATCGAATTACTTGACAAATTAACTTTAAAATGGTATATTAGTCGAGTGTTAAAAATGCTGGCGTAGCTCAGTTGGTAGAGCAGCTGATTTGTAATCAGCAGGTCGTAGGTTCAAGTCCTATTGCCAGCTCCATTAA
>DHNU01000001.1:14216-16605 GCA_002407645.1 Ruminococcaceae bacterium UBA5408
GGAGGAGTTCCCGAGTGGCCAAAGGGGGCAGACTGTAAATCTGTTGCTTTATAGCTTCGATGGTCCGAATCCATCCTCCTCCACCAAAGCAGTATGTTCATAAGAATGTATTGCTTTTTTTGTTGTTAAAAAGATTTTTTCTATACTCCTCTCCTATACTAATATATATATGCTGTATTTCCTCCTCTTTTGGGGACTGAAAGGCATAAGGTGAAAGCGATAATTTGCTTCTCATTAATTTTACTTCGGATTTTTGTTAACAGTTTAATAGTCCGGTGTCAGAATAAGCAAAAGTTTATATTAATTCTATAATTCTAAATAATTCATAAAGTATTAATATTGGAATGTTAAAATTATTTCAAAACTCGAACAGTATAGGAGAGATGTGCAAATGAAATTTAAAATAAAACATAAAATAAACTCAATTATTTCCGGAGTTTTAATTTGCACCATTCTAATGCTTTCACTTTCGGGCTGTAAAGGCACCGAAGATATCTGTGAACTTACATCACAAGCCATTTCATATATATCGGACGGAGTATCTTCGCTGATTAATTCATCCGAAACTACAATGTCTTCAGCGTATGAAGATACTAAGTCAACAAGTCCGCAGAGTCCTTCACATCCTTCAAAGGTTCAAAAACAAACACCGTCAAGCATTACGGGCGGATTGCAAAAAATAGCCGATGACCTAACTCAGAATAATGTTAAACTAAACACAGTTCAGAAACTTGCAGATGCGCCTAATACTTATACATATATACATCAAAGAGAAGGATACAATTATTTATCGGACACAGTGAGCCGCGAACTGTATAATAAGTTATTGCAAAGTTCATACAAAGTTGCGGCATCACCTAATACACAGGGGTATTACCCGATAGAAAGAGTAAGCATTCCGGGGTATCGTATTTCGGAAGCTCAGCTTCGCGTAATTATTACAGCATTTTTAAATGATAACCCACAAATTTTCTGGCTTGCAAATTCATATTCTTACAGCTATGGCTTTAGCGGTACGCAAGTACAGCTTTATTCCGTAGCGCCTCAAAGCCAAATTAACACAATGTCACAGGAAATGAACAATAAGATAAATGCCATTATAAAAGCTATGCCTTCGGGAATGAATGAATTTGACAGGGAACTCTACCTTTATGACTATTTAATAAAAAATTGTGTTTACGATGATGAGGCAGTATCGAATCAAAATATTTGGCAGGCTTTTTCAGCTTACGGTGCACTTATAAATGGAAAAGCAGTTTGTGAAGGGTATTCAAGAGCAATGCAGCTTCTTTCAAGTTATTCGGGGCTTCACTGTATGCTTTTAACTGGAAACAGCAAAGGTACAGGACATATGTGGAATGTTATGAAGATTAACGGCAATTGGTATCACCTCGACATTACTTGGGGAGATAATGAATCTGCTATATACAATTATTTTAATATCAACGATACAGCAATTTTACAAAACCGTACTATATTTCCGACCGCAGCTTCATTAACTGATGCTCAAATTAACGGTTCGGGTGGCGGCAATTCGGATCAGTATAATTTAGCAGTGCCTGCGTGTACATCGACAGAACAGAACTATTATAAAGTAAAAGGAATAAGAATAGGCGATTTGTCATCTAAAAACGATAGTAAAGTTGTAAATGCATTGACTGCTGTTTTAAAAGCAAAAAAGCCGTCAGTTTCATTTTATATAGATGAGGGCACTGACTTTGACGGCATAGTTGCAGGTATGACAACAAAATCACCCTATAAAGTATCAACATATTTCACCATGGCAAACAGACAGCCGGGCGTTACAAATAAGATTGATTTAAGTCAAATAAGATATTTGGATGATAAAATTAATCGAGGAATAACATTTTTCCTAAGTTATAAATGATTAAAGCGCCCGCAATTTGACTGTGGGCGCTATTATTTTAAAAAATATGCAAAAATATATTTGCTAATAAGAACTATAAACAGGAGCTTTTATAATTATAGGTCTACATTTATAAAAAGTTTTAAAATCCTTAATATTATGTATATAAATAAAGGCTAAAAGGTAAAACTGCGAAAAACGTAGAATCCATGCGGTTTGTGTAGGTTTTTATCAGGCTAAAAATCACATAAAAGTTAATTGTATAACAAAAAATCAAAACTTTTTCAAAAAAAGGGTTGACAATAGGGGTGGTATTTGGTATTATAGTCAAGCGCCTTACGAAAGACGCAAAAAACGAAAACGAAACGGAAGCGCTGAAATACAGAGCGGAAGCGGAGTTTGAAGTTAATTAGGACCTTGAAAATTAAACAACGAATTACGAATTAAGGAACCCGTAATTTCCAAAGAGTATGAAAGTACTTTCGGACGAAGTTGGTTATCACTTTTAAAAAAGATAACAAA
>DHNU01000045.1:0-1382 GCA_002407645.1 Ruminococcaceae bacterium UBA5408
GCTTCAAGCAGAGCGGAAATTTGGGATACGGAGCATTGGAATGAATTTAATTCAACACTTACAGAAGAAAGCATTGCCGAAGCTATGGATATGCTTGAACTTTAAACGGCAGGTGGTAATAAAATGAAGTTTAATCACAAGCCGGTTTTGTTTGATGAAACAATTGAGAGTTTAAACATACAAAAAGACGGCATTTATATTGACGGTACCGCAGGGGGCGGCGGCCATTCGGAAGCTATAGTGCGAAAGCTTACTACAGGTACTTTGCTTTCAATAGACCAGGATCCCGATGCTATTAAAACGGTTACCGAAAGACTTAAAGATTATAAACAGTCTGTTGTATATAGAGCAAATTTCTCCGAAATGGATGAAGTTGCAGAAAAATTAAATCTTGTACCCGTAGACGGGGTACTTCTCGATATTGGTGTGTCATCCTATCAGCTTGATAATCCCGAACGAGGTTTTTCTTATCATTATGATGCGCCGCTTGATATGCGTATGAGTCAAGAAGGAGTTTCTGCCAAGGATTTGGTAAACAATCTTTCATGGCAGGAGCTTGCGCAAATTATAAGACGCTATGGGGAAGATAAAAATGCGCGCAGCATTGCAAAGGGCATTGTTAAGTCGCGTGAACAAAAACCGATTGAAACAACTCTTCAATTGGCAGAAATTATAAAAGATTCAGTTCCCGCTGCAGTTAGGCGTGAGCACGGACATCCGGCGCGAAAAACTTTTCAAGCGTTAAGGATTGAAGTTAACGGAGAACTGGACAGGCTTTCACAGGGTTTGGATGCAGCTTTTTCAATACTTAAACCGGGCGGTCGTTTAGCTGTTATTACATTTCATTCATTAGAAGATAGAATTGTAAAACAGCGTATGGCATCATGGTGTACCGGCTGTACATGTCCAAAAGATTTTCCTATTTGTATTTGCGGCAAAAAACCAAAGGCCGAGCTTTTATATAAAAAAGGGTTAGCACCGAGTAATGAAGAGATAGAGCGTAATCCGCGCAGCCGAAGCGCAAGGCTTAGGATTTGCATAAAACTGTAGTTTACAGTTATTATTTATATAAAATACAATAGACAGGAAGTGGATAAAGTGGCATCTCAAAACAGCAATGGAGCTTATGATTTTGCTTTATTTGAACCTAAAAAGGAACAAAAAGTAAAACAACAAAAAAATAATAATGTCATTAAGCTGCCAAAGGAAAAGTTAGAGTTAAATAGAAGAGAAAGAGTAAAACCTGTAAAAGCAGTTTTAACTTTCCTTGCTTTTGCTGTTATGCTCGGCATTGTGGGCACTATTGTTTACGGGCAGGTTCAGCTTACTGAACTTACTGAGGAGCTTAATTCCGCAAATAAAACGCTTTCCGAAACTCAAAG
>DHNU01000045.1:1550-9165 GCA_002407645.1 Ruminococcaceae bacterium UBA5408
GTATATACGCAGCTGAAAATGAAGTCAAATTCTCAGCTGTCGCTTGAAGTAGTGGAAAAACGTGCAACAAACGAAATGGGACTGAAAAAAATTGAACAAAATCAAGTTGAACCTATTTCTATTGCAAAAGGAGATAAAACAGAAGTTGTAAAAAGCAGTTCAAATGAAAACTGGTTTGCTTCTTTTTGGGACTCAATTATAAAATTATTGTCATAAAAAAATTAATTTATAAATAAGTATTATTACCTAATCATGTTAGATGTTCAGCAAAAAATACAAGAAAGAGAGTTGAGATAAAATCTTAACTCTCATTTTTATAATACCGCACTTTATATGGAGGAACAGCAATGGCAAAAGGTACTACAATCAGAATGTGGCGGCGAACAGTTTTTGTTTTATGGACTTTGGTTATTTTAGGTTTTGGAGTATTAATTATAAGTCTTATCCGCCTTCAACTTATTGAAGGGGAAAGTCTGCAGACCCGTGCAATTGACCAACAGTTAAAAGATACTGCAATCAGTGCGCAGAGGGGAACAATTTATGACTGTAATATGAAACCACTTGCTAAAAGTGCCAATGTTTGGAAAGTTGTTCTTGAGCCGGCGTTTATTACAGATGAAAACAGGGACATAATAGCTCAGGGACTTTCCGAAATACTTGGAATGGATAAAGAAGAAATTATAAAGCGCAGTAAGAAAAAAACATATTATGATGAATTAAAAAGAAAAGTAGAAACAGATGTTAAAGATAAAATACTAAAGTTTAAAGATGAAAATAAAATCGGAAACGGCATACGGCTAATTGAAGATTATAAAAGATATTACCCGTATGGTGCATTTGCATCACCGGTTTTGGGTTTTACCGGAACTGACAGTCAAGGACTTTTGGGCATAGAAAAGCAATACGACAGTTATCTTTCAGGGGTACCGGGTAAATTGGTTATTGCGAAAAATGCAATAGGAACAGATATGCCTTTCCAGTACGAACAAAAAATTCAAGCTAAAAACGGATATAATCTCGTTTTGACAATAGACGAAGTTGTACAGCATTTTCTTGAGAAAAATGTTCAGGAAGGTGTTGTTTTAAACAAAGTAGGAAACCGAGCTTGTGCCATTGTAATGAATGTAAAAACAGGTGAGATTTTGGGAATGGCAGTTAAAGGTGACTTTGACCCCAACAATCCTTTTGAGATAGCAGATAAAACAGAAGCTGACAGTATTGCCGCAATGCCAGAAGGAAGTGAGAAAAATACCGCGCTTAAAAATGCCCGTGAAAAGCAGTGGAGAAATAAGTGCGTAAGTGATACATATTATCCCGGCTCCGTTTTTAAAATGGTTACCGGTTCTTCTGCTATGGAAGAAGGAGTGGTAAGCGAAAACTCACAGTTTTTCTGCAAAGGTTCAATAAATGTTGCCGGCCAGACAATTCACTGCTGGAGAACTTATGGACATGGAAGCGAGACCTTTGTTCAAGGATTATGTAATTCCTGCAACCCTGTATTTGTACAGCTGGGTGAAAGACTTGGACCGGACAGATTTTTTAAATATTTCCAAGCTTTCGGTTTTACTCAGCGCACAGGTATAGATGTTCCCGGCGAACCGCTTCGAACAAGCTACTATACCGCAGAGGAACTGAATCCTGTTGAACTTGCAACAGAGTCATTCGGACAGAACTTCAGTATTACTCCCATACAGATGATAACCGCGGTTGCAGCTGTTTCTAACGGCGGATATTTGGTTCAGCCTCATTTGGTAAGTAAAATAGTAGATGAAGACGGAAATATTGTCAAAACTACGGATACATCCCCTAAACGCCAGGTGATTTCAGAAGACACTTCTAAACGTATGTGCAAAATATTACAGACGAATGCAACTGTCGGTACAGCGAAAAACGGATATCTCCCCGGTTACCGTGTTGGAGGAAAGACAGGTACATCACAAAAGATAGATGTTAAAGTAGCTACCGGTAAAATGGAATACATTGCATCCTACTGCGGATTTGCTCCCGCCGATGACCCACAGGTGGCAATGTTGGTTTTCTTTGATGAACCTCATGGCAGCAGCTATTACGGTGCGGCTGTTGCAGGACCTGTATTTTCAAAAACAATGGAAGAAATTTTGCCGTACTTAGGTGTCGAACGTAAATATACAGATAAAGAGCTTTCGGAACTTGATGTTAAAGCACCAAGCGTTGTGGGCAAAACACTTGCCCAGGCAAAGAATGAATTAAATACATTAAAGCTTACTCCGAAAATTTTTGGAAACGGAGATAAGGTAATATCGCAGGTTCCGGAACCGGGCAAAGCAATTCCACAAAAAGGTACGGTTGTACTATTTACAGATGAAGATAGTTCAAATAAGACTGTTACTGTTCCAAATTTAGTAAATATGTCGCTCGCATCCGCCAATACAACCGCAGCAAATGCCGGAATTAATATAAGCATTTCAGGTGCGGCGCTTACCGGAACAAATGCAGTATCAAATTCGCAGAGCATAGAGGCAGGAACCAAAGTTCCGCCGGGTACTGTTGTAACAGTAAGCTTTATAGAACCTAATCAGGTAGAATAATAATTTTTTTGCGAGGGGATGACTATAATGCAAACTTTTAACTCTGCAAAAAAGTTGATTGCAGTTTGTGATAAAAATGGGAATACTACTTCAATGTTGAAGAAAATTTTAAAGTTTTGCAACCGCGAAAACTATGTAATTTCTTCAACTGATAAGCCGACTCATGAAAATATTCAGCCCGCCGTACTGCTTTTAAGTGATGTAGACAATAGAATATTTTCAAACGAGTTTTCAGTTTGTGTTTCTGACTATGCTTTTTCTGCAGTTCGCGAAATTGCGGATTTACAGCCGATCACATATTCTTCAAGAAGTGATGAAGCGGATTTTACCGCAAAAAATATTAGAATAACTGAAAATGGATATTTGGCTTTTGAAATTATTGGGGTCGGTGTTATCGGCAGGGTTAGGCTGAATATTAAAGATAAAAGTCAGCAGGGGTGCGAAGAAATAGTGAGTAATGCACTTGGAGCGGCTTCCGCTGCAATTTCCTGTGGGATTCCTTTTGCCGAAGTGCTTGACGCGCTTAATAACATTCAATTTGATAATTAAAAAAACAGAAGTAATATGATATAATCATTAAATATGCTTACAAAAACTGTAAGCAATAATCTTAAAAGGTGGAATAGAAACATAATGAATTCGGTTTGGATTATTTTAGCGGCTATTGTTTCTTTTGGAACAACTGCTTTGCTTGGTAAATGGATGGTACCTTTTCTGCACAAAATAAATTTTGGTCAGACAATTCGTGAAGTTGGTCCTAAGTGGCATCAAAAAAAGAATGGAACTCCGACTATGGGCGGGTTTATGTTTATAATCGGGATTGCACTTTCAACAGTTATATTTGTTCCAATTTATTATAGTATGACTAAGCAGGATTCACTTCAAATGATGATGAGGACAAAAATTTTCGGCGGATTGCTAATGGCAGTAGGATTTGGTGCAGTTGGATTTTTTGATGATTATATCAAAGTAGTAAAGAAAAGAAATCTTGGATTAAATGCAAAGCAGAAGCTGATTTTACAGTTTATTGTTGCGGGAGCATACCTTTATTCTTTATATTTGGCGGGCAGTTCTTCAACAACTTTAATACCGTTTTTTGGGAATGTGGATTTCGGTATATGGTATTGGATTGTAGCACTTCTCGGAATTGTGGGAATGGTTAATGCTGTTAATTTCACAGACGGTATAGACGGTTTAAATGCGTCAGTAACTTTTTTTGTGAGCTTATTCTTTATGCTGATTTCAGGCATATTAGGGATAGAAAGTATGAGCGTTTTTGCGGCTGCCCTTGCGGGAGGGTGCCTTGGCTTCTTGGTGTGGAACATTAATCCCGCAAAGGTTTTTATGGGTGATACCGGTTCTCTGTTTTTAGGAGGAATGGTATGTGCACTTGGATTTGGGCTTAATCTTCCTATTTTAATATTGGTAATTGGTTTTGTTTATATATGCGAAATTTTGTCTGTTGTAATTCAAGTTGTTTATTTTAAAGCGACACATGGCAAACGTTTATTTAGGATGAGTCCAATTCATCATCATTTTGAAATGTGCGGCTGGAACGAACATAAAATTTGCCGTGTTTTCAGTTTGGTTACAGTAATATTCGGCGTTGCTGCATTTTTGCTTGTTTTTTACGGCTTTTAATTACAAAAGCAGAGTGTATTATAAATTGTGACAAATAATTTATCTATTATATGTTTAAATGATATTAATATTTTACCTATATAGTAAGGAGGGGGAAAACCATGACAAGTTCAAATACTGAAGTTACAGCGGAAATCGGCGTACCCTCTCATGCAAGCACTGGACAGAATATGAAATTCGGCAGAAGAATACGTAAGAAATTTCGAATATTTTCAGTTCGCTCCGGAATGGATATGCCATTTCTGTTTTTAGTTTTAACTTTACTTATTATCGGACTTGTTATGCTTTTTTCGGCAAGCTTTGCAAATGCGCTTTACCGACACGGCAGCAGCTATTATTTTATCAGCAGACAGGCGGTATTTGCTGTTTTAGGTGTTGCAGCAATGATAACTGTTTCATATTTTGACTATCATCATTTCCATAAGCTCGCCATTCCTATGCTTTTGTTTTCATATATGACCTTGGTACTTGTTTTGTTTATGCCAACAGTTAACGGGGTTCACAGGTGGATAAGTTTGGGACCTCTCGGTCAGTTCCAACCTTCGGAACTTGCAAAATTTTCACTTGTTTTGGTGTTTGCTCATTTGATATCTCTGAATTTTAAAAGGATGGATACTTTTAAGTATGGAGTATTGCCCTATATTCTAATCCTTAGTGGAATGGTTGGACTTTTAGTTTGTGAGCCTCATATTTCAGCAACCGTTATTATTGTTCTTCTTGCCGCTGTAATGTTATTTATCGGCGGAGTTCGGCTTCGCTGGTTTGGATTAGCATTTGGCGCTGCGGGTGCAGTTGTAGCGTACCTTGTACTGTTTTCGCAAAAGTTCAGTTATGCAAGTGACCGTATAACTGCTTGGCTTGATCCTTTTTCAACAGCAAGTAAGGCAATTATGGAAGACACTTGGCAGACAAGGCAGTCATTATATGCGATAGGCTCGGGGGGACTCTTAGGACTTGGACTCGGCCAGTCAAGGCAAAAGTATCTATATCTGCCGGAACCGCAGAATGATTTTATTTTTGCCATTGTATGTGAAGAACTTGGCTTTATCGGTGCATTAATTATAATAATTCTTTTTGCCATGCTTGTATGGCGCGGAATTATAATTTGTCTTAAAGCTAAGGATAAATTTGGAATGCTTTTGGGAATCGGCCTTGTAGTGCAGGTCGGTTTACAGGTAGTATTAAATATTGCTGTTGTTACAAACACAATTCCAAATACAGGTATAAGCCTGCCGTTTTTCAGTTATGGCGGAACATCGCTTGTCATTCTGCTTACGGAAATGGGCATAGTTTTGTCGATTTCACGAACGTCGGCTATTGAAAAGACGTAATAATTTCTATATTAAAAGGGGCTATAAAATGAAGGTTTTATTCGCCGGCGGCGGTACCGCAGGGCATATTAATCCTGCACTTGCAATTGCGGGCTATATCAAAGAAAGAGAGCCGGACGCAGATATACTTTATATCGGAGCAAAAGGCGGGATTGAGGAAAAACTTGTTCCGAACGCAGGTTTTGATTTTAAGAGTATAACTATTTCAGGCTTTCAGAGAAGTCTGAGTTTTAAAAATATTAAACGAAATATTAAAACGGTAATTCATATATTTACTTCAAGCAGAGAAGCGCGAAAAATTATTAAAGAGTTTAAACCGGATATTTGTGTCGGAACGGGAGGATATGTTTCCGGCCCTGTTCTGCGTGAAGCTATGAGGATGAAAATACCTTCAATTATCCATGAACAAAATGCATTCCCGGGAATTACCAATAAAATGTTATCTAAGCATGCCGATAAAACTATGCTGGCGGTTGCCGATGCACAAAAATTTCTTGACCCTTCGGCAAAATGTATTTTAACCGGTAATCCTGTAAGACAGGAGATTCTTCGAGCTAAAAAAGAAGAATCACGAAAAACACTTGGATTGGATGAACGTCCGCTTATTTTGTCTTTCGGCGGAAGTTTAGGCGCAAGAAAAATTAATGAGGCTGTAGCCGATTTGCTTGTAAAAACTTCTAAAACAGATCGGTTTCAACATATTCACGGATACGGTAAATGGGGTAAATGGTTTCCGGATTTACTTAAAGAAAAGGGACTGGATTTGAAGAAACATCCCAATATTGATATCCGAGAATATATAAATAATATGCCGCAATGTCTTGCGGCCGCTGATTTGGTTATCTGTCGTGCGGGAGCAATTTCACTCAGCGAGCTTCAGGCACAGGGAAAAGCTTCTATTTTAATTCCGTCCCCAAATGTAGCAGAAAATCATCAATACCACAATGCTATGGCGCTTGTAAACCGTAACGCGGCAGAAATAATTGAGGAAAAGAATCTTTCAGGTGAAGAACTTTTCAAAAAAGTCGAGAATCTTTTCAAAAACTCCGAAACCATTGAGAGTTTGGCAAAAAATGCCCGCAAAATGGCGATTGTAGATGCAAATGAAAGAATTTATAAAATTATAAAAGAGGTACTGGCAAACGCAATTTAAATTATCACCGCAGAACTATAAACCGCATAGTATGTGATTAGACTATGTGGGGGTGTAGCTATGTCAGAACTTGTAATATACGGACCAAATAAACTTGAGGGTAATATTGATATCCACGGCGCAAAGAACAGCACATTACCTCTTATGGCCGCTTCATTGTTATGCAGTGGTCCTTGCATACTACATAACTGTCCAATTTTGTCAGATGTGGACATATCTTTGAAAATTTTGCGGCACCTGGGCTGCAAAGTTGAGAGAGATAAAAATGATGTTGTCATTGATCCTAAGAGCGCTGACAATTGTGAAATTCCCGATAACTTAATGCGCGAGATGAGGTCTTCTATTATTTTTCTCGGTGCAGTGGTCAGCCGCTTGGGATGTGCAAAACTTTCTTTTCCGGGAGGGTGCGAACTCGGACCAAGACCAATTGATTTACATCTTTCAGCTCTTAGAAAAATGGGAATAGAAATTAATGAAAACCACGGCTGTTTAGACTGCTGTGTTCCTAACGGACTTAAAGCCGCGAATATTAATCTATCGTTCCCAAGTGTCGGTGCAACAGAAAATATCATTATTACGGCTTGTCTTGCAAAAGGAACAACTGTAATTACAAATGCAGCGCGCGAACCTGAAATTTGGGATTTAGCTGATTTTTTGAATTCCTGTGGTGCTAAAATCAGCGGTGCCGGTGAAAGTACAGTTGTTATTGAAGGAGTAAAGTCCATCACAGGCTGTGAACACAATGTTATACCCGACAGAATTGCCGCGGCAACTTATTTAACTGCCGCCGCAGTTACCGGAAGTACAATTACGGTATCTAAAGTAATACCGGAACACATTGCTCCGGTTATTTCTGCTTTTGAGGAAAGCGGATGTGATATAAAAATAAAAGGCGACAGTATTAAAATTATTTCACCTAAGCG
>DHNU01000064.1:0-164 GCA_002407645.1 Ruminococcaceae bacterium UBA5408
CTTATCGCTTCAATTGCTGTAACTAAGACTTCAAGATCTGCTTTAATACCCTGTGCTCCAAGTAATTCAATTCCGGTCTGTATCGTTTCATCACTACGCCCAGTCAAAGATGGATTATTTCTGTAAATAGGCTGAGTATAATAAAGTCTTATCGGTTTTGGAAG
>DHNU01000064.1:408-12120 GCA_002407645.1 Ruminococcaceae bacterium UBA5408
TGATTATCCGTCATTTTATACATAACTTCCTGGCTGATACCGGAACAATCAGAATTAAACACATCGTAATACTCTATTCCAGGAGTAATTACTTCATTAAATCCATGTAAAGAAAAAACACTTGACAGTGTTTTTTCAATATGCCTATGGACTAAACACTCTTCAAATAGTAAATCTTTAGTCCCTTCCGGTGTTATTTTATTATACTTTTTCATACCATCAACTCCTGTACTGTGAAAGCTATCGCTTTAGCGTGCTAATATAATAACACACTAAATTATATGTTGTCAACCAAAAAGTGACATTTGACTGCTTTCGGGAAGTCCCGCAAGAGCGCCGGCATCTCTTAAGGTTTCTATTACTGACTTAGAAACCTTTGTGCGTGTTTGTATATCGTCAATTGAAATATAGTCTCCTTTATCTTTACCTTCTGCAAGACTGTTTGCGGCAGCTTCGCCAATACCATTAAGCGAAGAAAACGGAAGCCGTATTTTACCATCTTCAACCATAAACTTTTTGGCTTCCGATTTATAAATATCTACCGGAAGTACTTCTATTCCACGCGCAAGCATCTCATTTACAATTTGGAAGGTAGCATAAGCGGCTTCTTCCTTGGCACTTGCTTCTTTACCTTTCATGCTTATTTCGTTCATACGGCGTCTTACCGCTTCCCTGCCGTTTGTAACAGTCGCTCCGTCAAAATCTTCTCCCCGCACAGTAAAGTAGGCAGCATAATACTGAACAGGCGTATGTACTTTATACCAGCCAAGGCGTAAAGTTGAAATCATATACGCAGCGGCATGTGCTTTAGGAAACATATATTTTATTTTCATACATGAATCAAGATACCACTGCGGTACTCCATGTTCTTTCATAGCATTTATATGTTCTTGAGTTAATAGTTTCGGAGCTTTACCCTTTCGCGTAATTTCCATAATTTTAAATGCCATTTTAGGTTCTAAGCCTTTTTGCAGAAGATATGTCATAATACTGTCTCTCGTTCCTATTACTTCTGCAATCGTACATGTACCGTTCTTAATGAGCTCCTGTGCATTTCCCAACCACACGTCCGTTCCGTGTGACAAACCGGAAACTTGCAGTAAATCCGAAAAAGTCTTAGGCTGAGAGTCTATTAGCATCTGTCTGACAAAATTAGTTCCAACCTCCGGCAGAGAAAAAGTTCCCGTTTTTGAATCAATGTCTTCCGGTTTTACACCCAAAGCTTCTGTTGAAGTAAACAAAGACATAACTTCAGGGTCACTCATAGAAACTTCCATTACCGGTATTCCCGTATAGTCTTCCAAATATCTGTAAATTGTAGGAACATCATGGCCGAGCTCATCCAATTTACAAATGGTGTCATGAATAGAGTGGAAGTCGAAATGTGTAGTAATACTATCGGATTTTTGGTCATTTGCCGGCCGCTGAACCGGACAAAAGTCATATACTTCCATGCCTCTAGGAACGACAACCATGCCCCCGGGGTGCTGCCCGGTTGTACGCTTTATACCTGTACAGCCGACCGCGAGGCGCTGTTCTTCGGCTCTGTGCATTACGATACCTTTTTCTTCAGCATATTTTTTAACGAATCCCATTGCAGTTTTATCAGCAACTGTTGCTATTGTTCCTGCCTTAAAAACATTGTCTTTTCCGAAGAGCTTTTCTGTATATCTATGTGCACTTGTTTGATATTCACCGGAAAAGTTAAGGTCAATATCAGGCGTCTTATCGCCGTCAAAACCTAAAAACGTTTCGAATGGAATGGTGTGACCGTCGCGATTATAATTCGTTCCGCATTTAGGACATTTTTTAGGCGGCAGGTCAAAACCGCTTCCATAACTGCCATCCGTTATAAATTCACTGTTCTTGCATTTTGGACAAACGTAATGAGGCGGCAGAGGGTTTACTTCTGATATTCCCGACATATTGGCAACAAAAGAAGAGCCTACAGAACCACGCGAACCAACTAAATATCCATGTGCAACCGAATCAGCAACAAGCTTTTGTGCAGTCATATACAAAATTGAAAAGCCATGCTTTGTGATAGACCCAAGTTCTCTATCAAGACGCTTTTTTACAATATCCGGTAAGGGATCGCCATAGACTTCTTTTGCCCTTGACCATGTAATTGTTGTAAGTTGTTCTTCAGCACCTTCAATAAAAGGCGGAAACGTTCCTTCGGGAATCGGCCTGATTTCTTCTGTCATATCAGCAATTAAGTTTGTATTTTTAACAACAACTTCATACGCTTTTTCTTCACCGAGATAAGAAAATTCTTTAAGCATTTCCGCTGTAGTACGCATATAAAGGGGTGCTTGTAAACCCGAATCTTTATACCCTTGTCCAGCTTGTAAGATTTTGCGGTAATCAGCGTCTTTGGGATCCATAAAATGGACATCGCATGTTGCAACTACCGGCTTTTTCAGATATTCACCAAGTTTTACTATGGTGCGGTTAAATTCGCGTAGTTTTTCTACGTCAGGGACAAGTCCTTCACGCACCATAAACATATTATTTCCTATAGGCTGTATTTCAAGGTAGTCATAAAAGTTTGCAATATCGCAAAGTGTTTCCCAAGGCTGTTCATTAAATATAGCTCTGTAAAGTTCTCCTGCTTCACAGGCACTTCCGATAATTAAACCTTCTCGATGCTTTATAAGTTCACTTTTAGGTATGCGGGGGTTTCTGTAAAAATATTCGAGATGCGCTTTTGATATCAGTTTATATAAATTTTTAAGCCCTATTTTATTTTTTACAAGTATAATTTGATGATATGATTTCATCTTTTTTGGATTGGCACCCGCTAAAGAAGTATTAATATCCTTTACATTTTTTGCCTTTGTATCCTCTTTTAATCTTGATAAAAGGCAAATAAATATCTTTCCGAGTACCGCTGCATCATCACAAGCACGGTGATGATTGAATGGATCGAGTTTTAAGTACTTTGCAACGGTATCAAGTTTACAATTTTTTATTCCTTTCAGCATGGAACGGCACATAGGAATCGTATCGATATATGTATAATTAAACTCCATGTTATTTCTTTTTGCCGCAACTCGAATAAATGAAGTATCAAAATCAGCATTATGTGCAACCAGTACCGCATCTTCTCCGCAAAAATCATAAAATGCTTTTATGGCTTCTTTTTCGAGCGGAGCATCTTTAACCATCTCATCGGTAATTCCTGTGAGCTGTGTGATTTTTTTCGGAATATGAATTTGTGGATTGACAAAAATGTCAAAGCGATCCGTAATTTCTCCGTTTTTAACTTTAACTGCTCCAATTTCAGTAATTCTTTCTTTACTGGGACTTAAGCCTGTCGTTTCAATATCGAAAGCTATAAATTCATCTTCAAACGTTTTTTGAGACTGACCTTTTACAGCAGGAACTAAATCATTTACGAAATAGGCCTCAAGCCCGTAAATAATTTTAATATTTTTATCCTTCTTTTTTAAATCACTTGCTGTATTCATTGCATCGGGGAAAGCTTGGGCAACTCCATGGTCAGTTATAGCAATTGCACTTTGTCCCCAATCCGCCGCACGTTTAATAAGGTCACTTGCTGAATTTATCCCATCCATACTTGACATATTTGTATGTAAATGCAGTTCAACCCTTTTAACGTCTGCTTTATCGACAACTTTAATTTGCTTTACAGTTGAGATACTCCTTGCACGCAATACGATTTCATGGTCGTATTTATCGTATTCAATATTACCGTAAGCTATAATTGACATACCTTTGGTTAGGGTATCAAGCGATTTACACTGAGGAACCATCTCAATTATTTTTATTGTCATTGAACTTGTGTAATCTGTAATATTAATTGAAAAAATCTTTCTTTGTTTGTCCCTTGTAGTTCTTTGCTCAATAGAAAATATTTCTCCCCAAATTGTCACACTTCCAATATCGGTGGTAACTTTACAAATTGGCGTAGGTTTGGACTTTGATGGACGTCCGTAAAACTCACGGACAGTTTCGGGTATTATAGACGGAAAAATGGTGTTTTCATCCCTAACCTGAATGGTTTTTGGTTCTTTAACATGATTCATGCTTGATTCGTAATCTTCGACTTCTTTTATTACAGCTTCACGCTTTAAAGTTTCCCTCTGTTTCTTTTTATTTTCTATATAAATAGGATTATCGCTGTCAATTGTAAGTACTCCGTCAAACTTAACTTTAATATTTAAGCCAAATTCGTCAAATATCATTTTGGAAATAAGTTCACCTATATGATGAGCTTTTAGTAAGTCTATTCCTCCATGTAAAAGAGAAATAACCATATTATCATTTTCTAATTTAGCCGTTGAGCCTTTGAGTATACCATTTATACTGGCTTCACAGCGTTGAAGTTCAAGTACAATGCTTTGATAATATTCAGCAGTAAAACTATTCTGAGGAAAAGACGGAATTATTTGTGCCTTTGAAAGATTCAATCTTTTACAGGAAACTATGCTTTTTTCCACAGCATAAAGCACGCGGCGCTCCACCAAAGATGGAAACGCCACATTTATAGCAATTATTCTGTTTTTTGCATCAATTTTCAGTAAAGATATATTTCCTTTACTTATGCACGTGGGAAGGTTCGAAGTGTTTATGTAAGCGCCAAAAAATTCTCCAAAAGTTTTCAATAGGAATTCATCCTTTACATTTTTTCTATCTCATCTATTAAACAATCTATCAATTCGTTTTCAGGCACTTTTTTTAATATTTTGCCTTTTTTAAATAGTAATCCAACACCGTCCCCACCAGCAATGCCTATATCAGCTTCACGGGCTTCTCCGGGACCATTTACAGCACATCCCATTACTGCAACCTTAATATTTTTTTTACAGCCCTTTAATTTTCGTTCAACTTCGTCAGCTATTCCTATTAAATCTATTCTTGTTCTTCCACATGTTGGACAAGATATCAACTGAACACCTTGAGTGTTTAAATTCAGTGCCTTTAAAATATCATAGGCGGCTGAAACTTCTTTTATTGGATCTGCGGTTAAGGATACTCGAATTGTATCGCCTATACCGCGCTGTAAAAGAGAACCAATACCTATAGCAGACTTTATAATTCCCATGTGTTCCGTTCCCGCCTCTGTTACGCCGAGGTGTAGAGGATAGTCACATCTTTCCGATACTAATTCATATGATTTTATCATTGTATTAACATCTGATGACTTTATTGAGATAACAATATCATTGAAGTCAAATTTTTCAAGAAGTGATACATGGTACATTGCACTTTCAACAAGCGCTTGGGGTGTAGGTGAACCGTACTTTGCAAGAATATCTTTTTCTACGGAACCGGAATTAACTCCTATGCGAATAGGTATCTTATGCAGTTTACAAGCATCAGCTACTGCTTTTACCTTATCGTCCGAACCGATATTTCCTGGGTTAATTCGTATTTTATCTATTCCTGCGGCTACTGCTTCTATTGCCAAACGATAATCAAAGTGGATATCTGCAACTAAAGGTATATTAACTGCATTTTTTATTGCCGGTATTAATTTTATCGCATCCATATTTGGGATTGCGGCTCTGATAATGTCACAGCCGGCTTTTTCAAGTTCTACCGCTTGGCGGACACTACCCTCGATATCTGTTGAAGGTGTATTCAGCATAGACTGAACGGAAATTTTTGAATCTCCCCCAATCGGCAGTTTTCCAACATAAATTTTCTTTGTATTTTTCATTATCCGCCAAACCCCTTGCCGGTAATAAGCCGCATTATATCGTTAAAAGTAATTATTATCATAAATCCTATAAGAAGGCAAAAACCTGCTGCATTAACCCATCCCTCATATTTAGGATTAATTGGTTTACGCCGTATTGCCTCAACTATTAAAAACAAAAGTCTACCTCCGTCAAGCGCAGGGAAAGGCAATAAATTTACAACTCCCAGGTTGACGGTAATCATCATCATTATCATTAAAATATTATTAAGTGCTGAAATGAAACTCTGTTGTAAACCTATAGTCGCCGCCTGCCCTATTACGCTTGCCGCACCAACCGGGCCTGCCATATCATTCATGCCGAATTTGCCTGAAACAATTCCTGCAAGGCTGTACCAAACCATTCGGACTGTTGAAGCAGTATCTTGAAATGATTTCGCTATAAGATTTGGAAAATTCTTTTTTATAGGCTTAACGTAAAAATCAAGCATCAGAATCTTTTTTCCGTCCATTTCTTTAGAATTGAGTTTTACGTTATCAAAATTTAATGATTTATCGTTGCGCCGCACTTGAATATCTATACTGTCCGGGTTAGCAGTAGCAAGTGCGAAGTTTAAATCACGGTCACCGTGAATTTTATAACCGTCAATATTTGTAAATTCATCTCCAACTTTCAGTCCGGCGGATTGTAGCGCAGAATGTTCAGTAAATTTCGCAATTGTAGTCGAAGAAAATGCAGGTTGTTGAGCTAAAATAATCATCATAAGAATAAGTCCAAGCACCATGTTCATAACCGCGCCCATAACTACAACCAGTATTCTTTTCCATACCGGTCTGTTATTAAATGCACGGTTATCAGAACTATCCTCATCTTCACCTTCCATTGCGCAAAATCCGCCTATAGGAAATAAACGCAATGAGTACTTTGTTTCACCCTTACCAAAATGAAATAAAGTTGGACCCATGCCTATTGCAAATTCATTAACTTTAATACCGGATAATTTAGCCATAAAAAAATGACCAAATTCATGAATAAAAATAATAAAACTAAAAAGCAAAATTGCAATAATTATAATTAATACCTTAGTAATAATATCACCTCATAAATCTTTTGCGCATTCTAAAACAAAATTTCGCGCTGTATTGTCTGCCTTTATAATATCATTAACTGATTTAATGCTTTCGACGTCAATCTGATTTTTCATAGCGCTGTAAACAAGTTCTCCTATTTGGGTAAAAGAGATTTTATTATTCAAAAATAATTTTACAGCTTCCTCATTAGCACCGTTTGCCGCAGCAGGAGCAAGACCGCCGCGTTTAATTGCATCTTTACAAGCTCTGAGGCAGGTAAATGTTTTATCATCAGGCTTATAAAAAGTCAATTTGCCATATTCGGTTAAATCAAGTTGACTTACAGGTGATTCAAATCTTTGCGGAAATGTCACTGCATACTGAATAGGTATCCTCATGTCCGGCAAGCCCATCTGAGCAATAACTGAATTATCAACATATTCAATCATTGAATGTACGACACTTTCACGATGAACTACAACCGAAATTTTAGATGCGGGCATATTGAATAGCCAAGAAGCCTCAATTATTTCAAGCCCCTTGTTCATCATCGTAGCAGAGTCGATTGTAACTTTTGCACCCATATTCCAATTCGGGTGTTTTAAAGCCTGTTGAGGAGTTACATTTTTTAATTCATTAAAGCTCTTTCCAAAAAAAGGTCCACCGGAAGCTGTTAAAATTAAACGCTTCAGGGACTTTTTTTCAGGACACCCCTGTAAGCATTGAAAAATTGCAGAGTGTTCACTATCAACAGGAATAATACTTACATTATTTTTACGTGCTGCATCCATAACAAGTGCACCACCTGCAACAAGTGTTTCTTTGTTGGCAAGTGCTACATCTTTTTTTGCCTTAATTGCTGTCAAAGTAGGAATTAATCCTACCATACCCACAACTGAATTCACTATTAAATCTGCGCTTTTAATTGAAGCGGCTTCACAAAGACCATCCATCCCTGTGACTACTTTAACCGGCATATCGGCTATTGAAGCTTTTAATTTTTTTGCAGCATCTACATTAAATACCGCTGCAATTTCAGGTTTAAACTCCCTGATTTGTTCTTCTAAAAGATTAATGTTTGAGTTTGCAGCCAAAGCACAGACCTTTATGTTAAGCTTTCGTACTACATCAAGAGTCTGTGTTCCTATAGAACCTGTCGAACCCAAAATTGAAAGGTATCTTTTCATTATTATTCACCATTTTGCTGTTTTATTGCATTAACTTATAATTTTTTAAAGTACAATAGGCATTAGTTGAACAAGAAAATATACAAAAGGCGCTTCGAAAATGACGCTGTCAAAACGATCCAATATTCCGCCATGACCGGGGATTATCTCTCCAAAGTCCTTAATGTGACAGCTTCGTTTAATAAGAGAAAAGCTTAAATCGCCCAAAATTGACATAATAGTTCCGAAAAAGCCTATTATAAAAAGTGTTACGTAAGAAATATCAACACTATATTCATAATATACAGTGTGAAAAATGTATCCAAACACAATCATAGCGATTATGTTTAAAACAAAACCACCTATTACCCCTTCAATTGTCTTTTTGGGACTTATACCAGGGCACAGCTTATGTTTTCCACAAAGGCTACCTGCAAAATATGCGCCGGTGTCCGCAATCCACGCTGAAAAGATTGCAATTATTACATAAAACATACCATGCGAACCGCCAAATGTTCTTAAATTAATAATAGTTCCGAGCGCACTGGGTATTAATAAAGACATACTGTAAATTACACCGACTTCTCTAAAAGTAAGAAACTTATGATAAAAAATCAATGCACCAAATATTACAACTGTGTATGCAAAATACGCTGCCTGTTGAACTATATTAAGCTGTTTTTGCTGAGATATAAAAAGAGGTATCAGCGGATAAATTGCTGAAAAGACTATACTTGGTACAATCAAAACACAATTTTTCGCTAACCCCAAAGCAGATATTATTTCATAGACAGCTAACGCTGAAACAAGCGATATTGCAATGTTTAAAGCAGTCGGAAATGAATCATTAAATACCACAATCGCCGATAAAAAGATTAAAAGAGTAATTCCCGAAGCGACTCTCTCTTTCAATTAAACCCCTCCAAAACGCCTGTTGCGGTTAACATAATCGTCCAACGCACGGTCTAAATCTTTTGGCTTAAAATCAGGCCATAGGATATCCATAACTACATATTCCGTATAAGCTGACTGCCACAATAAAAAATTCGAAATGCGTTCTTCGCCGCTTGGTCTTATAATCAAGTCAGGGTCAGGCTGTCCGGCTGTATAAAGCCTTTGAGAAATAGAATCTTGATTAATCTCCTCAGGTTTTAATACCCCTTTTTGTATATCATAGGCCAATTGTTTAACTGCATATGTTATTTCCGCACGTCCGCCGTAGTTCATAGCAATGTTAAGTACCATTCCTGTTCTATTTTCAGAAACTTTTTCTGTCTCCTTTATCAGCTCTTGAAGAACAGGCGGAAATACTGAAACATCTCCGATAAACCGAACTTTTATATTTTCATTTAAAAAATCTCGTAGTGCTTCTTCCAAATATTGTTTAAACAATTTCATTAAGGAATTTATTTCCTCGGTAGGACGTTTCCAGTTCTCAGTTGAAAAAGCATATATAGTTAAATACTTTATTCCTATTGAACTGCAGTAACGGGTTATTTTTTTAAAAACAGCCGCGCCCACTGTGTGACCGGCAGAGCGGGGTAACCCCCGCTTTTTCGCCCACCGGCCATTGCCGTCCATTATAATTCCGATATGTTTAGGCAGATATTTTTGTTCCATTATTTTTTCCTATATTTCCATAATTTCCTTTTGTTTTTTTTCTAAAAGTATATCAATCTGTTTACATGAGTTATCTGTTACATCCTGAATTTTCTTTTCAGCTTGTTTTACATCATCTTCTGAAAGGCCTTCATTTTTCTTCATTGATTTTATTTTTTCAATACCATCACGGCGAATAGAACGAATCTTAATTTTACGCTCTTCAGCCATTTTACTTATTTCCTTTGCTAAATCACGGCGTCTTTCTTCAGTAAGCGGTGGAAAAGTAATTCTGATTATCTTTCCGTCACTCTGAGGGTTTATTCCAATATCAGATGCCTGAATAGCCTTTTCAATATCTTTGCAAACTGAAATATCCCATGGCTGAATTGTTAAAACACGTGCTTCTGTAACAGATACTGCGGCAAGCTGGTTAATTGCGGTAGGTGCACCGTAATAATCCACTTTAACCTTATCCAAAACCGCCGGGTTTGCTCTTCCGGCTCGGATTGATGCAAATTCACCTTCCAATGCATCAATACTCTTTTTCATACGCTTTTTTGAGTTTTCCAATATTTCTTTCATTATTATTCCTCCTCTACAATTGTTCCAATAGATTCTCCACAGACAGCTTTAAGAATGTTGTCCGGCTTATCAATATTGAACACTAAAATCGGAATTTTATTATCTCTACAAAGCGATGCGGCTGTGCTGTCCATAACTTTAAGGTCTTTATTAAGTACATCCATAAATGATAGTGAATCATACTTTACAGCGTTGGTATTTTTCTTCGGGTCGCTGTCATAAACACCATCTACCATTGTTGCCTTTAAAATTATATCCGCATCTATTTCCGCCGCTCTTAAAGCCGCCGCAGTATCAGTTGAGAAAAACGGATTTCCTGTTCCACAGCCGAAAACAACAACTCTACCTTTTTCAAGATGTCTTACAGCGCGATTGCGTATATACGGCTCTGCAATTTCCTGCATTGCAATAGCGGTTTGAACACGGACTTGAAGACCAAGCTGTTCTAATGCATCAGCTACGCCGAGTGCATTTATTGTTGTTGCGAGCATTCCCATATGGTCTGCCCTTGTTCTATCCATTTTACCGCTGCTGCGGCCGCGCCAAAAATTTCCGCCACCGACAACTATTCCTATTTGAACACCCATGTCTGCGCATTCTTTAATCGGCATGCATATTTTTAATACTGTATCAAAGTCAATACCATGTGATTGACTTCCTGCAAGAGATTCACCACTTAGTTTTAAAAGAATTCTCTTATATTTAGGTTGCAATATAAACACCCCTGTTATCAATTTATCTATATTATTCTACAATAAGGATAGTATAAAGTAAAGCCTTTCATTACTAAATAAGATATTATTGTCAATATTTATTACTTATAATCTATTATCATTATTCATTTTTGCATTATTTAAGTAACTGCACACTTTATATTAAGTTTACTACACAATCATGAACAAAGTTTTATGTATCATAATTAAATACAATAAAAATCAAAAACTCAGCAATCACTTAACATTTTTGAGACTCTTAACCAATATTCCTACTACTTCCCCCCCCTTAACTCATCACACAACTCATTTGATTAGATATGATAATAAACCGCCCTTCTCAAAATCATTTTAAGAAGGGCGTTTAAAATTGCTTATTTAATTATATTAGTTTCGACTTTTCCCCATTTTATATGCAAAGGCGCAGGAGATAATACAAGATATAAATAATACAGCCACAGCTATTGGAATAAGAATATTGATTGTTGTTAAACTTAAATTAAACGGTAATGCATTGTCCGAAATAATTAATGATGTAGGTCCGTTAAAAAAGCCGTTTACTATATTGTTTATAGAATTTAATGAATAAATTAAAAAAGCAGACAGAAGTAAAGAAATAAATAAAAAGATATATAAAAATATTTTATATAATAAAGTTTTGTTTTTCATTACACTTTCCCTCCAATCAACTTAATTTTTAATTAAAATAGACTTTAATTAAAGTTTATTCTTAACTGTAATAATTTTCAAGTAGTTATGCGAAAGAATTTCGTTAAATAAAAAAATAATCACCGAATTAGCAAACACTAAATCGGTGATTTTCTTCTATGTTGGAGGCGTCACCCAGATTTGAACTGGGGAATCAGGGTTTTGCAGACCCATGCCTTACCGCTTGGCTATGACGCCAAAA
>DHNU01000064.1:12385-17648 GCA_002407645.1 Ruminococcaceae bacterium UBA5408
AAATGGTGCCTCCGGGCGGAATCGAACCACCGACACGGGGATTTTCAGTCCCCTGCTCTACCGACTGAGCTACAGAGGCAAGTTGGCGACTCGGATCGGGATCGAACCGACGACCTCTAGCGTGACAGGCTAGCGTTCTAACCAGCTGAACTACCGAGCCAACTTTGGTGGGAACAATAGGACTCGAACCTATGACCCCCTGCTTGTAAGGCAGGTGCTCTAACCAGCTGAGCTATGCTCCCGAAGTTGTTTTGTTTTTGTCGCGGTTATCAGCGACGTGTTATATAATACTATATATTTCCGCAGTTGTCAACACTAAAATAACATTTTTTTCATTTTTTTTACTATTTTTTTATTTTAGCCGTTTCGGCAATCCTTTTAAGGTCTGACTTGTTCAGTCTATATGCTTTATTGCAATACTGACACTTGGCTTCAGCAAAGCCTTCTTCATCTGCAAGTGACAGTATCTCTTTCTCCGGTAATGTAGCAATAGCACGCTCTACTCTTTCTTTACTGCAGTTACAGGCATAGCCAATTTTATATTCGTCAAGTATTTCCATTTTAAAGCCTTCTAACGCAGTTTGGCATATTTCCTCTATACTCATACCTTTTGCCAGCATTGTTGTAACAGGCTCCATTTTATTAACATTCTTTTCAAGTAAATCAATATCAGCTTCTTCTGCGCCGGGTAAAACTTGTATAAGCAAACCACCTGCAAGAATCTGACGTACATCCGCTTTGTCTACAAGCACACCCAAAGCGCATACTGTAGGTATTTGTTCACTTCTTGTATAGTAATTTGTAATATCCTCTGCAATTTCACCTGAAACCAATTCCACCTTGCCTATATAAGGTTCTCCTTCGCCGAAGTCACGGATAACACCCAAAAGCCCGTTATTACCGACAGCTCTGCCGACATCGAGTTTACCGTTTGGTTTTAGGGGTAATTCAATTCCCGGATTTGTAACACTCCCCTTACAGTATCCGTTACTGTCTGCAATTGCGGTTAAAGAGCCTATAGGTCCACCACCATTAATTTTAAGTGTAATAGTAGCATTCGTTTTTTTCAGCATGGAGCCCATTACAGAAGCTCCTGTAAGGAGTCTTCCAAGTGCTGCAGTGGCAACAGCACTTGTTTTATGGATCTGTTGTGCTGTTGCTACTAAATAAGTGGAATCTATTCCCGCCGCCATGATTGCGCCGTTTGATGTAATACATCTAATAATTCTATCCATTTTTTAATAACCCTATTTTACCTTTCTTGCTGCTATGATTATTCTTTCTGTTTCATCTTCTGGCTTTTCAAAACTTAGGTCGGCAAATGCACCGACAGTTTGAAGTCCTGCTTTTGACAGCAGAGAGATAATTAGTTCAGTATCATATGCACGCTCATAGAAATGCTCTGTATTCCTATAATAACAGTTTCCTTCTCTGCCAAAAAAGTCAAGCGTGATTCCAACTCGGTTAGTATTTTCTTCATATTGATTTTGCCAAACACAATACACATCTTCAGTATCATATACAAAAGTATTACTACTTAATACCTCTTGGTGCTTATAAATTGTATTCATATCAAAGAGAAAATATCCACCGGGGTTTAAAAAAAGAGATATTCTTTTAAAAGTCTTTAAAATATCAGACTCGCTTGTTAAATGGTTAATACTGTCCAACATACAAATAACCGTATCAACTGTTCCATATAAATCTATGTTCTGCATTTTTTGACAAAGAAATAAGATTTGCAATCCTTCTTCTGCCGCTTTTTGCTGAGCAACGGACAGCATTGAACTTGAGCCATCTATGCCGTAGACATCTATACCGCGCTTTGCAAGTTCAATTGTAAGGCTTCCTGTACCACATGCAAGGTCAAGTGTTAAACCTGCATTATGATTTAATTTTTTCAAAAGCTGCAAAACATATTCAGTTCTTTCAGGATAATTTACATTTAATGTAAGGCTGTCATAGTAATTTGCGAATGATGAATAACTCATTTATCTTTTTTCCCGTTAGCATTTTTTTCTTTCGTTTTTTTATCAAGTCTATTAAAAACAAGTTCATATCCGTCACAGCCATAATTTAAAGAACGGTTTACACGGCTTATTGTAGCGGTTGAGGCTCCCGTTTGTGCTACTATGTCACTGTATACCTGCTTTGTGCTGAGCATATGCGCAACAGTAAGCCTTTGTGACATAGCCTTTATTTCCTGAACTGTACATAAGTCTTCAAAAAAATTATAACATTCATCAATATTTTTTAAGGAAAGTACCGCCTTAAATAGGAAATCAACGCTGTCATCCTTAATTTTTGAATTCAAATAATCTCACTCCTCATTGATTTAATAAGATAAAATTTTAGCACATAAAAGTGTAAAAGTAAAGCTGTTATTAATATGTTTTACGAATTAAATATCGTTTCTAATTAAATCTTCATAAGTCTCCCGCTTAACGATTACTCTTGACTCATTACCATTTACCATCACAACTGCCGGACGAGTAATACGATTATAATTTGATGACATAGAATAATTATATGCACCGGTTGAAAGTACCGCCATAACATCCCCGACTTCCGGTTTTTGAATATATGTATTTTCTTGTATTAAATCTCCGCTTTCGCAACATTTTCCTGCAATTGTTACCTTTTCATCAGCAGCAAGTGCTGCTTTATTTGCAATTAAAGCTGTATAGCTTGATTTATAAAGTGCATAACGAGGGTTATCACACATACCACCATCAACGGAAACATATGTGCGAACATTTGGAATATTCTTAATTGCTCCTATTTTGTAAAGAGTAATGCCCGCTTCACCAACAATTGAGCGACCCGGTTCAATGTAAATATACGGTACATTAAGTCCATATTTTTTACAGCTTATATTAACTGCTTCAGAAACAAGTTCCATATATTTATCGTATGGGACAGGAGCATCATCTTCAACATATTTAATGCCAAAACCTCCTCCGAGGTTAAGCTCTTTTATTTCAAGACCTGTTTCATCTTTAATTTGTTTAATAAAGCCCAGCATTACTTTTGCAGCTTCAACGAAAGGCTGTATATCAAATATTTGTGAACCGATATGGCAGTGCAGCCCTTTTAAATTAACATTGCTGTATTTAACAGCGACTTTTACTGCTTCCATTGCTTCACCGGTTTCCAATGCAAATCCAAACTTAGAATCGATTTGGCCGGTGCGGATAAACTGATGAGTATGTGCATCTATACCCGGTTTAATTCTCAAAGTAATATCAGCGGTTTTGTTCATTTCCTTGGCTTTTGCTTCAATTGTTTCGAGTTCTGTTAAATTATCTACAATGATATGACCAACACCCGATTTTAAAGCAAAAGTAATTTCTTCAACCGTCTTATTGTTTCCGTGAAAATGAATTTTCTTCGGAGGGAAGCCTGCATTTAAAGCTGTGTACAATTCACCGCCGGACACAACATCCAGACCCATTTTTTCTTCATTTACTATACGGCATATTTCTTTGCAGCTAAAAGCCTTACTGGCAAAAAGCGGCATTCCATTTCCATTATAATATTTATCTATTGAAGAACGATACATTTCGCAAGTTTTTCTGATTTTGTTTTCATCCATTACGTAGAGAGGAGTTCCATATTTTTCTGCAAGTTCTACAGTGTCACAATCTCCTATAGATAGATGCCCTTTTGTGTTTATTTTTAAACAATCCGAATTTATCAATATTATCACTCCGTAAACTTTATTTATTGCATTGAATTTCAATTATGTTCTTCAATTTTTCTACACCTTCACCGTTAACTACGGAAAATGGTATTAAATTTTGTTCATCGATACCGTTGAAGCTTTTATAAAGCGAATTTAATCTAATACTTCGTTGGGTTTTGTTTAATTTATCACTTTTTGTCGCCACAATTAAAAAACTCAAGCCGGAATTCAATAGAAAATTTATCATTTGCAAATCATCTTCTGTAGGCGCGTGCCTTATATCAATTATTTGAATTACAAGTTTTATATTTCGGTTAGTGCTAAAATAGCCCTCAACAAGTTCAGCCCAGCGAAGTTTTTCCGACTGGGCTACCTTTGCATATCCATATCCAGGCAAGTCAACAAAACGACAGTCTATTATATTATAAAAGTTTATTGTTCCCGTTTTCCCCGGTTTAGAACTAATTCTTGCAAGTGATTTTCTATTTATGAGCTTATTAATTAATGATGACTTTCCCACATTTGATTTGCCGGAAAAAACAATTTCAGGCATTGTTGGTTCCGGCAGTTGATCCAATCTTCCTGCAGCAAATTCAAAACTGGCATTTTCTATCTTCATTCATATTCCCCTTACTGCGGCAGTCCGGGTGATAACATATCCGGCTTATTTTGAGGTATCATTGAAGTAGATGTAGCTTCCTTAATTTCTTTTCTTGGCTTAGGCATACTTATTAAAGCCGCTTTGAGGACCTCATCAACTCGTTCCACCGGCAGAAAATGAAGAGTGTCTTTTACTATATTATCAATTTCCTGTAAGTCCGATACATTGTCCGCAGGTATTATAACTGTCTTAATACCCGACTTATAGGCTGCCATTGTTTTTTCTTTTAATCCTCCTATTGGTAGGACTCTGCCAAGCAAAGTTATTTCTCCTGTCATGGCAACATCATGTTTAATAGGAATATTAGTTAATGCAGAAGTAATGGCAGTTGCCATTGCAGTACCTGCAGACGGTCCGTCTTTTGGAATAGCTCCTTCGGGTGCATGAATATGAATATCATATTTTTTATAAAAATCATGGCTTATACCAAGCCAAGATGCTCTGGAACGAATACAGCTTATAGCTGTTCTTGCTGATTCTTTCATTACATCGCCAAGTGAACCTGTAAGTTCTATTTTCCCGGTTCCTTCCATAACGGCAACTTCAATTGGTAAGAGTACGCCCCCGACGCTGGTCCATGCAAGACCATTAACAAGTCCTACTATGTCATTCTTTAAGATTTCTTCTTTTTTAAACTTTTTAGGTCCTAAAATGTCTTCCAGATTATTTTCGCGTACAGAAATTTTTTTACTTTCATCCTCAACAATTTTTTTTGCACATTTCCTGCAGATTGCTGCAATTTGACGTTCCAAATTTCTAACTCCTGCTTCTTTTGTGTATCCGTCAATTAATTCATGAATTGCAGATGGAGTAATACTTAACATTTTTGCATTCATGCCATGCTTTTTAAGCTGTTTTGGTATTAAATGCTTTTTTGCTATATTAAATTTTTCTTCATGTGTATAGCTTCCAAGAGT
>DHNU01000061.1:0-1321 GCA_002407645.1 Ruminococcaceae bacterium UBA5408
GCGCATGCCGGTGTGCAGCACCCACTGGGTCAATAAAAAACGAGCGAACGCTTTTAGCGTTCGCTCGAAAACTATTTAATGTTAAAATCAGTCACTGCTGAATGGGAGTAATGCAAGATGACGTGCACGTTTAATAGCAATTGTTAATTCACGCTGATGATGTGCACATGTTCCTGTTACTCTGCGTGGCAAAATTTTAGCTCTTTCAGAAATATATCTGCGGAGCTTTGCAACATCTTTATAATCAATTGATTCAACCTTGTCTACACAGAATGCACAAACTTTCCTGCGGCCTCTACGTCCGCGACGGTCATTTCTATCGGCCATGGCAAAAAGCCTCCTTTTCTCATCAATAAATAAAAAATATTTTCCTTGAAGTATCAGAACGGCAAATCGTCGTCCGTGTCAATTTCCTCAAAATCACCTGTATCTCCGCTTGAATATGCGGGTGCAGGCTGTTCAGGAGCAGAATTTGTATTGGAATGATAACTATTGTCATTCTGCGAATGGGTTCCGTCACGCTTAGGCTCAGCAAAATGAACATTGTCAGCAACAACTTCAAATGCTTTGCGCCTGTTGCCTTCCTTATCGGTATAGCTGCGAGTCTGGATTGAACCCTGTACAGCAATCAACTGACCTTTGTGGAAGTATTTACACACAAATTCAGCAGTACCGCGCCATGCGACAATATCAATAAAATCTGCTTGACGTTCCGCACCGGATTTAACATAAGAGCGGTCTACCGCAACTGTAAAACTGGTAACGGAAATATCGTTTGGTGTATGCCTGAGTTCAGGGTCGGCAACAAGTCTGCCCATCAAAACGGCGACATTGAGCATTCAAATCACCCTTCCTTCTTAGCTTTCTTTCTTAATGATGAGAGAACGAAGGATTCCGTCAGTAATCTTATAGATTCTGTCGAGTTCTGCTGTGAATTCAGGAGCACTTGTAAAGTTGATTAAAGTGTAATAGCCTTCAGTTTCTTTATTGATTTCATAAGCAAGTCTGCGCTTGCCCCATTCATCAATACTGTCGACTGTACCATTAGCTTCAATTAAATCTTTGAATTTCTGAACAGCAGCCTTAATTCCGTCTTCACCTAATTTTGTAGAAACGATAAAAACGGTTTCGTAAGAATTTTTTATATTTGACATTATTTGCACCTCCTTTTGGACTTTAGGCCCCGAAATTAATTCGGAGCAAGGATAGCTGAATTACAGCTTAACAGAGTAATTATATCAGCCAAAATTTATTAAGTCAAGGAAAATTATATTTAAAGGTTCTTACAAACTTCCTTTAAGTATTCCTTGAAGTCTTTACC
>DHNU01000061.1:1596-7121 GCA_002407645.1 Ruminococcaceae bacterium UBA5408
TCGAGAATATCAAAGATATCAGGTGGTAAAATACAACGCCCTAAAATTGAATAAAGGGACATAATTTTATCGGGAGTAGGCTTTTCTATCATATCCGTACATTTAAAGTAATTATCGTGTAGAGCTTCAACTTTAAGTGAACTGTACTTTGTAATAGCCTCTTTAGTGACCTTTTTAACTCCCAAAACGCCCTTGCCAAATTCATCATAAGCACGAATAAGCTGACCACACGCAGGGTCTTCACCTATTATTACATCATCGCCGTAAAGAACTGCGAACGGTTCGTTACCTACAAAAGAGCGGGCACAGTTAACAGCATGTCCCAAACCGCGGGTTTCTTTTTGGCGAACAAAATAAATGTTTGCGCTATGGGATATATCAACGATTTCTTTAAGAATTTTTTCTTTTTCAGGGCCGCTGCTTGTAAGTCTTGCCTCAAGTTCCGGAACACGATCGAAATGGTCTTCAATTAATCCCTTACCTCGGTTGGTAATAATCAAAATATCAGTTATTCCGGAATTAACCGCTTCTTCAACAATGTATTGAATAGCAGGCTTATCAACTATCGGAAGCATTTCTTTTGGCATGGATTTCGTAGCCGGGAGTACACGGGTTCCCAGTCCGGCAGCGGGAATCACAGCTTTTGTAATTTTCATTTAAAAACACTCCTAAAAAATAATTTGGGGTAGGTACATAACAATTAAATAACAAATCAGCATACAAATCGCAAGAGATGTATTTACTCCGCCCTGTTCTTTAAACTGAATTGAGGTTTTAATTGAGTCAGATGGATTTTTCTGTATTTGATTTACTTTTTCGATACAATTGTCTAAGTACCATTTATTACCGTTAAAACCCACAACAAGCATAATAATAAATTTTATCAATAATAAAATGCTTGGAACACAGAACAAAAATATCTGCTGTGCGGGAAGCTGCAGTAACAGCTCCGACACTTCAAACATCTGTTCATATGTAGGTGCGGACGAACCAAGAGCGAAGCCTTGCTGCTGTAAAAGCTCTTGAAGCATAGGAACTGAAAAATACATAGAAACATAAGTAGACAACAATTGAAGAACCACCATTATTGCGGTGATTATTGTTCCTATTTTATATTGTTTGCGATATAACATCCAGCCGCCCGAAAATAAAAATGCACTGAAATTAAAACGGTTTTTTCTAAATCTCTTTAACCTCATAAAAATAGGCAAATAATATTGTGTGTTACTTTGAACGAGTTTTGCAATATCACCTGCGGGAATATTATCGATTGGTTCATCTGGATTTACTCCGCCCAAAGGGTCAAAAATAAATGGCATTGATTGTTGAAACTGCGTTCCCTTATTAGGATAACCATTTTGTCCAACGCCTTTAAAGTCCGGTTGATTAACGGTAAGAGACTGTCCGCATCGGCTGCAAAACATCGCTTCTTCCGAGTTTTTATTACCACATCTCGGACATACTTTTGTTTTATTTTCAGCTTTACTGCTGTCAGTATTATTAGATTGTTCCTGTTTGGGTGCAGCCCATGCGGTATGAGTGCTGTGGTTTTCTAAAAATATACATTTACCAACCTGCATATAACACTCACGATGGTATGGCGCTCCGCATTCAGGGCAAACTACAATATCATCGTCTTTTGAAAAAGGCTTGTTGCAGACAGGGCAGTTTAAACCGGTGTAATCTATCATAGTTTATCCTCCAAGTAAAGTTATACATAAAATGTATGTATTATTCTATTGTATATAATTTTAAAACAAACTTCAAGAATTTATTCAATAAGTTTTCACCTAATTCACAATTTATTGACAAATAGTATATTGATGTGTAAAAAATATAAGAGAATTACTTAAATAATTTTATCTTTACAATATAGGCAAAACAATTTATACTTAATCTGTGACTATATGATTTTATGAATATTTAAAGGATGATATTATGCTGCAGTTTGAAGAACTTAAGCTTTCGTTACAAGAGCTTTATCCCGATTTGGAAGATTTGGCAGACTCTTTGGGACTTGAAAAAATGCGAGAAGAAATAGCTGAATTAGATATAAAAGCTGCCCAGCCGGGATTTTGGGACGATATGGAAAACTCTCAGAAAATATTACAGCGTTCGAGTATGCTTAAAAATAAAGTTGAAGCATATGGACGATTAAAAAATTTATACGAAGATATACTTGCTCTTATTGAACTTGCTGATGAGGAAGAAGATTTATCGCTTTTGCCGGAAGCACAGGAAGAATTTGAAAAATTCAAGAATAATCTTGAATCACAGCGCCTTACGACACTGCTCAGCGGTGAATATGATAATAAAAATGCTATTTTAACTTTTCATGCCGGTGCCGGAGGTACAGAAGCACAGGATTGGGCTGAAATGCTCTATCGTATGTATAGCCGCTGGGGTGAGCGGCATGGATATAAAGTTGAAACTCTTGACTATCTTGATGGAGAAGAAGCGGGCTTAAAAAGCGCAAGTGTTCTTATTTCCGGTGAAAACGCATACGGCTTTTTGAAAAGCGAAGTGGGAGTTCACCGTCTTGTTCGCATATCTCCTTTTGATTCGTCAGGAAGACGCCATACATCGTTTGCATCCCTTGAGGTTATGCCGGAAATAGACGATGATGTAGAAGTTCAAATTAATCCAGATGATATAAAAATGGATGTTTATCGTGCAAGCGGCGCCGGTGGACAGAAAGTTAACAAAACTTCTTCCGCTGTACGTCTTACTCATATTCCGACCGGAATTGTGGTTTCATGTCAGGTAGAGAGAAGCCAGTACCAAAACCGCGATGTAGCTATGAGAATGTTAAAATCTAAATTGGTAGAGATAAAAGAACGCGAAAATTTGGAACGGATTGAAGATATTAAAGGTGTGCAAAAGGAAATTGCATGGGGTTCGCAAATTCGTTCCTACGTATTTATGCCGTATACACTTGTTAAAGACCACCGTACCGGATACGAAACAGGTAATATTACAGCTGTAATGGACGGCGATATCGACGGATTTATTAATGCTTACTTAAAAGCTCAAAGCTTAGAAAATTTGGATGAAAAAGAAAAATAAAAAAGAACCGCACCTGCGGTTCTTTTTTATTGCCTGCGAAATAATTTTTGAAGCCTGTTGTCTTTTCCGCAGAAAGATACGCGGACGTAATCGCCCATAATTCTCGATGCGAAACGTTCTGTGTAGCGCTCCTGTAATTCCTGTATAGATAAATTTGTACTTATTATAGTTGGCTTTTGAGTCATAAGCCTTGTGTTTACTATATTGTATATTTCTGAGCTTGAGAATGCAGTTTTAAATTCTGTACCCAAGTCATCAAGTATTAAAAGGTCACAGTTCAGTAAGAGCTTTTCAGTGTTTCCGTTCTCTCTGCCAAAGTGTTCACGTTCAAGTTTAGATATAATATTGTTAACCGAACAATATATAACACCAAAACCTTTTTGTATAGCAATATTTGCGATAGCTAATGATATATGTGTCTTACCAAGTCCCGTACCGCCTTGCATTATAAGACTGGGGGAGGACATAGAAAAGGTTTCTGCATAATTTTTACAGTTGTAAAACACATTTTCCATTATTTCACGAGGGGATTTTCCGCTTTTCATAGTGGTGTCGGGGTAATAATCAAGATAAAAACTCTCAAAAGTAGAAAGCGTAAGCGGAGTTAAAGCGTTTAAATTTTTATAGGCTTGAGTGCGAAGAAGCTTTTTCATACAGCTGCACATCCTGCCATCAATATAGCCTGTGTCATGACAGTTTGTACATGTATAATTGGGTTCAAGATAATTTTTATCAAATCCTGAAAAAATCAATAATTCATTAAATTTGTTTTGCAGAGTCAAATTATGGTTTTTTAATTTCGTAAGCTGTTCTTTTACACTTTTTCCGCTTAAAACGGCTTTTGCAGCGAGAATAGCAGTCTTGGAAAGAGCAGATTCAATATTTTTTGCTTCGGGGCAAATTTGATAAAATTCATTTTTACGCTTTTCTGCCTTATCTTCAGCTGTTTTTTTACGTTCTGCCAAAATTTTTTCAGCGCTCTCATAAACTTCTCTGCTGTATCCCAATAAAATTACCTCCTGTTAAAACTATCAAATACGTCGGAGTTTTCGTACAATCCAATATCATAAGTTGTCTTTTTGGTTGATTTTGATTTGTGAGAAGCAATTCGGTCTTCTTTGTCTTTCTGAGCTTGTTCCAATGTAGAAATACCTTGTTTAGCCCAGCGCTCCAATATTTTGTTCATATAGCTTGGAGCGAACTTTCCGGTATTGTCTACTCCTCGTTCATAAGCTTCATGAATCAGTGCAATATCAAAGTGCCATTCATTTACCCAAATGTTTGCAAAATTTTGTTCTTTAGTAGTCGGTGAGCGATGAACAATTCCAACAGCTTGTTCAACTGTCCGCCATGCTTTTCGGTTTTCGTCAAGCTGACGCAGTTTTTCTTCCGCTTTGTCGTGCGTTACTATTTCTTCATCAGCCCAATTCATGGCTACTTTTTCTATGTAACGTGTATTTGCTTTTCCTATGCTGACAACATATTGCAGGAGCATAATTATAACGTCGGCAGGAAGTCCGAAATCATCATGTATCATTAATAAAGTTGCAGAGTCACCGTTAGATATAAGCCGTCCCAAAATTTGTTCGGCCTCTTGCATTAAACAGGCAATTTCCGTTGACTCCTGTATTCTTTTAGCAACAAAAGCATTGTCGGGTTTATGTGGACGTGAAAGTATTTTATGCTTATTTATTGGTTCAGTTGGTTTAGCTTTTTCAGCATCTTTAATGTTTGAAGTAAAAGTATCCGAATTAGAGCTTGAAACAAATTTATTCTCTTTCAAAGAATTGGAATCCTGCATTTCATCAGTACTGTTTACAGGTATAAACTCTCCGTCGTTCTCGGTAAATAAACCTGTTTCTTTCCAATATAACATAGCGTCGGAAACATCTGCTTTGTCTATACACAAATCGTTTGATATGTTTTGTTCTGTAAAGTTTTCTCCGGCATGGCGAAGTTCCCATAACAGCACTTTTAATTGTACTGAACCCGCAAGCTTAATATATTTATCTACAACCGAGCATGGAACAGCAAAAACTGAATTCCATTCCCCTAAATTAATTGAATAACTCATTGAGGTCACCTTTCCTAAACACAACCATTTAATGTTATCCCATTATAACATAAGGGTATGAATAAAGGAAATGTAAAAATAATACTTAGTATGTTTTATTTAACAACAAAAATTTAGTATGGCTTATATAGGAGTAAGGCTGAACAAAATTGACAAATCGGAATTAATTTTTAGTATTTATAAATTAAATAATGTATTTTATATGTAAACGAGATTTAGATTTTTAACATATATATAATTTAAATTGAAAAAAATCTTGACAATAACAGAGGCTTGTGTTATTATAATTAAGCGCTCTAAACGAGGCACCGCAAAAAAGTGTTAGAACAGAAAATTATATATCGCGGAGTGGAGCAGTCCGGTAGCTCGTCGGGCTCATAACCCG
>DHNU01000062.1:0-2435 GCA_002407645.1 Ruminococcaceae bacterium UBA5408
TATATGCGCTTGATATAGCGGATTCTTATTTTATTTCAAAAAAAGTTAAAAAAGTTCTCGTCGTTTCAGCAGAGATAATGAGCAAGCTTTTGGACTGGAACGACCGCTCTACATGTGTTCTTTTCGGAGACGGAGCTGGGGCGGCGGTGCTTTCGGAAGGCGGTGGGCTTTTATCAATAAAAATTACTGCATCTGGAAATACAGAAGCGCTGAATATAGAAAACACCGAAGGGTGCTGTCCGTTTTCAGAAAGGCCGAAAGCACATCAGTATTTAAAAATGAACGGAAAAGAAGTTTATAAATTCGCCGTATCGTCGATGTGCAGTGATTTAACCGAAGTTATTAAAAATGCGGGATTACAAGAAGAAGACGTTGACTTTGTTTTACCTCACCAGGCAAATATGCGAATTATTGACACCGCAAAAAGCAAACTAAATATACCGTCTGAAAAATACCGCTATAACATAAGCCGTTTCGGAAACACCTCCTCAGCAAGTATTCCGATTTTACTTGATGAAGTTAACAAAAACGGTGAACTTAAAAAAGGCGATATCCTCGCTTTAACCGCATTCGGCGGCGGGCTTACCACAGGCGCCTGCGTCATACGGTGGCAGAAATAAAAATTAAAATCCTATAAAAAGGGGATAAATTATGATTACAACACCTCTGTGCGAACTTCTCGGTATTGACTATCCGATTTTACAGGGCGGAATGGCTTGGATAGCCGATGCCTCCCTTGCCGCCGCGGTTTCGGAAGGCGGTGGGCTGGGGATTATTTCCGCGATGAACGCTGATGCCGAGTGGCTCAGAAAAGAAATAAGAAAAGCAAAAGAACTTACGGACAAACCCTTTGGGGTAAACATCATGCTGATGAGTCCTCATGTAAAGGATGTTTCTCAGCTTGTAATCGACGAAAAAGTCCCAGTCGTTACAACAGGTGCGGGAAACCCGTCAAAATATATTCCGGATTGGACAGCCGCAGGAATAAAGGTAATTCCCGTCGTTCCGTCGGTCGGCATTGCAAGGCGCGTTGAAAAAAGCGGCGCATCGGCAGTTATCGCCGAAGGCTGTGAATCCGGCGGACATATCGGTGAACTTACTACCATGACTCTTGTTGGGCAGGTCTGCGACGCAGTTAATATCCCCGTTATTGCGGCAGGCGGTATCGGCGACGGCCGCGGTGTAGCCGCTTCGTTAATGCTCGGTGCTGTCGGAGTTCAGGTCGGCACAAGATTTCTTGTTGCTAATGAATGTAACGTTCATGAAAATTACAAGAAAAAAATACTTAATTCAAAAGATATAGATACCCTTGTAACAGGTAAAAAGCTCGGCCATCCTGTGCGTGCTTTAAAAAACAGATTTTCTCGGGAATTTGCGAAAAAAGAATTCGACGGTTCTGTTTCAAATAAAGAGCTTGAAGCATTCGGTGCGGGAGCTTTAAGACTTGCCGCAGTAGAGGGTGACGAGAAAAAAGGCTGTTTCATGGCAGGTCAAATCGCCGCTATTGTTAAAAAGGAACAACCTGCTTCCGACATTATCAAAGAAATGTTCGGCGAGGCTGAAACTGTATTGGGTGGTATATCAAAATGGATAAAATAGCATTTGTTTTTTCAGGACAGGGCGCACAATACCCCGGTATGGGAAAAGATTTATATGCAAAAAACACTGCGGCAAAATTAATTTTCAAAACTGCAGACAGTATCCGCCCAAATACGTCTAATCAATGTTTTAACGGAACTAAGGATGAATTATCGGAAACCATAAATACACAGCCATGCGTTTTCTGTGTTGATTTGGCGGCAGCGGAGTGTTTAAAATCCCTCGGGATTATTCCGTCGGCAGTTGCCGGCTTTTCGCTCGGCGAAACCGCCGCCCTCACTTTCAGTGGTGTATTCAGTTTGGAAAGCGGATTTAATTTCGTTTTAAAGCGCGCGGAATTTATGCAGCGGGCGGCGGAGAATAATCCCGGCGCAATGGCGGCTGTTTTAAAGCTGTCCGCCGAAACAGTCGAAAAGCTCTGCTCTTCATATGAAAAAGCTTATCCTGTAAATTATAACTGTAAAGGTCAAACAGTCGTTGCTTTAAGTAAAAATGAGCTTGAGCCATTCTGTCAGAAAGTAAAAGAATCCGGCGGAAGAGCCGTACCGCTTGCAGTAAGCGGAGGGTTTCATTCCCCTTTTATGGACGAAGCCGCAGAAAAACTTTATAAAGAACTTAAGAAGATAAAAATTAATAAACCCAATATCCCGATTTACGCTAACTTAACTTCCGAACCCTATGGTGAAAATATCGCATTAACTGTGTCGAAACAGGTAAACCACCCTGTTTATTGGGAAAAGACTATAAATAATATGATTAAAGACGGTATAAATACTTTTATAGAAGTCGGCCCGGGGAAAACTCTTTGCGGCCTTATTCGTAAAATTTCTCCACAG
>DHNU01000062.1:2666-3973 GCA_002407645.1 Ruminococcaceae bacterium UBA5408
AAAATATGCTGAACGGAAAAACAGCCGTCGTAACAGGCGGTTCAAGAGGAATCGGCAAGGCTATATCTCTTAAAATGGCTCAAAGCGGCGCAGACGTCGCAATAATATACGCAGGCAATGAAAAAGCGGCTGAAGAAACACTTTGCTTAATTGAACAGTTAGGTGTAAAAGCAAAAATTTACCGCTGTGATGTTTCGGATTTTAATGAGTCAAAAAATACAGTTAACGAAATTATTTCCGATTTCGGCGGTATTGATATTCTTATAAATAACGCGGGAATTCTTCGTGACGGACTTATTCTTTCAATGAAAGAGGAAGACTACGACGCAGTATTGAACACGAACTTAAAAGGTGCGTTTCATATGATAAAACACACATACCGCCATTTTATGAAGAAACGGAAAGGAAGAATTATTAACATAACCTCCGTTTCGGGAATCATAGGCAACGCAGGTCAGGCAAACTATTCCTCTGCAAAAGCGGGGCTTATCGGTCTTACAAAATCGGCCGCAAAGGAACTTGCGTCAAGAAATATAACCTGTAACGCAATAGCGCCCGGGTTTATCGAAACCGATATGACTTCTTCACTTCCCGACAAAGTAAAGGAAGAAGCCGTTAATGCCGTTCCGCTTAAAAGAATGGGTACTCCAACAGATATTGCAAATTTGGCGGCATTTTTGGCAAGCGACGAAGCCGCTTACATTACCGGAGAAGTTATAAAAATCGACGGCGGACTTTGTATGTAAATTAAGTTATTCCGCTTTGCGGAGAAATGAGGAAACTATGTCTTATTTTGATAAGGAGCCACTTGTAATAGACGGACTTGTTGTACCTACCCCCGTTGTTCAGGGAGGAATGGGAATCGGAATTTCCCTTTCAGGGCTTGCCTCCGCCGTTGCAAACGAGGGTGCTTTGGGTGTTATTTCCGCCGCAGGAATCAGTTTGATAAAAAACCGCGGCGCAGGTATTAAGGAAAGTATCGAGGCTGTTAAAGAAGAAATACGTCTTGCACGCAAAAAAACAGACGGCGTACTCGGAATTAACATTATGGCAGCCATGGGCAATTTCGGAGAAATGGTCAAAGCTTCTGCAGAAGAAGGTATAGACGTAATCTTTGCGGGTGCGGGACTTCCGCTTAACATGCCGCGTTTTTTAAAAAAAGGTTCGAAAACAAAACTTGTTCCTATAATTTCATCTGCTCGTGCGGCTATAACTATTTCAAGATGGTGGAAAGAAAAATACGATTATATTCCCGATGCTTTCGTTGTGGAAGGTCCGCTTGCCGGGGGACACCTCGGATTTAAACA
>DHNU01000062.1:4193-7537 GCA_002407645.1 Ruminococcaceae bacterium UBA5408
GGCGGATTGAAAAGGAAAGCGGTAAAAAAATTCCCGTAATTGCGGCAGGCGGTATTTTTTCGGGTGCCGACATAAAAAAATTCTTCAAGTTAGGTGCTTCCGCAGTTCAAATGGCAACACGTTTTGTTGCAACAAATGAATGCGATGCCGACATTGCTTTTAAAAACGCATATGTTCAATGCAAAAAAGAAGACATTGGCATCATAACAAGCCCCGTCGGACTTCCGGGACGTGCGATTATGAATGGATTTTTGAACGAAGCCAAAAACGGTGAACGACACCCCAAAAGCTGTCCGTTTCACTGTATCACGACCTGTAAAAAGGAAATAAGCCCCTACTGCATATCCGCTGCGCTTATTAATGCCTGTAAGGGAAAACTTGAAAACGGGTTCGCCTTTATAGGTGCAAACGGATATAAAGTAAACAAAATTGTATCGGTAAAAGAACTGTTTGAAACACTATCAATGGAATACAGGCAGTGTGAATGATAAATTATTTTAGAGAGGACTAAAACATGAAACGAGTTGTTGTAACCGGATTGGGCGTTATTTCGCCCGTTGGAAACACAGTTAATGAATTTTGGAACAGCCTGATAAACGGCAAATGCGGTATTGATTTTATTACCAGATTTGACCCTTCAGACTTTAAAGTTAAAATAGCGGCAGAAGTTAAAAACTTTGATGCGCAAAAATATATGAAAAAAAGCGAAATACGAAAAACAGACCTTTTCACCCAATACGCCTGCGCCGCCGCCTCTCAGGCAATGGATGACAGCGGTATTTCGGGGACTGTTGCCCCAGAACGGCTCGGAGTTTACATCGGTTCCGGTACGGGCGGAATGAACACTTTCGTAAACGAATGCGATAAATTTTTTAAGGGCGGGGCAAGAAAAGTTTCCCCGTTTTTTGTACCGATGATGATTTCCAACATGGCGGCTGGAAACGTTGCCATTCGTCACAACGCACAGGGGCCGTGCCTTCCCGTAGTTACTGCGTGTGCCACTTCAACCCACGCTTTGGGCGAAGCTTTCCGCGCAATTAAATTCGGCTTTGCAGACGCTGTTATAGCAGGCGGAACCGAAGCCACAATTAATCCGCTCTCTATTGCAGGCTTTACAAACTGTAAGGCTCTTTCCACTAAAAACATACCCGAAGAATCCTCCATTCCGTTCGACAAACGCCGTGACGGTTTTGTTATGGGAGAGGGCGCAGGAGTTCTTATCTTAGAGGAATACGAACACGCAAAAGCGAGAAACGCAAAAATATATGCTGAATTAAGCGGTTACGGCAATACCTGCGACGCATACCACATAACAGCGCCGCACCCCGAAGCAATAGGCGGTGCAAGGGCAATTTCACTTTCAATCGAAGAAGCGGGAATGCAGGACGAAACCGAAATTTATATAAACGCACACGGTACGGGTACTCCTTTAAACGATAAATCCGAAACAATCGCAATTAAAAAAGCACTCGGCGACAAGGCTGACGGCGCACTTATCAGCTCCACAAAGTCAATGACCGGGCATATGCTCGGTGCGGCAGGTGCGGTCGAAGCTATTGCCAGCGTTTTATCTCTTAAAAACAGCATTATCCCACCCACAATAGGGTACCGCGAAAAAGATGAAGAATGTGACCTTGATTATGTACCCAACAAAGCAAGGAAAAAGGACATTAACATTGCTGTTTCCGTTTCACTCGGATTCGGCGGACACAACGCAAGTATTGCTTTTAAAAAATTTAACGGTTAACCCTTTGATATACGAAAGGACGGATTAATATGGACACAAAGCAGGTAAAGGAAATCGCCGAAACAATGAGGAAAAATTCCTTAACAATGTTTGAACTTACCGAAAACGGCACGACTTTGCGTATGGAAAGAAATCTTTTTGAGGATTCTACATGCAATAACAATACAGCACAGGAAGTAACGAAAACATCCGACCCCGCCAAAGACGAAAAAGCGCCGCAGTCGGACGAAGAAAGCGGCTGCACACTTGTAAAATCGCCGATAGTAGGTGTTTTTTATTCCGCACCTTCACCGCAGGCGGAGCCTTATGTACAAGTCGGCTCTAAAATTAAAAAAGGCGACACTCTCTGCATTATTGAAGCTATGAAACTTTTAAATGAAATAAATTCGGAATGTGACGGCGAAGTCGCGGAAATCTGTGCCTCAAACGGTCAGGTTGTCGAATACGGTCAAATACTTTTTAAGATAAAATGAAGGTGTTTAATATGGAAAGAGAAGAAATTAAAAAAATACTGCCCCATAGAGAGCCTATGCTTTTAATTGACAGAGTGGAAAAAGCCGACGAAAATACCGCCATGGGTGAATATAAAATAAAGGGCGATGAATGGTTTTTAAAGGGACATTTCCCCGGTAAACCCATCGTTCCGGGCGTAATTCTCTGTGAAATTATGGCGCAGTCATGCTGCATCCTTTTTTCCGGTGATGTTAAGGGGAAAACGCCGTATTTTACGGGAATAAATAAAGTTAAATTTAAAAATAAAGTTCTTCCCGGCGACACTTTCAAAACCGAATGTACTATACAAAGACGGAAAGGGCCGTTCTGTTTTGCCGCGGTTAAGGGATACACAAACGGCAAACTCGCTGTAAGCGGAGAACTGTCTTTTGCTGTAATCGACGGATAAGAGTGGGGGGACAATTTTGTTTTCTAAGATTTTAATTGCAAACCGTGGTGAAATTGCGGTTCGAATTATCCGTGCCTGTAAGGAAATGGGGATTTCAAGTGTAGCGGTTTTTTCGGACGCCGACAGAGATTCTCTGCACGTTAGCCTTGCAGACGAAAGTGTATGTATCGGTGCGGCTTCGGCAAAAGACAGCTACCTTAATATGAAAGCTATTATTTCCGCCGCCGTTGCAACAGGGGCACAGGCAATTCACCCCGGGTACGGTCTTCTTTCGGAAAATGCCGAATTTGCCGAACTGTGCGAAAAATGCAGCATAACTTTTATCGGTCCTTCGGCCGACTTAATACGCAAAATGGGCGACAAAGACGCCGCAAGAAAGACTATGCGCGCGGCGGGTGTTCCCGTTGTCCCGGGCTGTGACATAATCGAGGATGAAAGCACTATTGAAGAAAAAGCGGACGAAATCGGCTATCCACTTCTTGTTAAAGCAAGAGCGGGCGGCGGCGGCAGAGGTATCCGCACCGTTAACAGCCGAAAAGAGCTTAAAAACGCCTTTCAAACCGCTTCATCCGAAGCTCTCAGCGCATTCGGCGACGGTGCAGTATATATGGAAAAGTATTTATCTCCCGTAAAACATATTGAAATGCAGATACTATGCGACAAATACGGAAACGTCATCTGCCTTGGCGAGCGCGA
>DHNU01000014.1 GCA_002407645.1 Ruminococcaceae bacterium UBA5408
AAATTAAGCCGACCGAGGCGATTATTATAGACGTGAGTTTTGCAAAACAGCCGAATGTTCCGCCGGAAAAATGCGGTAAACTCGGCGGCGGTCCGATGATTGGAATTGCTCCGGCGCTTGACCGCAGTATGACTGATAAGCTTATTAAAACAGCCGAAAAAAACAATATTACATATAAACTTGACGTTATGGGAAATTCCACCGGAACAAATTCAGACGAAATTGCAATGAGCCGCAAGGGAGTAAAGTCCGCACTGATTTCCATACCATTAAGGTATATGCATACCCCTGTAGAAGTTATAGACCTTGCCGATGTAGAAAGCACGGCAAAACTTATGGCTGAATACATAAAGGGGGTGGAGTAATGGCTGACTTAAAACTTTTGGAAAAACTCTGCATTGCACGCGGTATTTCGGGCAATGAAGATGAAGTGCGCGATATTATTTTGGGTGAGATTAAATCATATGCAGACAGTATAGAAATATCACCGCTCGGAAATATAATTGCTTTTAAAAAGGGTAAAAATCGTCCGAAAACTAAACTTATGCTCAATGCACATATGGACGAAGTCGGGCTGATAGTAACCCATATTACCGAAGACGGACTTTTAAAGTTTACCGAGGTGGGCGGGATAGACCGCCGTGTACTTTGCGGTAAACCTGTTACGGTTGGAAGCAAAATCGAAGGAGTTATCGGCGCAAAACCAATTCATCTTTTAAAGGATGAAGAGAAAGAAAATTCCGTACCCGTAAAAGACCTTTATATTGATATTGGCGCAGTGGATAAGGAAGAAGCGTCGAAATATGTTTCGCCCGGCGACTCAGTAACTTTTGATTCTATTTTCGATACTTCTTACGGCATGATTAAAAGCCGCGCACTCGATGACCGTGCAGGCTGTGCTGTTTTAATAAATATGATAAAAAGTGATTTAAAGTACGACATGACGTTTGTTTTTGCGGTGCAGGAGGAAATTGGACTGCGAGGTTCAAAAACAGCTGCTTTTGCGGTAGAACCTAAGGCGGCTATTGTTGTCGAAAGTACTACAGCGGCCGATGTCGCGAATGTTAAAAAAGAAAATCAGGTCTGTAAATTAGGAAGCGGTGCTGCTGTTTCATTTATGGACAGACGTACGATTTACGACAAAAAATACTATAGTATGGCGTTTGAAGCGGCAAAACAGATAAATGTAAAATGCCAACCCAAACTTGCGGTCGCAGGTGGCAACGATGCGGGCGCAATACATATTTCGAGAAGCGGTGTAAGAACAATTGCAGTTTCACTGCCATGTCGATATTTGCACTCTGCGGTTGGAATGATATCGCAGGAGGACTTCGCAAGTGTAAATAAATTGGTATTAAAGCTTGCAGAAATGATTTCGGGAGAGGAACAGAATGATTAAAAAAGCGGAATATTTTGATAAGCTTTCCACTTTTGACAATGATGTCTTTGGATGCCGTATTATTTCAACTGCCGAAGCTTACGGCATGAATGAACCTTTTGCCCAGTTTTGGATTCAGGATGATAATACAGCAATATTAAAACTTGATGATTGTGCTGTATTAAGCATTAAAGAACAGGCTGAAGCGGATTTCGAAGAATTAAAGGACTTTATTCCAATGACCGGGGCTACGCGTGTTTTGTGCGGCTTAAACACGTCGAAAAAATTAGGGATTAATGTTTCAGATTATGGGCAGATTATGGAATATAACAACAGTAAAGAACTTCAAAAAAACTTAACGTTTGAAATCAATCCAAGTCTTAGGAAAGTACATGAACTTTTAACAGAATGCGAATCCGATACATTCACACCGCCGGAATTTGAACCGTTTTATATGGATATGTCACACCGTATCCGTCATGGTACAGCAGTTTCGGTTGGAATGAGCGAGGATGAAGAATTGGTTTCCTGTGCGTTATGTTCAGCTTTTACACAAAAAAATGCAATACTTTCTGCTGTTGCAGTACATCCGAAGTACAGACTTAAAGGGTTGGGACATAAAACCATTTCACAACTGATAGCTCAGCTTAAACAGGAAAAAATATATATATTGCGTGGGCAGAACGAAAACAAGGAATTCTATGAGAGCTTTGGGTTTGTCAATTGTGGTAAATTTGCAGAAATGACTGTTTAGGGAGTAGTAATATATGAAAGAAAAAAGGTTTGAAGTCGTTTACAGTGAAGGTCAATTAAACGGTATCAGAATACTTCTTGATAAAGAAACAGGTGTAGAGTACCTTGAAACTTATAACGGTTATTCCGGTGGACTTACTGTACTTTTGGGAAGAGACGGAAAGCCGCTTTTAGGCAGAACAAATTATGATGATTAAATAGAAGGAATGAAAATGCTGTATCCATATTTTAAAATTGACAGTAAAATAAAACAAGCGGCTGAAAAAGCCATTAAAATGTCAGAAGAGAGTATTAAGAAAATAGATGAAACTACGGACTATAACCAGCAAAAGATGCTTGCGGCGTTTAATGAAGCAGGAGTAAGTGAAAGCCATTTTGTGTCTTCAACGGGTTACGGTTACGGCGACCGCGGAAGGGATGCACTTGACTGTGTTTATGCAAAAGCATTGGGCGCGGAAGATGCACTTGTGCGACATAATTTTGTAAGCGGAACGCATGCATTAACCGTTGCGCTGTTTGGCGTACTCCGTCCGGGCGATACAATGCTCAGTGTAACAGGGATTCCTTACGATACCCTGCGCGGCGTAATCGGAATTACAGGCGACGGGAACGGCTCTCTTAAAGAATTCGGAGTAAAATATGAGCAGGTTGAATTAAAAAGCGACGGAACTCCCGATTATGATGAAATAGGAAAAAGAGTAAATCCTAATATAAAAATGGTTTATATTCAGCGTTCACGCGGATACAGCCTGCGTCCGTCGTTATTTGTTGAAGATATCGAGAAGATAGCTAAAACAGCAAAGGAAAAAGCGCCGAACTGTATTGTAATGGTCGATAACTGTTACGGAGAGTTTGTTCAGAAAGAGGAACCGACAAGCCGTGGCGCAGATTTAATGGCGGGTTCGCTTATTAAGAACCCGGGAGGCGGAATTGCTCCTACCGGCGGATATATTGCAGGACGTAAAGACTTAGTGGAAAGCTGCTCATATCGATTGACAACTCCGGCAACTGGCAGAGAAATCGGAGCTACACTCGGAAACAACCGAGAACTTTTTATGGGTGCGTTCAATGCTCCGCATGTTACGGGCGAAGCACTTAAAACGGCGGTGTTTACAGCAGCCCTGTTTAGCATTTTGGGATATGATGTAACTCCTAAATATAATGAACCGCGCGCCGATATTATTCAGGCGGTAAAACTTAGGGAAGAAAAGGCTCTTATCGCGTTTTGTCAAGGAATTCAAAAGGGCTCTCCGGTTGATTCGTTTGTAGTCCCCGAACCTTGGGATATGCCAGGCTATGACTGTAAAGTAATTATGGCGGCAGGCGCGTTTACGCTTGGCGCTTCAATCGAGCTTTCTGCTGATGCTCCTTTGCGTGAACCCTATGCTGCATGGATGCAGGGCGGACTTAATTTCCACAGCGGAAAATTAGGTGCAATGCTTGCTGCACAGTCAATGTTGGAAAAAGGTATAATTAAATAAAAAAGTCTTGCAAAAAAGCTGTTATTACGATATAATAGCTTTTGCACACGCGGGTGTGGTGGAATTGGCAGACACGCCAGATTTAGGTTCTGGTGCGAAAGCATGCAGGTTCAAGTCCTGTCACCCGTACCAATA
>DHNU01000066.1:0-2774 GCA_002407645.1 Ruminococcaceae bacterium UBA5408
GGCGCGAGAAAAACTCTGATGATATCGGTAGCGCAAAAGGTCGTGGAATTGACTGCACAAAAAGATAACAAATGTCCTAAGCTTTCGGAAGATATTGAGGAAAAGGGTATCAATTCTGTTGTAGAGGAAGTTTCATATACATGGTTTAAACGGATTGTCGGAGTGCGTTATATGGAAGTAAACGGATTTCTTCCAAATGGAATTCGTGTATTATCATCTAAAATACAAGGAAAAACTGTGCCAGATATTTTGGACAAGATTCCTGTTGATGAACACACGGATAAACTTTATACGGAACTGTTTATAGACTGCTGTTCCTCACTTGAAAAAATACTTCCTGATTATTTCGGCAGCTCTTTAACTTATTTAAAACCTCTTTTAAAATTGTCATATAAAGATGAAAAAGGCGTTGCACGGAGTATTGTAGATAGAATTCCGGAAGAAGATTTTAAAGACGGAGTCGAAATTGTCGGTTGGCTTTATCAATATTATAATGATGCCCGCAAAAATGAGGTTATCAATCTTTACGGCGGCAGAGTGAAAAATGAAGACGTTCCTGCGGCTACTCAGTTTTTTACTACCGACTGGATTGTACGTTATATGGTGGACAACTCTCTTGGAAAGTATTGGCTTGAGAGAAATCCACAAAGTTTCCTTAAAGAAAAACTTAAATTTTACTTAAATAATGATGATGAAACAGTTAATGAGAATATTTCTCCGGAAGATATAAAAGTACTCGACCCATGTATGGGAAGCGGGCATATTTTGGTGTACGCTTTTGATGTGCTTATGGAAATTTATAAGGAATGCGGATATTCGGAATATGATGCCGCCAAACTTATAATTAAGAAAAATATATATGGACTTGATATTGACAGGCGCTCATACGAACTCGCATATTTTGCCCTTTTAATGAAAGCCGGAAGTTATAATAAGGATATTTTTTACAGTTTCGGTCATTTAAATATTTATTCTATAGGCGATTTTGAAAATATCGGTGAGAACGTTTTATCTTTTGTAGCAGGTAAAGATAAAAAAATGAAGTCGGACTTACAGGAAGTTGTATCATCACTTCATGATGCAGGAAGTTTCGGAAGTGTCGTTAAAATTAAGGACATTGACTTTGACAGAGTTTTTGAGCGTATTGCTGAACTTAACAACAGCCAATGTGAAGACTTGTTTACAATAGCATATCACAAAGATATGAATGAAATGCTTGTCCCTCTTTTACGTCAGGCAAAGGTTATGGCAGATAAATATACAGTGGTTGCAACTAATCCGCCTTACCTAAACAGAATGGACAAAAAGCTTAAAAATTATGTAAATAAACATTATAAAGATTATTCCGGTGATTTGTTTTCTGTTTTTATATACAGGAACTTTGACTTTTGTATAGAAAACGGATACAGTGCGTTTATGTCTCCTTTTGTTTGGATGTTTATAAAAACTTATGAGAAATTAAGGGAATACATAATTAAAAATAAATCTATTTCTTCACTTGTTCAGCTGGAATATTCCGCATTTGAGGAAGCAACCGTACCGATTTGCACTTTTGTCCTTAAAAACGGGAAAGAAAGTAAACCCGGAGTATACATTAGACTTTCCGATTTTAAGGGCGGTATGGAGGTGCAGAAACAAAAAGTATTAGATGCTGTTAATAACCCAAAATGTACTTATTTGTTCGAAACACCGTCAGAATTTTTCTCATCAATACCCGGTTCGCCGATTGCCTACTGGGCACACGGAGAAACCGCTAAAATTTTTAAAGGGTCTCCGAGTCTGTCCGAAAAGGCGACAGTAACAAACGGGCTTTTTACATGTGATAATAAACGTTTTCTGCGTTTTTGGTATGAAGTCCCCAAGAATGAAATATTTTTTGATTGTTCAGATAAAACAGAATGCCTTGCAAGCAGTAAGATATGGTATCCGTATAATAAAGGCGGAGATTTCAGAAAATGGTACGGCAACCACGAGTATGTGGTAAACTTTAAAGATTTTGGGTATGAAATAAGCGAATACAGGGTTAAAAGCGGGCAGTCGGCGTCATTCCCGGGACAAAATTATTATTTTAAGCCGAGTATTTCATGGTCATTTGTAAGTTCGTCAAAATTCGGTGTAAGGTATTATCCAAAAGGCTTTGTGTTTGATATAGCCGGTTCGTCGGTTTTTGTAAAGAATGAAAAAGATATGCTTTATACTCTCGGATTTTTATCGAGTAATTCTGCTTTTGAGATGCTCAATTTGATTAATCCGACTCTTAATTATCAAGCGGGGAATATTGCTAAACTGCCGCTTCGCATAGAAGAAAAACAAAGGGACAAAATTGAAAAACTTGTTTTAGAAAATATCTCTATTTCACAAAATGACTGGGACTCTTTTGAAACAAGCTGGAATTTTAAAATTCACCCTCTTATTCGGTTTAAGCCAAGCAATAATTGTAAAATATCCGAAGCGTTTGAAAGCTGGGATTATTTTACTAAGCATCAGTTTAATGCTTTAAAAAAGAATGAAGAGGAAATAAATAAAACTTTTATTGATATTTACGGCTTGAAAGACGGTATATCTCCAAATGTTGAGGATAGGGACATTATGGTACATAAAGCTAATGTTTCTACTGATATAAGGAGTCTTTTAAGTTTCAGTGTCGGATGTATGTTTGGCCGCTATAATGTAAACGGGTTTAATTATGAAAACAGAAAAGACATAATACCCGTTACACCGTGCTTAAAAAACAATATAGCCGAAAATTTTATTAAATTTATAAAAGCTGTTTT
>DHNU01000066.1:3005-8535 GCA_002407645.1 Ruminococcaceae bacterium UBA5408
TATTTTTTAAATAGGTTTTATCGTGACCATGTTAAAACTTATAAAAAAAGGCCTATATACTGGATGCTTGATGGGGGAGAATTCAAAGCATTTCTTTATATTCATTCTTATAATGCTGATACACTTTCCAAAGCATCGAATTATTCGGCACAGGTTAAGCCCACGATTGAAGAGCAAATGCTCAATGAAGATATTCCGATAAAACAGAAGGAGAAAATTTTAAAGAAACTTGAAAAACTTAATATTTACGAAGACAGATTAAAAAAAGCCGCTAAAAAGCATATAACTATTGATTTAAACGATGGCGTGCTCGAAAATTACAAGAAAATTCAAAACGGAAATGAACTTTTTCCAAAACTTAAATAATGAATGAGGTAATAAAATGATAAAAGCAGTTATTTTTGATATGGACGGGTTGATGATTGATTCCGAAAAAATGGCAAGGTTTTGCTGTGAAAAAGCCGGAAAAGAACTTGGATACAATTATACGGATAAACTTTTTTTTAAGGAGATGGGTTTAACGCCTGCCTTTATAAAAGAACTGTATTTTAAACATTTTGGAAAAGATTTTAAATATGACGATTTTATTGAACTTAAAAATCAATATGTAAAAGAGTATATTAAAGAAAACGGAATTCCGGTTAAACCCGGATTATACGAACTGCTAAAGTTTCTTAAAAATAATGGCTACAAAACAGCTGTTGCAACTTCCACACCGAGAAAAAGGGCGGAAGATTATTTGACACATATAAAGGTAATTGAGTTTTTCGATAAAGTTATCTGCGGGGATATGATTGAAAAATCAAAGCCAAATCCGGAGATTTACTTAAAAGCTGCTGATGAACTTAATGTGAAAACCGAGGAATGTTTTGTACTTGAAGATTCTCCAAATGGAATAACAGCGGCATACAGAGCAGGAATTAAAACAATAATGGTACCCGATTTGGTTTCACCTGACGAAGAACTCAAAAAGAAACTTTTCGCTTGTGTTAAGTCCTTAAAAGATGTTATTGAAATTTTAGAAAAATATAATAAATAACTAAAAAAGCTGCATATATAGGCAGCTTTTTCCTTACTATAATCAATACGTTCTTATTAATACTATTTTGGAAACATTTGTAAGTTATACCGAAAGATTGGTCACTACAGGCTGAAAATATGATATAATGATAACAGAAGACATGAAAGGAGGCGGCAAATTTTTATGCAGATTTTAGTAGATGCAGATGCCTGTCCGGTTAAAGATATAATTGTACGTTTTGCAAAAAAATATAATATACCCGTTACTATGCTGATTGATACAAGTCATATATTGGATGACGGATACAGTAAAGTTATAACGGTAGATAAAGGACGAGACAGTGCAGATATACGTTTAGTTAACATGATTGAAGATGGCGATATAGTTGTTACACAGGATTTCGGAGTTGCTGCAATGGCACTGGCAAAAGGCGCAAAGGTACTAAATCAAAACGGCATGGTCTATAATGATTCCAATATGGACCGCCTTCTGTTTGAACGCGCGCTTGGGCAGCAAATAAGAAGGTCCGGAAAAAGATACGGAAAAGTAAAAAAGCGTACAAAATCAAATGATACATCTTTTGAAAAATCATTTATGTCAATGATAGATAAAAGTATTTGACAATAGGAAAACTTATGGTATAATTACGAATGTTTTGCTTAATTTTCTTAATATAAAACGTGAGGAAGAAAAAAATATGTATGACTATGATTTAATCGTTATCGGTGCAGGACCGGCGGGAATTTTTACCGCGCTTGAAATGCACAAACTCTCTCCGGATAAAAAAGTGCTTATTGTTGATTCTGGGAGTACAATCGACCGCAGAACTTGTCCGGCAAGGACTTCAGGACAGTGCGCACATTGCAAAACATGTAATATAATGAACGGCTGGGCAGGAGCAGGTGCTTTTTCTGACGGAAAACTCTCTCTTTCAGAGGAAGTCGGCGGAAACATAACCGACTATATGCCGGTTGAAAAAGCAAGAGAATTAATAAAATATGTTGACGGAACTTATTTGGAGTTTGGCGCACCGGACAAGGTGTTCGGAAAGAGCGACAAATTTGCTGAAAAAATATCTTATGAAGCAAAAAGAGAAAATATCCAGCTGATTCCATGTCCTGTAAGGCATATGGGGACTGAGTATTCTTATGACGTTTTGCGCAACATGTACCATTACCTTGTAAAGTGGACTAATTTTGAATTTCGTGAATATACAACAGCGGATACTATCTATGAAGAAAACGGAAAAGTTCAAGGCGTTTGGCTTATTGATAAAAATAATGAACGCACCCTTGTCAAAGCACCTTATGTAGTAGCCGCACCCGGACGTGGGGGAGCGGACTGGCTTGCCCGCATCTCTAAAGAGTACAAGCTTTCCACAACAAATAATGAAGTCGATATCGGAGTACGCGTAGAAGTTCCGAATGCAGTTATGGATCATCTTACAAAGAATTTATACGAAGCTAAACTTGTCTACTACTCGGATACCTTTGAAAATAAAGTAAGAACTTTTTGTATGAACCCGGGCGGCATCGTAAGCGAAGAACACTATGAAAGTGATATAGACGGTGGGATTGCCGTTGTAAACGGACATTCTTATGCGGATGAAGACAAGCACAGCGACAACACCAATTTTGCTTTACTTGTTTCAACTCAATTTACACAGCCTTTTAATAAACCTATTCAATACGGAAGATATATTGCTCAGCTTGGAAATATGCTTACGGGCGGCGGTATCATGGTTCAGCGACTTGGTGACCTGCTTTTGGGAAGGCGTACGGATGTAAACAGGCTTAAAAGGTCTACTACTGTTCCAACATTAAAAAATGCGGTTCCCGGAGATTTATCATTTGTACTGCCGCACCGCCACCTGACAAGTATAGTTGAGGCTCTTAAAGCTTTTGATAAACTTGCACCCGGACTATATTCAAAAAATACATTGCTTTACGGTGTTGAGGTTAAGTTCTATTCATCAAAGGTTTCGGTTGAAAATAATTTTGAAACATCAATTAAAAACTTTTATACCATTGGCGACGGCGCAGGTATTACAAGAGGTCTTATGCAGGCTTCCGTAACAGGTGTTGTAGTTGCAAGAGATATCGCAAATAAAAATAAATAATAATATAAAAATTTGAGAGGATTTATTAATCTTAAAAAGATTATAATTCTCTCATTTTTTTGTCTATGTATCATCCGTTTATTTTTCGCAGGAAAAAAGTATTTAGCTAACACAAATATATGAAGCTATTAGCTTACAAGTAAAAAAAGGATGTCCAAAGCAGTTTTGAAGGCTTTGGACACTAATATATCAGTTATTAATTTAACATACAGGCTTTTTAGATATTTTTATCAGACATTTACAATATAGATTAATATAAAGAAAAAATAATTAAATACGACTTAAAAAATATTCAAATCAGAGTATGGTACAATAAAAAATTCAATATAGGAATTATTAAAACATTTTGTTACTATAACATAAATATATAAGATTTTTATTTGTTTTTAATAATGCGCTATTTCATGCTCCAAACGGTTTTGTGCATTAGAAGTAAATTTATTCATATAATAAGATATGATTAAAGGAGGATGATTTTATTGTGTAATTCGATAAATTATTTTGTTAATTCTAACAGCTCCAAGGGTTATGTAAGCTTGATGGACTCAAATTTTGCGGATTTAGACAAAGTTGTACGCTTTAATGGGTATCCTTCAGTTGTAATGTTGGACATTATATCTAATATCTGCTTCCAAGCTCGAGATATGGGTTACCAAACGGAACTCATACATAACTGCCTTGACAATTCTCTCGAAGGCGTTATAGTGCGTGAAGTGGGTGTAGGTATAATAAACTTTCCGTTATACAGCAATCAAGTTTATAATATCGAATCTTTACTAACAAATGCAGGGTTAAAACAAACAAAAGCTTGTCTTCAAACGGCATGGAGTCATTTTGCGGAGGCTTTAAAAATTCATGATAAGTGGGAAAAAATTTATATATCAAATATGGATTTTGATGCCGCTAACCGTTTGGCTGAAGATACAATAGAAGATATTTTTAAACAAAAGGAATCAAAGGAGCGGGGAACAGTATATCACCGATATTTCGGAGCAGCTACCATTAATGGTTCATTTGACTATATTGAAAATCTTACGAGCCAAATTGGAACGAGATATTTGATTAAGGGACGTCCGGGCACGGGTAAATCCACTTTTTTGAAAAAAGTTGCAGAGCATGCCTTGAATTTGGGATTTAATACGGAAGTATATCACTGCGCTTTTGACCCAAGTAGCATCGATATGGTTATTGTCCGCGAAATGGATATGTGCCTATTTGACAGCACATCACCGCATGAATACTATCCGTCCCGCCCAAATGATAAAGTTATAGATATCTACAAGACAGCAGTAAAAGAAAAAACTGATGAAAAATATCGCGCGGAAATTACGTCTGTAATGACTGAATATAAATCGGCAGTTGCAAATGCAACAAAACAACTTGGGCGTGCAAAAAAATATTATGATGAAGTGCAAAGAGTACTTCTTACTAAGATAGACGCTCAGGAATTGGAAAACATCGAAAGTGAAATTTCGAATTATATTTTTGAAGAAAATAAGTAATGACAAAACCCCCAAGGTTAAACAGTATGGAATACTGAAATAACCCTGGGGGTAAATTTTATTAAAGATATTGTAAATTTATTTTTTAATAAGCTGAGCTAATAATTTTTCTGCCTCGACTGCATCTGCACGGCCGCGTGTAGCTTTCATAACAGCACCTAAAATCGCTTTTAATGCCTTTTCTTTTCCGCCGAGGTAATCGGATACTGCGCGCGGATTTTCGGCTATGGCTTCTTCACAGACAGCTTTAAGCTTATCCGGGTCAACGCCCCCCATATCCTTTTCGCTTATAAGTTCATTTGGGGCTTTTCCTGTGTCGAGCATCTTTTCAAGTGTAGCTTTCAAAAGGTTCATTTTTATTTTACCTTCATCAAGCAGTTTTACCAAAGCATTGAGGTTTTCGGGAGTAACATTTATATCGAAATTTTCTTTGGCTCCATCGCCGTCTAAACGGCTGAAAATCTGTCCTATGATGCAGTTTGCCACAACTTTTGGCTTTTTAACATCTTTTGAAGCCGTTTCGAAATACTTAGAAATTTTATTGTATTTGATAATAAGGTCTGCGTCAGCGTCCGACAAACCGTATTCCTTTGTGTAACGCTCAAGCTTTACTTCAGGCGGCTCGGGAAGTCTTTCTTTAATCTTCTGAATGTCTTCATCCGAAACTTGAATTGTTACTAAGTCAGGTTCTCTAAAATAGCGGTAGTCGTTTGCATCTTCTTTTCCGCGCATACTTTCAGTACAGCCTGTTGACTCATTATAGCGCCGTGTTTCCTGTATTACTTTTTCTCCGCTTTCCAAAAGGTCTATTTGACGATTAATTTCGTATTCCATAGCCTTTGTCATGTGTGTGAAGGAGTTCATATTCTTTATTTCGGTTCTTGTTCC
>DHNU01000032.1 GCA_002407645.1 Ruminococcaceae bacterium UBA5408
CGGCAGAAGAATCTAAGGAACTCAGCGATGTTTTAAATTCAAATCAACTTCAAATTGTTAAGCAGACGGGAGATTTTGAAGTTAAGTTTAAAACAGTTGAGTTGTACGAGGAACTGAAAAGTTTCATAAATAACAGATAATACCCATAGCCTGCATCCTTTTTAATATGCAGCATCTATGCTATAATTATCAGTATCTAAAAGATATTGAAAGTTGGTGGCATACGGTGCTGCATTTTATTTTGGGAAGAGCCGGAAGCGGCAAAACTTATACTCTTAGAACGGCTTTAAAAGGTATGGCAGAAACTACTTCAAAAAAGCTAATGCTTATTGTTCCTGAGCAGTCTTCATTTGAAAATGAAAGGGCAATGCTTCAGCTTCTCGGTGAAAAGAATATACAGAGGGTATCCGTTACAAGTTTTTCAAGACTTACCGATGCCGTGTACCGCACATACGGCGGAGGAGCCGGAAGAAGACTCGATGACGGCGGCAGAAGTATTTTTATGAGCCTTGCTTTGGAGCAGGTTAAAGATAACCTTAATTTTTACCGTAAAAATGCTGATAGTACCGAACTTGTAGATTTACTTCTTTCTACTTCTGCAGAACTAAAAATGTGTAATATAAGTCCTTTTGATATTGAAAATACGGCGCACGAACTTAAACAGAGTACACTAAAGCAGAAAATGACAGAAATATCCCTTATCCTCTCTTCTTATGATGCACTTGTAGGTCAAAGTTATATTGACCCGCTTGATGACCTTACAAGAATAAAGAATATCTTAGAGGTACATAATTTTTTTGAAGGATATACAGTTGCACTGGACTCTTTTGAAAGCTTTACCGTACAGGAATACAATATTATAAACTTGATTTTAGCACAGGCAGATGATTTGTATGTTTCACTCTGTGCGGACAGACTGGATGACTCGGAACATGGTATGGGACTTTTTTCGCTTGTTCGCCGTACAGCAAAAAAACTTGAACGTCTTGCAAAAAATAATGACGTTAAAATTGCGTCACCCATAGTGCTAAATAGCTCAGCTCGTTTTAAAAGCAGTCAGCTTTGCGCAATAGAAGAAAATGCCTACCGTTTTAATCATAAAAGCGTTAGCTGTGAAAATAATGATGATGTTGTAATTTATGAAGCTCAAAATAAATACGACGAATCCGAATATGTATCCGCCACTATACGCCGTTTGGTTATAAATGAAGGATTTCGATACCGTGACTTTGCGGTGATTTCTCGTTCACCCGACAGTTATCGCGGCATATTGGACTCTGCACTCGAACGTTGGGAAATTCCGTATTTTATGGACAAACCACAATCCATAGATTTTGAACCAATAATGCGGCTTGTCCTTTCTGCATTTAAGATAGTTCAAACCGGTTTTTCTTCGGATTCAATATTTACATACTTAAAGACCGGCTTAACCGGACTTAACACTTATGAAATTTCACAACTTGAAAATTATATATTTACATGGAAAATTTCAGGAGCAAAATGGAAAAGTGAGTGGACTGAAAACCCAAGGGGCTTTTCGGATAAGATGACAGAGAATGAGAGTAATGTCTTAAAGGAAATCAACGAGAGCCGTAATAAGGTGATTAGACCGCTTATTAAGTTTACATCTAAAATCCAAAATGCAACAGGTGAAGAAATAGCTGCGGCATCATTTGAATTATTGCAGGATATTGAAGCACCTAAACACTTGAGGGAACTTGCAAAGCGGCTTGAAAATTGCGGCGAACCGGAACTTGCTGACCGCCAGCTGAGACTTTGGGATTTGCTTATGAGTATACTTGATCAAACTGCGCTTGTTCTTGCTGCAAACAAAATAAAATATACAAGGTATGCGGAACTTTTACATATTGTAATTTTAGCAAACAACATGGCAAGTATTCCTCAAGGCTTGGACGAAGTCACAGTAGGTGCCGCCGACAGAACAAAAACGGGCGAACCCAAAATAGTATTTATTATCGGAACGGTACAGGGCGAGTTCCCACTTTCTCCATCCGGAAACTGTGTTTTCAGCGACAGTGAACGCCGCACGCTCATTAATTTAGAATTACCACTTAATGACACTCTGGAAGGAGTTGCAGTACAGGAGCGATTTCTTGCTTATAAGGCAATGAGCGCAGCTTCAGAAAAATTATTTATCACATATCCTGTATCCGGGCTTGAGGGCGAAGCTAATTCACCATCGTCAATTCCTAATGAAGCATGTTCAATATTAAAAAATATATCTGTTAAAAATAGGTTTACTTTGCCACCGACTTATTTTGCCAATGCCAAAGAACCTTGTTTTGAACTCATGTCTCAGCAGTGGAAACACAATACGGCACTTTCCGCAACGCTTAAAAGTATTTTTTATGAGCATGAAAATTATAGAGTGAATTCGATTGAACGTTCAGCTAAAAACGTCCCTAAAGTTTTTGAAGACAGCGGAAAAGCAAGAGACTTATTTGGTAATGATCTTAAACTTTCTGCAACACAGATAGAAAAATTCTATTTGTGCCCATTTCAGTATTTCTGCCGATTCGGTTTGAATGTAAAGGAAAGAAAAGCAGCTGAAATGGATGCTTTGGAATACGGAAGCCTAATGCATTATCTACTTGAAAAAATATTAAGAAAATACAGCAGTAAAAAAATAAACGATATGGAACCACAAGAATTAAAGGATGAAATAATTAAGCTGTTAAATGAGTATTTAAATATAAAAATGGGCGGAGAGGAAAACAGAACTCCAAGGTTTTTATATTTATTCAAACGTATTGCCGAATCAGCTTATATAATAATTTCTCATATTGCACAGGAACTCTGTCAGAGTAAATTTGAACCGGTTGATTTTGAACTTCCAATAGGTATGGGTGAAATTAAACCGCTTATTATTAATCTCCCCAATGGAGGTAAAGCTGAAATTAACGGTAAAATTGACAGAATTGATGTAGTGAATTTAGATAATGAAAAATATGTACGAGTTGTAGATTATAAAACAGGACACAGGGATTTTAAGCTCTCAGATATTATTTACGGAATAAATATGCAAATGCTTATTTATTTGGCGGCATTAATAGAAAACGGAAACGAAAAATACGGTAATATTAAGCCTGCCGGAGTTTTATATATGCCGGCAAACCGTCCGGATGTATCAGTTTCCAAAAATGAAACCGAAGAAAAAATAAGGAAAGAAGCAGAGAAAAAGCTTAAAATGGACGGACTTGTTTTGGACGATGCCGAAGTGATTTTTGCTATGGAAGAAGGAGGGAAGGGAAGATATATTCCCGTAATTTTGAAAGACGGGGTTCCCTCCAAACGTGAACATGTGGCTACGTCCGAAGAACTTAAAATACTAAAAAAATATATTAAAAGCCTTATAAGCGATATGGCAGAACTGCTTCACAGCGGAAATGTAGAAGCATTACCTCTTTCGGGTGAATACAATGCCTGTGACTGGTGTCCGTATTCGGCTGTATGCGGCCATGAAAAAGACGATAAAACAAGAGAAATGATAAAATTAGACAGGGACAAAGTTATGGAAGAATTGCAGTTAAACAACGGAAAAGGCGGTGAAGAAAGATGAGCACACGTCAATGGACTTATAATCAGGAAGATGCAATAGAGGCACGCGGCGGAACTCTTCTTGTATCCGCTGCAGCAGGTTCGGGAAAAACCGCTGTTTTGGTTCAGCGTGTAATCGAAAGAATTACAGACACAGAAAATCCCACTAATGCAGACCGCCTTCTTGTAGTTACTTTTACAAAAGCGGCTGCAGCTGAAATGCAAAGCCGAATAGCTTCTGAAATATCCTATCTTCTTGAAAAAGACCCAATGAACGTTAATTTACAGCGTCAGCAGATTTTGCTGACACGCTCTCATATAAGTACGATACACAGCTTTTGCAGTGAATTAATAAAAGAAAACTTTTATAAACTTGGCATTGCACCCGATTTTCGTATAATTGAAGATACTGAAATGCAATTACTGCGAAGTGACGCCTTTGAAAGTGTTTTGGAAGATTTTTATTCAAGCGGAGACATTGAGTTTTTAAACCTTGTTGAAACTTTTTCTACCGGACGAGATGACGTTCGTATTATTAAAGCTGTAAACAATCTCTATGATTTTGTGCGTTCTCACCCATTTCCTAAAAGATGGCTTAAAGACAAAGCAAATATGTACAAAACAGGTAACTGTGCTTGTGACACGGTTTGGGGAAAAACTCTTTTGTCATATGGAAAAGATGTTATTGATTACTCTATATCATTAACTCAAAATTCCCTAAAACTTATGGAGGAAGACGAAAAAATTGAACAGGCTTACAGTGAAGGCTTCAATTCGGATTTAGCCGGTTTATCAAGCTTAAAAGAAGAAATAAATTCTAAAAACTGGGACAATATCAAATACCAAACCAATAATTTTACATATAAAAGGCTTAAATCGTTAAGGGGATACAAAGATGACCCTTTAAAAAATAAAATACAGTCTTCGAGGAAAGAAGTTCAGTCAGCAATAAAAAAGCTTGCTTCTTTATTTAGTGAAACTAAAGAACAATGCGGTGAAGATATAAATAAACTTTCACCGATAATGGACAAATTGGTTGAAGTGACTGAAAAATTCGGTGAAAAACTGGAACAGCTGAAAAAAGAGCGCCATGCAGCAGATTTCAGCGATTTGGAACATTACGCAATAAAACTTCTCATTAATGAAAAAGAAGACGGTTTTGAACCAACGCAGGATGCATTGGAAATTTCAAGTATGTTTGATGAAGTTATGGTCGATGAGTATCAAGATACAAATGAAGCTCAGGACATGATTTTCCGTGCAGTGTCGAGAAATGAAAAAAATTTATTTATGGTTGGCGATGTTAAGCAGAGTATCTACCGTTTCCGTCAAGCAATGCCTCAGATTTTTTTGCGCCGCCGTGAACTGTACCCTAACTATGAAAGGTCAAAAGACGAATACCCCGCATGTGTTGTACTTGATAAAAACTTCAGAAGCCGTAAAGGTGTAACGGAGACTGTAAATTTTGTTTTTCGTCAGTTAATGAGTAAGCAAACCGGTGAACTGGATTACACAGAGGAAGAAGAATTAAAGGCGGGTGCAGACTATCCTCGGTGCGAAGAAACATCTGCACAGTTAGACATAATAGACCTTTCATCAATCGACGACAATGAAGACAAAGATATGATTAAAGCGGAAAGCCGTCATATTGCCGATGTAATTTATCAATTAACAACTAAACCGATGATGGTTACAGATAATGGTGAACAGCGCCCTGTTGTGTATAAAGACATTTGCATATTGCTTAGAAGTGCAAATAAATATGCCCATCAGTACGCAAAACAACTGGAATCAGTCGGCATACCTGCGTGGGCAGATACAGGCGGAAGTTTTTTTGGCTCAAAAGAAATAGGCGTAATAATTTCGATGCTTAGAATAATAGATAATCCAATGCAGGATATACCGCTTCTTGCGGTCATGATGAGTCCTATTTACGGCTTTACTGCCGATGATATGGCGGATATACGTAAAAACTCGCGTAATTCTTCACTTTACCTTGCTGTTGTTAAAGCGGCAACGGGGGATAATTGTAACAGTAAAAAATCAGATGAAAATCCTAAAGCGGAATCGAATCTGAACGACAGAGTATCAAAATTCTTGAAAGAAATAGATGAGTACCGAACTTTATCTGCGACAATGCCTTGTGACAGACTTATTCATTATGCATATGAAAAATCCGGATACTTAAATATTGTTCAGGCAATGTCTAACAGTGAACTTCGAATTGCAAATCTGCGTTTGCTTTTAGAGTATGCAAAAAAATACGAAAAATCAGGTTCCAACGGGCTTACCGGATTTATAAATTTTATTGACAGACTACAAAAAAATAATTCCGATTTGGCAGCTGCATCTACAATAAGTGAAGCTGCAAATGTAGTAAAAATAATGAGTATTCACCGTTCAAAAGGATTGGAATTTCCCGTTTGTATAATTGCAGGATGTGCAAGAAAATTTAATAAGGACAGCGGAGATATTCTTTTGCACCCGGAATTGGGATTGGGTGTAAAATTAAAAGATATTGATACTTTAAACAGATATACTACAATGCCGAGGGAAGCTATTGCTTTGGAACTCGACAGGGGAGAGATGAGCGAGGAACTTCGAATCCTCTATGTAGCTATGACAAGAGCAAAAGAAAAGCTTATTATGGTTTCCGCGGTAAAGGATGCTGTAAAGACTTTCGGCAAACTTGCAAACCGAATTACGTCTGAAAGTAAAATCCAGCCTTATGTAGTAAGAAGTGCGGACAGTATTTCGGATTGGCTGATTTTATGTGCGCTTCGCCATCCAAACGGTGAAAGATTGAGGCAGCTTGCGGGCGCTTTACCGGGAGTTACTGTTAGTGCAAATGTGGATTGGAGTATTAATCTAATCAGAGAAAACAGCAAAGATATAGATGAAAATATAGAAAATAATGAAAAAGTGATAGAAGAAAAGCCCGATGAAAAGATTAAAGCTGAAATATTAAGCAATATTAATTATATGTACCCATATTCCGACTTAAAAGGCATACAGGCTAAAGTCTCGGCATCACATTTGGCGGCGAGTAAATTTTCGGATAAATATGCCGCAGTTTCACGTCCTGCGTTTTTAAATAAAACAGGACTTACTCCCGCTGAACGCGGAACGGCTTTGCACACTTATATTCAGTTCGCCGATTTTAAAAAAGCATCTGAAGACCCTCAGGCTGAAATCAACAGACTTGTAAGCGAAGGGTATTTAACAAAAGAACAGGGAAACGCAGTTAGTTTAAAGAACTTAGAAAAATTCTTTGACAGTAATATTGCAAAGCGTATTTTAGATTCACCAAGGGTAGTTCGGGAATATAGGTTTATAGTGGAAATTACTGCGGGGGATATTAACCCTGAATTAAGTGACGAACTAAAAAATCAACAGGTAGTTCTTCAGGGAGCTGTTGACTGCGCTTTTGAAGAAAACGGGGAAATTGTAATTGTTGACTTTAAAACGGACAAAAGCGGCAGTGGCGAAGAACTGTGGGATAAATACAGTTCCCAGCTCTTACTTTATAAACTTGCCATGGAGAAATGTACCGGAAAAACAGTAAAAGAATGTTTGCTTTATTCTTTTGGAATCAATAAAGAAATAACCAAATAATCCTTGACAATCAATAAAAACACTGCTAAAATAAATTGGTAAAACAAAGCGGGACACTTTGGTGTTCACACCTATGGGGTTTCGTCCGCCATGGGTCAATACAAGTATCAGTTTATTGAACTGTATTTTTGTGTATTGGTGCGCGGGCGGATATTCGTCCGCGCTTTAATTTTTTAATTGTAACGTGTTTTGGAGGTGCTTAACAATTAGCAACAAGGAACTGCAGATTAACGAGGAAATTCGTGACAGAGAAGTGCGTGTCATTAATGACGATGGCTCCCAGCTTGGGGTAATGACGGCTTCTAAGGCTTTGGAACTTGCTTTTCAAAAGAATTTAGATTTGGTAAAAATTGCGCCCAAGGCGAAACCGCCGGTTTGTAAAATTATTGATTACGGCAAGTACAGATTTGAACAGGCTAAGCGTGAAAAAGAAGCAAAGAAAAATCAACGTGTTGTTGATATTAAAGAGATTCGTCTGTCTTTAAATATTGACACTCACGACTTTAACACAAAAGTCGGTCATGCAATCCGCTTTTTGAAATCCGGAGATAAGGTGAAAGCGTCTATCCGTTTTCGCGGACGTGAAATGGGTCACCCTCAACAGGGATACGAAATTATGAAAGATTTTGCTAATGCCCTAAGCGAGATTGCAGTTGTTGAAAAGCCGGCGAAATTAGAGGGACGAAATATGCTTATGTTCCTTGTATCCAAACCCGCTAAGTAACATTAAACAAGGAGGACTAACAATATGCCTAAAATTAAGACTCATTCAGGTGCAAAAAAGCGTTTTAAACTTTCTAAAAACGGAAAGGTTATCCGCGCACATGCAAATAAATCTCATATATTAAATAAAAAGACTACAAAGCGCAAGAGAGGTCTTAGAAAAACAGTTGTTGCCGACAAGACAAATGTGGCACAAGTGAAGAGATTAGTTCCTTACAAATAAGAATTAATCGGAAATAATAAAACAACCGTTTATTGGAGGTAACATAATGGCACGTATAAAAGGTGCGTTGATGACACGCAAGAGAAGAAAAAAGACTTTAAAACTTGCAAAAGGTTATTGGGGTTCCAAAAGCAAACATTTTAAGATGGCCAAACAGGCTGTAATGAAATCCGGGAATTATGCATATATCGGCCGTAAGGCAAGAAAAAGAGATTTCCGCCGTTTGTGGATTACCCGTATTTCTGCTGCATGCCGCGCAAACGATATCAGCTATTCCGTATTTATGAATGGACTTAAAAAAGCCGGAATAACATTAAATCGTAAAATGCTTGCGGAAATTGCGGTTGCAGATGAAGCCGCGTTTAAGAGCCTTATTGAAAAAGCAAAGGCCGCGCTTTAAAAAAGCTTGAATTGCGCCCGGAAGATACCCGGGCGCAAATTTTATATGGAGAAGATAATATCATGGCTTATCTTATAACAAGTCGTAAAAATGAAATTATAAAACAAGCGTCAAAGCTTTGTTCTTCTGCAGATTACCGAAGAGAGCAAGAATTGTATATAACTGAAGGTGCGCGGTTATGCTGTGATGCAGCTTTAAGTTCGGTTAAAATTAAAATCCTGTTTTATACTTCTAAGGCTATGGAGAAATATGGTAAGTATATAGATGTAATAAAAGAAAAAGCAGAACAAATATATGAAATAGAATCTCATATTGCTCCTATGCTATCGGAAACAAAATCACCACAGGGTATATTTTGTATGTGTAAAATGGAAAATTATGAGCATAATTTACCTGATATACAGAGAAACAGTCATTATATTGCGCTTGAAAATATTCAAGATCCCGCAAATTTAGGGGGTATTCTCCGCACAGCGGAAGCTCTTGGTGTTGGCGGTGTTATCTTGACGAACCACTGCTGCGATATTTATTCTCCTAAAGTATTACGTGCAAGCATGGGCGCGATTTTTCGTTTACCATTTTATATTCAGACTGATACAGTACAAACCATAGAAAAGCTGAATAAACTGGGATTTACTACTCTTGCAGCTGTTCCAGACAGTGAAGCTGATAAAATTACAGAAGTTAATTTTAATAGACCTACTGTTATTATAGTAGGTAATGAAGGAAACGGCCTTAATATTGAAACAATAAAAGTATGTTCAAAATCAGTAACAATTCCGATGCTTGGAAGAGCAGAGTCCCTTAACGCGTCTGCATCCGCAGCAATTTTAATGTGGGAAATGATGCGTAAAAAATCTGGGGGCGTTCTTTAATGTTAATTGATAAAAGAGCATATTGGGTATGGCTTCAACATGCTCTCGGCGCGGGAAGTTCTAAACAAAATCGCATATTAATGTCATTTGCGTCACTTAGCGATTTTTATTCATCCGGTGTGGAAAGCTGGTGTTTAGAGGGATATTTCACTCAAAATGAATTGGCAAAACTCAATTCATTCTCTGCTGAAAATGCTGCGGCGCTAATAGAATATTGCGAAAAAATAGGTCAGCATGTTATTACTCCCGAAGACAATGAATATCCTAAACCGTTAAAACAAATCCATAATTATCCCTGCGCTCTTTATGTAAAAGGTAAATTGCCCGATTTTTCCGCTACACCTGCAATTTCTATTGTAGGTACTCGTAAAGCTACTGCTACAGGTAAATCCGCCGCCAGAAGTTTTGCTTATGAGCTTTCCAAACGCGGTGTTGTAATTGTAAGCGGCGGGGCTTTGGGAATTGATACGGCGGCACATAATGGCGCTTTACAGGCAGGCGGCAAAACGGTTTGCGTACTTGGGTGCGGAATTGATTTTAATTATCTTATGACTAATGCCGAACTTAGAAAAACTATAGCAAATAGTGGAGCTGTAATTTCAGAGTATCCGCCGAGTACACAGGCAATAAATTCAAATTTTCCTATAAGAAACAGAATTATTTCGGGATTAACTTTGGGGACTTTGGTAGTTGAAGCCGCTGCAAAGAGCGGTTCGCTTATAACGGCGGATTTGGCGCTTGAACAAGGCCGCGATGTTTTTGCTGTTCCCGGAGGAATTACAAGTCCCGTTTCTCAAGGTGTCAACAGCCTTATAAAAAGCGGAGCTAAGCCGGTTTCAAATGCCGGCGAAATTTTAGAAGAATATATTATGCGTTTTCCCGGTAAAATTAATTTAGATGATACAAAAACAAATGTAATTTTAAATAATACAAAAAATAATGAATTGAAGAATCCAAACAAAAAGCAGACTGGACAAAAACTTAACGAATCCGAGTTTTCGTCAGATTCAGTACTTCTTTATTCAAAATTAACTGACAAGCCCTGTCATATCACAGAAATTGAAAAAATAACTAATATTCCAACACAAAGGCTTTTAACAGCTATTACAGAGTTGGAACTTGCTGAGAAAATTCGTTCATATTCCGGTCGCCGTTACAGCCTTCCACGATAAATATTGTTAAAAATTGCCGATGTATCGGCAGATTTTAAAAATGTTTAATATTTATAATTACGGCATATATAAATTAATAAAATAGGTTATAAACCGAAATTGAATTAATATAGATGAGGTGGTTTTTATGTCAAAATTAGTGATTGTTGAATCACCGGCAAAAGCTAAAACAATAAAAAAATTTTTAGGTTCAGGTTATGATGTTATCGCATCAATGGGCCATGTAAGGGATTTACCAAAAAGTCGTTTAAGCGTCGATATAAAAAATAACTTTAAACCCAAATATGAAATAATTAAAGGAAAAGAAAAGCTTGTTGAAGAGCTTAAAGAAAAGGCAGAAAAAAGCGATTCAATACTTCTTGCGACTGACCCTGATAGAGAAGGAGAAGCTATTTCGTGGCATCTTGCTTATATATTGGGACTCGATACAGAAAATAATAACAGAATAACATTTAATGAAATTACAAAAACGGGTATAACTAAAGGAATGGAAAATCCGCGCTGTATTGACTTAGATCTTGTCAATGCACAACAGGCGCGCAGAATTCTCGACCGCTTGGTTGGTTACAAATTAAGTCCGTTTTTATCTCAAAAAATCCGCAGAGGTCTTTCGGCTGGTCGTGTTCAATCAGTAGCTGTAAGAATTATTGTTGACCGCGAGGAAGAGATACGTGCATTTGTCCCTGAAGAATATTGGACAATTGATGCAAAATTCAGTCCAAAAGGTTCACGAAAAGTTTTTAACGCTAATTTTTACGGTGATACTTCGGGCAAAATTAAAATCGAGAACAAAGAACAATCCGATAAAATTCTTGAAGATTTAAAAGAAGCAGAGTTTAATATTATAAAAGTAAAGAGGAGTAAACGCAAAAAGTCGCCCGCACCTCCGTTTATTACTTCAACATTACAGCAAGAGGCATCTCGTAAGCTTGGATTTCAAGCAAGACGAACTATGAAAGCCGCTCAAGAACTTTATGAAGGTATCGATATAAGTGATATGGGTGCTGTAGGTTTAATTACTTATATGAGAACCGATTCACTGCGTATTTCGGAAGATGCAATAAACGATGCTTCCGATTATATTTTAGAAAAATGGGGAAAAGATTATTTACCGGAAAAGCCGCGCCATTTCAAGAAAAAGGCAAATGCACAGGATGGTCATGAAGCAATACGGCCGACTATGATGTCTTTATCTCCCGACAAAGTCAAAGAAAGCCTTACAAATGACCAATATAAACTTTATAAATTGATATGGGAACGCTTTATTGCATGCCAAATGGCAAATTGCATTCAAAGTACAACTCAGGTTGATATACAAGCTAAGGATTATATTTTTAAAGCATCAGGTTACACAATTGCTTTTGACGGATTTACAGTTCTTTATGAAGAAAGTAAGGATGAAGAAAAGGCAAAAGAAGGTACACTTCCTGTTTTAGAAAAAGATATGCCTTTAAAGTTAAAAGAGATTAACGGTAACCAACACTTTACACAACCGCCGGCGCGTTATACAGAAGCTTCTTTAATTAAAGCACTCGAAGAAAACGGAATAGGACGTCCGTCAACATATGCGTCAACTATTACTACAATAACTTCAAGAGAATATGTAGTACGAGACGGCAAGGCGTTAAAACCTACTGAATTGGGTGAAGTAATAACTAAACTATTGAAAGAACGTTTTCCAAAGATAGTGAATGTTAAATTTACCGCACAAGTTGAAGATGACCTTGACCATGTTCAAAGCGGAAAAACAGATTGGATTGAAACATTAAAGAATTTTTACGGCGATTTCAATGAAACGCTAAAAAAGGCAAAAGAAGAAATGAAAGGTGTAAAAATTCAGCTTAAAGAAGATCAAACTGACATAATATGTGAAAAATGCGGACGAAGAATGGTTATTAAAGTAGGGCGTTATGGTAAATTTATAGCATGCCCCGGATATCCTGAATGTAAGAATATTAAGAAACTTATTCAAGAAACCGGGGCGGAATGTCCAAAATGCGGCGGTAAAGTCATAGTAAAAAAATCAAAAAAAGGCAGGATTTTTTACGGCTGCGCGGAATATCCCAATTGTGATTTTATTTCGTGGGATGAGCCGAGCATGGAAAAATGTCCGAAGTGCGGTAAAACACTATTAAAGAAAAAGGGTAAACATCCAAAATTCTATTGTGTAACACCGGACTGCGGATATGAAAAGACGGAGGAAGAATGAGTGTAAAAGTAATCGGTGCAGGACTCGCAGGCTGTGAAGCCGCTTGGCATATTGCAAATTCGGGAATAGAAACTGATCTTTATGAAATGAAGCCCATAAAATATTCTCCTGCACACCACAGCCCCAATTTTGCGGAATTAATTTGTTCGAATTCGCTTAAAGCACAGCGTGTTGAAAGCGCCGCAGGATTGCTAAAGGAAGAAATGAGACGTTTGGGATCACTTCTTATGGAGTGTGCAGACGATTGTAAAGTTCCGGCAGGCGGTGCACTTGCAGTTGACCGAAATGAGTTTTCAAAGAGTGTTACAGAAAAGATATCATCGCACCCGCTAATTCATATTCATCATGAAGAGGTTACAGAAATTCCTAAAGATTGTATGCTTGTCATTGCCACAGGACCGCTGACTTCTGATTTACTTGCAGAACAAATTTTTTCTCATTGCGGCGGAAGTTTAAGCTTTTTTGATGCTGCTGCACCTATTGTTACAGCAGAAAGTTTAAATATGGAAAAGATTTTTGCCGCTTCCCGTTATGACAAAGGCGGGGATGAAGCGTATTTGAATTGCCCTATGAATAAGGAAGAATATGAAAACTTTTATCAAGAATTAATTACTGCCGAGCGTGCACCGATTCACGATTTTGATGTATCTGACCCGAAAGTATATGAAGGATGTATGCCCGTCGAGGTTATGGCTCAAAGAGGCAAGGATACACTGCGTTTTGGACCACTTAAACCGGTCGGTCTTCGTGACCCTAAAACAGGACACAGACCGTGGGCAGTAGTTCAGTTAAGGCGCGAAGATAAAGACGGTACACTTTATAACTTGGTTGGATTTCAAACTAATTTAAAATTTGGGGAACAAAAACGTGTATTTGGTTTAATACCGGGACTTGAAAATGCAGAATTTATGCGGTATGGCGTAATGCACCGAAATACTTTTTTAAATTCTCCCCAAATACTTAATTCCGATTACAGCATGAAGTTACATGAAAATATATTTTTTGCAGGACAAATTACCGGGGTTGAGGGTTACATGGAATCCGCTTCATCCGGTATTATGGCAGGCATTAATACAGTAAGACGGTTAAATAGAAAAGAAACCATTACACTTCCCGATACGACTATGATAGGTGCATTAAGCAGACATGTAGCTTTCGGAAGTGAAACGGATTTTCAGCCTATGGGTGCGAATTTTGGAATAATGCCTCCCATTGAGCCGCATATCCGTGACAAAAAGTTAAGATATACCGCAATTTCAGCCCGTTCCTTAAAGGACTTAAGTGCGGTTTTGGAAAATCAACTATAAAGTATTTTTAAAAGCAGAGGTGTTAAAATGAAATTCATAGTAGATGCTTTCGGTGGAGATAACGCGCCGCTTGAAATTTTAAAAGGCTGCGCCATGGCAGTGGAAAAATTGGACGTAGACATACTTCTTACAGGCCGTGAAAAAGAAATTCGCCGTGTAGCAAAAGAAAATGACATTTCGCTTAACAGAATGGAAATTGCGGATGTTCCCGACGTTATTACAATGGAAGACCATGCGGGCGAAATAATGAAATCTAAATCAAAATGTTCAATGGCAGAAGGTTTACACCGATTGGCCGCAAATGATGGTGATGCTTTTATCTCGGCGGGTAACAGCGGTGCTTTGGTTGTAGGTTCAACTTTAATAGTTAAGCGAATTAAAGGAATTAAGAGAATAGCATTTGCACCGGTTATACCGAAAAGCGACGGCTGTTTTATGCTTATAGACGGCGGTGCAAACGTTGACTGCAAACCGGAAATGCTTCATCAGTTTGGTATAATGGGTTCAATTTATATGCAGAAAGTAATGAATATAAAAAATCCCCGTGTTGCACTTGCAAATATCGGAACAGAAGAACATAAAGGCGGGGAACTTCAGCATGAAGCATTTAAAATGTTGAAAAACAGTAAAATAAATTTTGTCGGTAATGTTGAAGCTCGTGATATTCCGCTCGATGCGGGCGATGTAATTGTTGCTGATGGCTTTACAGGAAACTCTATTTTAAAGACATATGAGGGCGTGACTATTCTTCTTCTGTCTAAAATTAAAAAAATATTCACTAAGAGTGCACTCAACAAACTGGCGGCGGCAATTGTATTAAAAGATGTAAAAACTCTTAAAAAGACAATGGATTATAATGAATACGGCGGTGCGCCCCTAAT
>DHNU01000015.1 GCA_002407645.1 Ruminococcaceae bacterium UBA5408
CCCTTTTTTTGAAAAAGTTTTAATTTTTTTAAAGTTTCTTGTTTTTTACCCTAAATCATAAATAAATGCCCTGTTTTTCCATGATTCTCTGTATTTTTTTATTCATATTGGATTATTTGACCTATGTTTGGATAAATCGGAGCTTACAGGGAAAAATTTTGAAAGAGGTGTTATATATGAATAAACAGGTAAAATTTTTATGGAAACTCATTATGGTAGTACTTGTAAACATACTTGTTATATCAATTGTATCAACAGCAGGCTCTTCTGTTCTCACACTTTCCAAAGTAGGTTCACAGGGCGCAGAAGTAAAAAGTATCCAAACAAAACTAAATGAGCAAAATTATTATAAGGGAAAGATAGACGGAATATACGGTTCACAGACAAAAGATGCTGTAAAGCGTTTTCAAACCGTAAAAGGACTTACTCCCGACGGAATTGCGGGGCCTAAAACTTTAAATGCGCTCGGCATTGGTTCTTCCACAGGTGCGCAAGGTCCCTTTAACAGCACTGAAGTTACACTGCTTGCTCGTGTTATTTCCGCCGAAGCGCGCGGAGAACCATATATAGGGCAGGTCGCAGTCGGCGGAGTTATCCTCAACCGAATAGAACACCCCTCGTTTCCAAATACACTTGCCGGCGTAATTTACCAGCCCGGTGCTTTCAGCTGTTTAAACGACGGCGGAATTAATGCCCCGATATCCGACTCTGCTTTTAAAGCCGCGCGTGACTGCATAAATGGATACGACCCTTCAGGCGGCTCTATCTATTATTATAACCCGGCAAAAAGTACAAGTAAATGGATTTTTTCCCGTCCTGTCATTACCGTTATAGGAGACCACCGTTTCTGCAAATAATAAATACGGTTCTATATTAGATGTTTGGATTCTCACCCCATGTTTCCTTTCGAATACTGTTAAAACAAAATGGCACTGAACTTTAAGCTCAGTGTCATTTTTTTATACTCTATTATAATATGATTAATTTACCGTTATGACACAACGTCTAATCGGTTTTTCATTCTTCTGCGTTGAATATGCGGATGTGCACCCCTTACCTACAGCCTTTATCTTATAATAAAAATCTGCACCCTGTTGTTTTTGATATAAAGATTGTATTACGCTTTTATTGCCTGTTGTAAAGAAAGGCATGTCCGTAATACCGTTAGGAGTAAATTTGAACTGATATGTTTTTCCTACTGATAAATTAAGTGTATCTCCGGTATCGGAAATAAGCCTGCAGTCCTTTAATTCGGAATTATTGGGGTATTCCTGATATGAGTAGTCCAAATCAACTGTACCGTTTATTCCCGGAACACTTCCGCATTTATACTGCCACATTTTATATGAACCGTTATAGTTGGGTTTATTTACATCCCAATGTGCAACCCATTTGTCATAGCAGTCAAGCTTCGGAGTTGAAAAATTGCCGTTAAAATAGTTTGTATTACTGTAAATGCCTGCTCTGTAACCTGCTTTTCTTATATGATTACAAAAATAGGATGCAACCGCCGCCGCCTGTTCTTTTGGCAGCTCTCTTTGCGAAGGCTGTTCTATATCTATAAATACAGGATAATCAAGTTTTCTGTTGTTTAATATGTTAAGGCACATCTGCGCCTCCTGCTCGGCTTGCTGTGGGGTAAGCGCATAACTTACGTGGTAAGCACCGACTTTAATTTCGTTTGCTTTAGCACCGTCGTAATTTGACGCAAAATTTTTGTCCGTCTGCACTTCAGGGTTTTCATTTCCGTAGCCTGTACGGATTATGGCAAAATCTATACCGCTGTTTTTAACATCAGCCCAAGAAATATTTCCTTGGAAGTACGAAACATCAATTCCTTTATGTACAGTATTAACTGTGCATGTACTTTGTCTTCCGTCGGTAGCGGTTGCTGTAATCGTTGCCTGTCCCAAAGAAGACGCTGTTACAATGCCGCCGTTGACTTGTGCTACATTGGGGTTTGAAGAAGTCCAGTTTACATTCTCCCCCGTAGAAACAGAAAGCACTGTTGTTTCACCCGGTTTTAAGGCAAGACTGTCCTTGTTAAGTTTTAAAGTATCCGCCGCAAAAGCACTGACGTTTAAAGATAATGCTATAGTTAAAGTTAGGATAAACGCAGTTAATTTTTTTTTCAAGCTTGTCCCTCCATAATTGTATAAATTTGGTAATCAAATTATACGCTTTTATTTTGGCCTAAGCAAGAATAAAATGTCAAATAAAAAATCCGTCCGAATTAACGGGCGGATAAAATTTTATTTTTTAAACTCTTTAAAAAGCTTTGTTGCCTCTTGATGATGTTTTATATTTTGGTCTTTGGTAACAGTGTCGCGGTAAACCATCATATATCTTCCGTTGTCGGACATAACCGCAGGGAAAGTGTTGTCTAAAACTGTGAAAGTTTCTTTTTCTTTAATCTCATCTATAACGGATTTTGCCTTTGCATTAAGGTTTTCTAAATCATACTCGTAAAGTTCAACGGTGACATTAGCGTTCCCGTTATAACTAAACTGGTATTTCACACCTTTTTTTGCACCGATATAATCAGATTTCATTTCCAACCCGTTTCCTTCAATAATCTTATTGTCGGAAAGGTATTTTAAAAGTCCTGAAAAATTATTATCATATTCTTTTTTAACTGCTGCAGAAGAAACAGGAGCCTTTGATTCTGCCTGACTACTTGTCGGAGCAGTTCCTCCAACATCGCCCACACCGCAGGCAGCCATAGACGCTGACATTATAACTGCTAACATAAGTATAAATATCTTTTTCATTTGTAAGTCCTCTCTTAAAACATAATATTGGCTTACTTCTTCATTGACGGTGCTTAACCTTTGTAAATTATATTTCCCGGAATTTACCGTGAAACCCGATAAAAAATCATATACACACAAAAGTCAGGTGATATAAGAAAAACCGCTTAAACTTAAAGCGGTTTCAAAACTGGTGGACACATCGGGACTCGAACCCAAGACCTCTCGCGTGTGAGGCGAGCGCTCTAACCAGCTGAGCTATGCGTCCAAAGTCTCCGTGTGTATTAATAATAAAAATATGGTGACCCGGACGAGATTCGAACTCGTGAAGCCGCCGTGAAAGGGCGGTGTCTTAACCGCTTGACCACCGGGCCATATTATAATGGTAGCGGCAATAGGATTTGAACCTATGACACTTCGGGTATGAACCGAATGCTCTAGCCAACTGAGCTATGCCGCCATATATGCTCTGTTGTTTGCATTGTTTACTTACGATGCGGAGCGTTTTATATTATAACCCTATTTATGCCCATTTGTCAACATTTATTTCAAATTTCTTTTAATTTTTATTTTTAATCTTAAAAACTTCAGTGTTTTCGCGGGTTTTGCGTGTTTTTTATTTATGGCTGACTCCTTAAAAGCAAGAAGTCAGCCGCTATTTTACTTAATTTTCAGAAATTATAAATTATATAGATAAAGAATAGTTTGGTGCTTCTTTTGTAATTTGAATATCGTGCGGATGACTTTCCCTTAAACCTGCACCTGTAATTCTGATAAATTGTGCTTTTTGGTGAAGTTCATCAATATTCTTACAGCCTGTATATCCCATGCCTGCACGAAGACCGCCGAGCATTTGATATATGGTATCTGAAAGAGCGCCCTTGTATGGTAAACGTCCCTCGACACCTTCAGGAACGAGTTTTTTAGCATCCTGCTGGAAGTAACGGTCTTTGCTTCCGTGACCCATAGCGGCCAAGCTGCCCATTCCTCTATATACTTTAAACTGACGTCCCTGATAAAGTTCGGTTTCTCCCGGGGACTCCTCACAGCCGGCAACAAGCGAACCGACCATAACCATATTTGCGCCCGCGGCAAGTGCTTTGACAATATCTCCGGAAAACTTAATTCCCCCGTCGGCAATTACCGGAATGCC
>DHNU01000060.1:0-1108 GCA_002407645.1 Ruminococcaceae bacterium UBA5408
GTCTGAACGGCATCCATCATCACCATGCCCTCGAAGCAGTCCAGTTCCCATGCACTTAGGGAAGACAGCCGCTGGGCGAGGTGATTCAGCTCATACAGATTGATATCGGGGGCGATAAATTGCGGCAGATAGTCCAGCTTGCAGCTTAAAACCTCCGCGGAATAGACGGTATCTCCGGTAATTCTTGCTTTTTCCAACGCATCCGCCAGCTCATAGGGTGTGGCGGGGAGTGCGATTTGTGCCGACGGATTTGCACCGGAAGGGTTCCACCGGCTGAGTTCTACTTCAAAGATTTTTCCTTTATCCAAGTGTCATTCCTCCCATCTTCACGCCTGACTCATCTGGATTGGATAATTCGGATGCGAGAGTGATTTTGTGCTCATCACAGAAGTCTGCGAGAGTCAGGGACTCACCGAGGAAATTGATGTTGTCCCGCAGCCTGCGGAAACCCTCCTTGGAGATAGTGACCGGCTCCGGTGTCAAAACGGCTCCGGCGTGGTTAACGGTAACCTGATTTTCTATGGTCACCGGCCTGCCTGGATCATAGTCGGAGCCGCGCAAATCGTAGCAGTAAAAACCCTCTGGCACCGTGGTTCGGTCGATGCGGGAATTGGTGAAAAGTGCTGGCTTTCCAAACAATTCTATGTGTTCATATTCTTCTTCTCTGGCGTTAACGCTCATTTGAATACCTCCCTGTAAATATTGGTTTGTGATTACACAAAAACAGCTCCGTCGCACCACTTTTTCATGGCGTTATATAGCAGTAGTACCTTGATTTGATCGGATACCTCTTTGTTAAATCAGTTTCCATGTTTCATCTTGCACCTTCCTTTCTGCGTTTTGCAGTTTTTTGCATATCCGTTCTAAGGCAATCTCCCTCAGCGCTGTAGCAGATGAAGCCGTGGGACGGGTATGGGCAGCCGCCGCAACTTTGGAATGGGCCGCGTGGCCGTTCAGCCGGGGGTATTCTACCTACAGTGGAGAGATTGTTTGAATCGTAGCAGGCGGTTTGTTTATTTCTTTTATAGTGTACCAGCATGACCTTTCCTTTCCAGAAAACAAAAAAGCCGGAGAATAAAAGTGCATTCCTGCACTCCGATTCTCCGGC
>DHNU01000060.1:1341-10779 GCA_002407645.1 Ruminococcaceae bacterium UBA5408
GCCCTTTTTGATTTCAGCTTGTTCATCTGATTGTATTTTGAGTGGCGCCCTTTTTCATTTCGCTCTGTACTAAAAAGGGCGCTGCTCATGAATGTTTTTACTTGTAGGTTTGAGTCCTGTCAGAGTGAAGCTTTTACCCCAATAAATCTACGAAAAAAGAGCTTCCACTTTTCATCGTGGAAGCTCTTGAAAGGCTTGGATTTACTGGCTTTGTAAGCAATAAATCTTTTTTACCTTTTGTTTTTGGTGCGCCCGGAGGGATTCGAACCCGCGACCTCTTGATTCGTAGTCAAGCACTCTATCCAGCTGAGCTACGAGCGCATATACATTTAAGCACTGCTCTGTATTTTGAACAGCTTTATTATTATATTAGATGTGCGCCCAAAAGTCAAGCTTTTTTCTCAATATATTGCTGATTTTTTGAGGTTCTTCACTTTTTTTATAAATGCCGGAAAAGGGATGATATCCCCTTTCCGGTCAAAATGTGTTTTCACCTTAAACTTCTATGATTATTATTCAAGGATAGTAAGTTTTTCTGTAATCCCTTTTCTTTCTTGAATAATAGAACTTATTGTACCCCAAAGTCCCAAAACAGCAAATAACAGCCCCATCATTAAATCGCCGATAAAGTAACGCATAACTTCGGGTTCTTCCGACAGCATTGTAAATGTGAGGGGAACTACTTGGGAAATTCCTAAATCAAGCCCTTCGTCTGAACACGCAAGCCACAGTTCCGCGCAAACACCTGCAAACTGAGCAAAAAGCACGCAGAAAAGCGTAACTAAAACTACGACAACCGCTTTCAAGCGGCCCTCTTTTCCACCGAAAATTTCATATCCTTTTCTAACACATATGGCTATGATAGCCCGAGCCAACCAACAAAACAGCCTATTAAATATACTATAATCCATGGAATAGTTCCGATTATCCCGAAAATTAACGCTCCTATTGCTCCTTTGCTGTAATTTTTACTTGTTTCATTCAAAGAATCCGTATTTTCTTGGATTTCTCTGATTTCTTCATAAGCACAGGCGCTGTCATAAAGCATAACATGACCTTTTCTGTATATTTTCTTAACGGTTCGGTTTTCGAGCGGTTCGCCGCACAAACAGCATTTATCGGCACCGCTCACACCTATATCCCTTAAAAATTTCGTAATTTCGCTTATAAAGTTTTCCGCTGATTTTAAAAACTTAAAATTTAAATACATGCCCGCTTGGAACCCATATCCGTCGAAGGAATATAAAGGTTTTGGGTAGAGTTTTGTCTTTCTTGTCAAAAACTTCCCAATGGATTCCATTTTTTCTTCTATGTCCGATATGCTGAATGCACAGTTTATGTAGAAATTGCATATTCCGCATTTTTCGGTTACGGTAAACAGGTAGCCGTCAATTTCACCGTAAGCAAAATTTTTCTCAGTTTTTAAGTTGTGTGTTTCGCAGAATTGTCGTGTTTTTTTACCTAACCCCATTAAATGCCCTCCTGATTATTATTTAGCTTTAATATAATATCAAGATAAAAAATTTTATTAGTTATAATATGGCAATTAGCAAGTAATGGAGATAATTTAAATGGAAAATTAAATTTCTTTACTGCCGATTATTTGTTTTTTAAGTTTTAATATGGCACATTCAAGCGGTTTAAGATTTAGTTTATTATCTTCATCGGGTAAATTACCGACGAGGGCTTCTGCTTTCTGCCACTCCTGTGGGACAGAAATTTTACGGTTTTCATTTCCTGCATTAACCGCACAAAGCAGGCTGTCGTTCTCGTCTTTTCTGATATATGCAATACAGTCATCTCCTGAGCTTACCGGAACAAAAATTCCCTCTTTAAGGCAGGAACAGCTGCTGCGTATTTTACCCAAAGTCCGATACCAAGAAATCAGTTCCTTATCTTCACTGCCCCACGGATAACATTGACGATTGAACGGGTCACGGTATCCCTCCATACCGGCTTCGTCACCGTAGTAAATACAAGGTACCCCCGGCAGTGTAAACTGCATAGCTGACGCAAGCCGCATAAGTTTAAGCCCCAGGCGGCGGCGTTCTTTTGTAAGATGCGTGGAACTTTGCCAGCGGCGGCCGTGACCCCCCAACGGTTCCCCTGCAAGAACGGTCAATGCCCGTTCTGTGTCATGTGTTCCTATATTGTTCATTAAAATATTTATAACTTGCGGCGGATAGTTTTCAACGATTTCAAGTATAATTTCCATCATATCCGCGGGATTGGCTCCGGTTAAAAATCCGAGTATGGCATTTCTGAACGGATAGTTCATTACCGAATCGAGCTGATTTCCCAAAAGGTATTTCCGTCGTTTTCCGTAAACGCATTTATTGGAAGCATCCTCCCAAACTTCGCCCAAAACAACCGAATCGGAATTTTTTATCTTAGCCGCCATTCTTATTTCATCAAGGAAAAAATCGGGAAGTTCGTCGGCAACGTCAAGCCGCCATCCGGCCGCACCGGCGTCAATCCATTTTTGAATTATTCCGCCTCTGCCGGTAATATAAGTACGATATTCGGGGTTAGCTTCATTCACACAAGGGAGTGTTTTGAAATTCCACCAACAGTCATAGTTATCGGGCCAATTTGAGAAATTATACCAACTGTAATACGGCGAATTTTTAGAATTGTAGGCTCCGTCCCCGCTGTACCTTTTTTCGCGGTTAAAGTACACACTGTCGCTGCCCGTATGATTAAACACTCCGTCGAGAATTATTGCCATTCCCATTTTTTTCGCTGTTTTGCACAGATGAGAAAAGTCTTTTTCATCTCCCAAAATAGGGTCAATTTTGGAATAGTCCGCTGTATCGTAGCGGTGATTTGAATGTGCTTCAAATATAGGATTTAAGTATATGCAGGTTACTCCGAGTGATTTAAGGTATCCTAACTTTTCTTCTATTCCTTTTAAATCTCCGCCGAAATAATCGGTATTTGTGATTTTACCTTCTGAATTCGGCTCCCAATCGGGTATTTCATTCCAGTTTTCATGTAATTTGCGGTCTAAAGGAACATTTGTTTTTGTTTCGCCCGAACGGCAAAAACGGTCGGGGAATATTTGGTACATAATTCCTCCGCAAAGAAAATTCGGTGTTTTAAAGCTTCGGTCATAAACTGTAAGCTGCCATACACTGTGCGTTTCCTGAAATGTTCCGTCACCGCCGAAGCCGCGTGAAATTTTCAAAGTTCCGCGCCAAGTGTCAACTTCAAACCAATAAAAATAAAGTCCCGGCTCTTTAGCGGCAAAATGGCACTCCCAAAACTCAAAATTATCGCCGTTCATGCCGCACCAAAACATTCCCATAATCTGTTTTTGTCCTGTATCGTCATTTAATACCACGAGTCTTGCCGCACAGCAGTGCAAGTCACGTGGCATGGTTATTTTAAAATGTACCGGTATGCAATTAGCGACCGCACCCGTCGGATAGCGGTAAATCGGGTTACGGGAATTGAACATGGAAACTCCTCCAAACATCTAAGTTCCTAAATACTCAGATTATAATTTAGGTAATAGTTATTATACTATATTTTATTCAATAATTCATAAAAGGACGATAACAGTTATATAAAACCTATCTTCCTTACCGTTAATTCGGTAAAACACAAAGTTATAAAAAAAGGCGGGCTTTGCCGCCTTTTTTTATTTTTTGCCGATAAATATTCTTTTTATGGTTTTTTCCTTTTCCGGAATAGGTTGAACAGGCGATGCCTTCCAAATATTTTCCGCGTAATTCCGTATTGCACGGTCTGCGGCAAAGCGGCCCGCATTGGCAACGTTTACAAGACACATACGCTGAAACTGCTTTGTATTACGGTAAATTTTTTCCGCCTTCTTTTGTACAGCAGCATAAGAATCAAAATCAGCAAGCACCATATATGGGTCGACATTAATAAGTAAATCAGCTATATCATTAAATCTTACGCCGCAGAAACCTTTGTCAAGTTCCTGTATTGCCTTTTTAATAACGGGGTTACTGTCAAAAAATCTTCTCGGACTGTAAGTTTTCCTAATGGATTCAACTTCTTCTGCAGTCATACCGAAAAGGAAAATATTTTCGTCTCCGACAGCTTCGTGTATTTCAACATTTGCTCCGTCAAGCGTTCCGAGCGTTACCGCTCCGTTTATCATGAACTTCATGTTGCTTGTTCCCGAAGCCTCTGTTCCGGCAAGCGAAATCTGTTCGCTTAAATCCGCAGAAGGCATTATAAGCTCTGCAAGTGTTACACGGTAATCTTCCAAATAAACAACTTTCATTTTTTTGTTTACGCGCGGGTCATTATTTATTGTCTTCCCAAGCTCGTAAATAAATCGTATCATCTGCTTTGCAATATAATAGCCCGGAGCGGCTTTAGCGCCGAAAATATATGTGTGCGGTGTAAAGTCGGCATTTGGGTTTTCCCTTAGCCACTGGTAAACAGAAAGAATATGGAGCGCATTTAAATGCTGACGCTTGTATTCATGCATTCGCTTAACCTGAATATCAAAAATTGAATTCGGGTCAATATCCAAATTCATTTCTCTTTTGACATAATTAGCAAGGCGTTCTTTGTTTTCGTGCTTTATTTTTGCCATTCGTTCGAGTACGGACGCATCATCCTTATATTTTAAAAGGTTTTTAAGTTCATCTGCATTTTTAATGTATCCGTCCCCGATAAGTTCGGAAAGCATGGCCGACAGTCCCGGGTTAGCCTGATTAAGCCAGCGGCGGTGCGCTATTCCGTTAGTTACATTGCTGAATTTTTCAGGCATTTCGGTGTAAAAATCATTAAAGACTTTATTCTTAAGAATATCCGTATGCAGCTGTGACACTCCGTTTATGCTGTGACAGCTTGCAACGGCAAGGTTCGCCATTTTTACATAACCGTCATTAAGCGGAGCCATGCGCCCCACTTTGTAGCCGTCCACACCTTTTGCATGCATACTTGCGCAGAAACGTTTATTGATTTCTTCTACTATTTGATATATACGCGGAAGTCTTGAACGGAACAAATCAACTCCCCAACATTCCAGCGCTTCACTCATTACGGTGTGGTTTGTATATGCCATTGTTCGTGTTACAATATCCCATGCATCGTCCCAGCCGTAGCCGCATTCATCGAGCATCACCCTCATCATTTCCGGAATGGCAAGTACCGGGTGGGTATCGTTTAAGTGAATTGCGACCATTTCAGGAAGATTGTCAAGGGTGCTGTGTTTGAAAAGATGCCGTCTTATAATATCCTGTATTGTTGCCGAAACAAGGAAGTACTGCTGTGAAAGCCTAAGGCTTTTTCCCTCCAAATGGTTGTCTTCCGGGTACAAAACCTTTGTAATAACTTCAGCCATGGCATTTTGTTCCATAGCACGCAGATAATTTCCGCTGTTGAACATTTTCATGTCAAATTCGGGCGAACTTGCCGACCAAATTCTGAGCCTGCTTATTCCTTCTCCGTCCTTACCAGAAACATAAATGTCGTACGGGACAGCCATAACTTTTGTGTAGTCCTTATGATTTACGACATGGTATTGATTATTCCAGTAATCGTCTATATAACCGTTAAAATGAACTTCTATGCTCTTCTCCGGCACCGCCTGCATCCAAATTTTTCCGCCCGGAAGCCAAAAGTCCGGAAGTTCCGTCTGCCAGCCTTCTATTAGTTTTTGGCGAAAGATTCCGTATTCATAGCGTAGAGAATAACCCATTGCCGGGTAGCCCTGTGAAGCAAGCCCGTCTAAAAAGCACGCCGCAAGCCTGCCCAGGCCTCCGTTACCGAGCCCTGCGTCGGGTTCCTGTTCATAGAGTGATTCAAGTTTAATTCCCAAATCAGAAAGTGCCTTGCGGAAATCTTCTTCTATTCCAAGATTATAAAGATTGTTTTTTAATGAACGACCGAGAAGAAATTCCATGCAGAGGTAATAAATCTGTTTAGTATTTGTCTTTTCTGCATTTGAAACAAACTCTCTGCGTCCCTTTGCCATCATTTCACGCACAAGAAGTGCCACAGCTTTATAACACTGTTCGTTATTTGCATTTTCAAGGCTTACACCGAAGACATGGTCAAGTGTGCCTTTTATGTTTTCTTTAATTTTACCGATTGGCTGCTTGTAGTTCATAAATAATCCTCCGTATCGGGAAATACCCGGTATATTAAATAAGCCGATTATTAAATATTGCCAATATTATACTTGTGTATATTATATACCAATATTCATAGATATTCAATAACAGTGTAAAATGATATTACGCTCTTTTAAAATGTGGATATTGTCCGTTATTGCTTGATTTTCAGCGGTTTTTAGGCATTTTATATTTCTATTATCGTTACAAAGTATTATTGCGTTATTTTTGTGCAATTTAACCAAAGTCATATTTTTTCAATTATTATTCCGCCAGTAAAAAATCATAAAAACAGCCTTTTTTCGCCGCTCGAAAAATACAATATTATAAACAGAGTGTAAAAAGTTACTAAAGCTCTTTCATATTATTGTAAAATATATTATAATAAATACAATTATACAAGTAATAAATTATAAAATTCGCTGTGTGAAAGGGTATGAATTCATGAGTAAGAATAGAGTGAAATTAAACATTTGCGGCTGTGAGTTCGCAATCAGCTCGGATGACAGCGAAAGCTATGTGCGCTCAATAAGCGACGAAGTGGGAAAAGCCATGGAAGAAACTATAGGTAACAATGAGCGGATTTCGCTTACTATGGCGGCGGTTATTACCGCTCTGCGTTTTTGCGACGAGTCGCACAAATCTACTTCGGGCGCCGATAACCTGCGTTCACAAATAAAAGACTATCTTGAGGACTCTTCCCGTGCAAGGGCAGAGACTGAAGATGCGAAGCACGAAATCGAAAGATTAAAACAGGAAATCGAAGAACTTCGTACACAGCTTTCGAAAAACAACGAAACGGCACAAGAGAAAGAGGACAAGCCGGAAAAAGCCGAAACTGAACCAATTGAGAAAACACAGGATGCCGTAAGCAAAATTATATCTTCCGGATCATCGGTTGAAAAACCACAGGAAGGCAGTTTTGCACGAGTTGAAACAAAAAGTGATAACTTAGACGATCCTGACGGTTTTATGAGCTTTTTTGAAAAGAAAAATGATTGATAATTTAAAAATTGAGGTTCTGGCACCCGCGGGCTCTCCCGAAAGCCTTGAAGCCGCCGTCCGCGCAGGTGCGGACGCGGTTTACCTTGGAGGAAGTGCGTTCAGTGCGCGGGCAAATGCGAAAAATTTCAGCGATGAGGAATTAAAATCCGCCGCAGAATACTGTCATGCGCGCGGCGTCAAAATTTATCTTGCAGTAAATACTCTTCTTTTTGACGATGAACTTTATAAAGCGCTTAAATTTATAAAATACGCATGTTCACTGCCTGTGGACGCACTTATAGTGCAGGACACGGGTCTTATTTGGCTTTTAAACAAATGCGCACCTAATTTAAAACTTAACGCATCTACCCAAATGAGTATTCATACTCCTTTGGGTGCTTTTGCGCTGTACAAATATGGAATTAAACGTGTAGTTCTTGCACGCGAACTGTCACTTAAAGAAATAAAAGAAATACACGCGGCATCACCCGTTGAGCTTGAGGCTTTTGTTCACGGTGCTTTGTGTATGTCTGTAAGCGGCCAGTGCTATTTCAGCGCCATTTTGGGTTCAAGGAGCGGAAACCGCGGGCTTTGCGCACAGCCATGCCGTCTGCCGTTTTCCGTCCAAGGCGGAACGGGGAACGATTTAAGCCTTAAAGATTTATCCATGATAAGACGAATAGACGAACTTAAAAATGCAGGAATTACAAGCGCAAAAATTGAAGGACGTATGAAACGCCCCGAATATGTTGCGGCGGCGGCTCACGCATGCCGTCTTTCTGCCGACAAAAAGCCGCTCCCCGCAGACCTTATGAAGAATTTGGAAGCTGTTTTTTCGCGTTCGGGATTTACAACGGGTTATTTAGATGATAAATTAGGTAGAGATATGTTCGGAATACGTTCAAAAGAGGATGTTGCAGGGGCAACAAGCGCTGTATTTTCCGAACTTCATTCTATTTACAGCAAAGAATACCAAAAAATCCCGGTAACCTTCACTTTGACAATAAAAAAGGATAAGCCCGTTATATTAAATGCACAAAGTGGAGAGCATACCGCCGAAATAAGTTTTGGGGATATCCCTCAAATTGCGCAAAATCGTGCAATCGATGATTCTCGGTGCAGAGAACAGCTTAACAAAACGGGGGGAACTCCATTTTTCACGGATAATATAAACTGCGAAATAGAAGACGGGCTTTCCGTTCCTATTTCTCTTTTAAACAAATTAAGGCGTTCAGCGCTCGACTCTTTGGAAATGTCACTCTCAAAGCATACGCCTATTGAGTTTAAAATGTGTTCTATTCCTCAAAACGGGAATCATGTTTCAAAAAAGATGAAACTCCGGTTAAGATTTTCCGATTCCGATTTACCGGATATCGCAAAGAAATGCAATCTTGTATATATTCCGTACAATACGGATATTTCAAAAATAAAAGAACTTAAAAGTGAAGGTTTTCCCATTGCTCTTGAAATTTCGCGCGGAATATTCGGAATGGAAAATGCAGTTAAGAATCGACTTAAAGAAGCCAAAAATGCAGGAATTAATGACATTTGGGCAGGAAACATCGGTGCTTGCGAACTTGCAAAGCAGTTAGGCTTTAAAGTTCACGGCGGTTTCTCCCTAAACATTACTAATTCCGCGGCTGTCGAGTGGTACACTGACTTTGGTTTAACAGATACGGAGCTTTCGTTTGAACTTACTCTTTCTCAGGCGGGAAATATCGGCGGAAAACTGCCGCGCGGACTTTTGCTTTACGGAAGACTTCCGCTGATGCTCACACGAAACTGCCCTGCCGCAAATGCGGGCGGGTGCCGAAACTGTAAAACCGCTCCGTTTTTAACCGACAGAAAAGGAATAAAATTTCCGATACAGTGCAGCGGCGCATGCAGTGAAATTTTAAATTCCGTTCCTCTTTACATGGCGGACAGGCTCGGTGAAGTGAAAAACCAGGATTTCGGTGTTCTGCGATTTACTACTGAAACAAAAAAAGAAGCCGAAAAAATAATAAACATGTACCTTACCTGTTCAAATCCCGAAGACGAACACACCAGAGGGCTTTATTACAGGGGAATTTTATAATTGATTCTATAAATACTAAAACTGAAAGGTTATTTTTATGCCAACACTCAGAATAAAAAAATTAAACGATAATGCAGTTATGCCCACACGCGCAACAGAGGGTTCCGCCGGACTCGACCTTTATGCATGTTTAGAAAGCCCTTTGGAAATCATGCCGCGCGGACTTTACAAAATCCCCACAGGAATTGCAATTGCACTTTCCGATAAAAATACCGTCGGTTATATTTTTGCACGAAGCGGACTTGGTGTTAACCATGGCGTTTCCCTGCCAAATTG
>DHNU01000060.1:10953-11184 GCA_002407645.1 Ruminococcaceae bacterium UBA5408
GTCGGAGTAATCGACAGCGATTACCGCGGAGAAATAATAGTCGGTATTTCAAACTGCAGCGATAAACCCTACACAATTACTCCCGGCGAAAGGTTTGCTCAGCTTGTCGTTATGCCGATAATCCTTCCCAACGTGGAAGTTACAAACGACCTTGGCGAAACCGAGCGCGGCGCAGGGGCTTTTGGTTCAACCGGAAAATAACTATTAGGAGATAAACGGAATGAAAAATAA
>DHNU01000016.1 GCA_002407645.1 Ruminococcaceae bacterium UBA5408
AATCAACAGAAAATAATTTAAATTTAGGGTTGCGCTGAAGTCATAAATACGGTATAATAGTCGGAAAAGCCAAAAATTAAATATTTTACGGAGGGATTGTCCTTGTCAACAAACAAACCCGTGTTAGGCTATCTGCCTGATGAAAGACCGCCATTTTTTAAACTGTTGATTTTTGCTCTTCAGCAAATCATAGTAATGTTTCCCGCAACTGTTTTGGTGGCACTTTTAACCGGATTTCACGTTTCAACAACTATTTTCGCAAGCGGACTCGCAACTATTGGATTTATCCTTATTACAGGAAGAAAAATCCCACTTTTCTACGGTTCCAGTTTTTCGTATGTTACAGCTATTTGTTCAATAACAGGCGCTCAAGCATTTGCGGGCCCTGTGGCGGATGATAAAATCGCAGCCGCACAGTTCGGCATTGTTCTTTCAGGTTTTATTTCGATTGCCGCAGGTTTAATTATTAAGCAGTTCGGTCAGGACACCATAGAAAAGGTTCTCCCTCCGACAATTACGGGAAGTATAGCAATAGTTATCGGTCTTTCCCTTGCGGGTACGGCAATGAGTAACCCGACAATACTTCCGAACGGCGTAACCGAAGCTACAAAAGAGCTTGCGCTTAACTTATCTTGGACTATTTGCATTGTAACGCTTCTTGCAACCGTCCTGTTTTCAATTTACCTTAAAGGTACTTGGGGACAAATCCCGATTTTACTCGGACTTTTAACGGGATATGTGTTGGCACTCGTTCTCGGTTCAGCCAACGGTATAAAGTTCTGTGATTTTAACAAAATTGCGGAAACGAGTTCAATCCTTTCAATTCCTGCAATTGGGTTTGCATTACCGCATTTTACCCTGCCTAAAGCAAGCTGGGAAGCGGTCGCCGCAATTATGCCGATTGCAATTGCAACTATTCCGGAGTCAACGGCACATCTTTATCAGCTTGATATTTATGTAAATGACCTTGCAGAGAAAAAAGGTTCAGATAAAAGATTCCACATTTCGGACAAGCTCGGTCTTAACCTAATCGGCGACGGCATCGGCGATATGATTTCAGGTTTTATAGGCGGCCCAGCAGGTACAAACTACGGCGAAAACCTAAGCACAATGGCAATTACTAAAAACTTTTCAACCCCAATGCTTATGGGTGCGGCGATTATTACAATGATTATTTCCTGCTTTACTCCGCTGACTGCGCTCGTATACTCTATTCCAAGTGCGGTAATCGGCGGTATTTCTATTTACTTATTTGGCATTATTGCTTCACAGGGTATAACAATTATGATAAGCAAAAAGGTAGATATGTTTGATTCCCGCAACCTTGCAATTATCTCAACAATTTTAATCATAGGTTTGGGCGGAAGTTTCGCATTTTCAGACGGCATGATACCTATGTTCGGAGCAAAATTCCCTGCAATAGCATCAGCCGCCATTTTCGGAATTCTTCTTAACTTAATTTTAAGCATTGGCAAAAAAGAAAAAAACAAAGCCGAATAATATTAATATAAAATATCTAAATTAACTAAATTAAAACACTTAATCGCAATTATATCACAAAGTTTATAAATTAAAATTGAATATTTTATAAACAATATGTAAAGAGGGGAAATTTCCCCTCTTTTTTGCTGTCCTGCAGCTGCTCATGCTCATATAAACCATTTGCATTGATTAATATCTTGGGTACCGCATATTAGAAGAAGATATTTAGCTGTAAGTTCTAAAGAAAGACTTATGCTGAACGATTATTTAATATTAATGTTTTTTGTGAAATCGCATTTATTACAATAAACGAAAAAGCCACGCAGAAGAATTTCCTCTGCGGTGGCTAATTTTATGTTATCAATTTATTATGCTGCAAAAAGCAAATGCCTATATAGGTAAGAAATATTTTATTCATACTGTGGTTCGGCGTCGTTCGGTGGGACAAGACCGAATTCCGCGGGGTGTACTTGTTTAGTCTGTATCACACGGTCGCGCAGAAAAATATAAAGTTCTGCTTTGGTGGCTTCGTAATATGGAATTACAAAATACGTACCAATTCCGAAACTTAAAGCACCGAGAATAAACCAACCTATGAACGAGAGAAGCAAAACGAAAATTGTACCGACTTCGCCTTCGGTCATTATGCGGCTGATTTGGCGCGCGCGGCTTCCCGGCATAATAGGGTTATCCGATATGATATAAGGTACCATTATGTACTGTATGCCCTTTATTATACCCGGAACAATCAAAAGCAAACCCCATAGAATAACAAAAAGCTGGGTTACGAATAATGCACCCACTCCATTTAAATACTCTCGTTTAAACCCGCTGAACATAGTTTCAAATTCCGTTACTCCGAAATGGTTTTGAACAAAAAAGCGGGCAACACCAACTGTGATAGGTAATCCGACAAAAATGCTAATCAGAGTGTCGGGAAAATATAAGGAATTATTAATAAAATCTAAAGAAATTAATATACGAAAGTAGTCAAAAGGACTTGCAAAAAAACTAAAAAGTTTTGATATAAAAGTATATATACCTCCAAATCCGGCTGCAATAACTGCTGACAAAAGAGTAACAGTAAAAGCAAGCCAGTATTTATCCTTTAGAGCTGTTTTTGCGTTAGATTTCAAAATTCGTCTGTCCCACATAGGTTATAATCTCCTTTACAAAAAAATCCGCCGCAGTAATACAGCGTGTTATATAGAAATTGTATAATATATATTATAACATTTAATCCCTAAATAACAATAGACTGGCATTTATGCGGCGAAAAACAGACTGGTATTTATGTTTTGCACATATTATTGTTTGGGAAATCAGTCAATCGGGTCGTCATTCCAAGAATACATCTTGCGAAGCTCCTTGCCGACTTCTTCAAGCTGATGCTCGGAGGCAATGCGGCGGCATGCGTTGAAGTGTGAACGGCCGTTTTTGTTTTCTGCAATCCATTTTGAAGCAAAAGTGCCGTCCTGAATTTCGGAAAGAACTTTTTTCATTTCTTTCTTTGTTTCTTCGGTTACAAGGCGCTTGCCTGTTTCGTAGTCGCCGAACTCTGCGGTATCGCTGATAGAATAACGCATGAGTGAGAAACCGCCCCTGTAAATTAAGTCAACTATAAGTTTCATTTCGTGGATACATTCAAAGTAAGCATTTTCGGGGGCATAGCCTGCTTCGACAAGAGTTTCAAAACCTGCCTGCATTAAGGCTGTAACGCCGCCGCAAAGTACGCACTGTTCACCGAACAAGTCAGTTTCGGTTTCAATTTTGAATGTGGTTTCCATAACAGCAGCTCTTGCCGCGCCTAAACCTGCGGCATATGCAAGACCGATATCGTGCGCATTGCCTGTAACGTCCTGTTCTACTGCGATAAGGCATGGAACACCTTTTCCTGCAAGATACTCACTGCGCACTGTGTGTCCCGGCCCCTTAGGAGCAATCATGAATACGTCGACGTCCTTCGGCGGTTTAATCTGGCCATAGTGGATATTAAAACCATGGGCAAAAGCCAAAGCTTTTCCTTCTGTAAGGTAAGGGGCAATGTCGCTTTTATACATATCCGCCTGACGTTCGTCGGGAATTAAAATCATAATGATGTCAGCTGTTTTTGTTGCATCTGAAACGTTCATAACTTTAAGTCCGGCAGCTTCCGCTTTAGCTTTGCTTTTGCTGCCTTCGTATAGACCGACAATAACATTCACGCCGCTGTCGTGAAGATTTAGAGCGTGGGCGTGTCCCTGGCTGCCGTAGCCGATAATGGCGACGGTTTTACCTTTGAGCAAATTGATGTCGCAATCTGCCTGATAATAGATTTTTGGCATTTTAAATTCCTCCTTGCCTTACGGCAAAATATTAACTAAAGCTTAAGCGGCAAAAATGCTGCATAAGAATTGGTTTACTTTAGCTAAGAGTTTTGCTTTTTTGTGGTCGCGGAACCCTTTTCAATTGCAAGGGTTCCCGCACGGACAATTTCTTTTATTCCGTATGGTTTTAAAAGACGTATAAGTGTTTGGGTATGCTCGTCGTCGGAAGTAAACTGAAGTGTAAGCGAAGCCGGGGCAACGTCGACAATTTCGGCGTGCATTAATTCGACGACTTTCATTATTTCGCCGCGCTTTTCACTATTACAGTTTACTTTTATTAAAGACAGTTCACAGCTTATAAATTTACCCGGTTCAAGAACTTTAACTTTAATAACGGGAATTAATTTATTAAGCTGTTTTCCTACCTGTTCGACTATATATTCATCGCCGTCCACAACTATGGTGATACGGGAAATTGAAGAATCTTCAGTAATGCCGACGGCTAAACTGTCAATATTGAAACCGCGGCGCGAAAACAGTCCCGATACTTTGGAAAGTACGCCGGGGCGGTTTTCCACCAATACAGAAAGGGTATATTTCATTTTATTACCCCCTTATATTGTCGGAGTGTCGGGATTAACCCGACATACCAGAATGAATGGTTTATTTGAATTCAGCATTTTTTCGGCCAATTTCTCAGCTTGCGTATTTGATTTTGCCAATGCGGACTCAATTGCGTACGCCTGCGATAGTTTTACAAAATCGGGATTACCGTTTAAGGCAGTCATCGCAAATCGGCTGCCGTAAATTTTATCCTGTATTTCCTTTACCATGCCTAAGCGGTCGTTTTGCATTACAATAATTTTTATATTAACATCATTTTGACGAATGGTTGAAAGTTCGCACATTGCCATTTGAAAAGAACCGTCGCCGCATATGCAAAGTACCTGGCGGTGTGGTTTTGCAATTTTTGCTCCGATTGCGGCCGGGAGAGCATAGCCCATTGTGCCGAGTCCGCCGGAAGTAAAGAAACGTCCTTCTTTTACATTAAAATTACGCGCTGACCAAATTTGGTTTTGACCGACATCCGCAGTAAGAATTGCGTTTTCTTCCATCATTGCCGAAAGGGAACGAATAAATGAACGGGGTTCAATACAGCCTGAACTGTTGTCGGGAGTTCCGCTTGGAATATATTCATCCTTATATGTTAGTACCGTTTGAATCCATTCTTTAGAAACAGTATTTTTAACTTTTTCTGAAAAATCACGAAGTACAAGCCGAATATCGCCGACTATCGGAATATGCGCTGTCATGTTTTTACCGATTTCGGCGGGGTCGATATCTATATGAACAATGGTTGCCTTTTCAGCTACCTGTTTCGGTGCGGAAACCGCTCTGTCGCCGACCCTTGCTCCGCAAAGAACAATTAAGTCCGCTTCGGACATTGCCCTGTTAGCGTTTTCATGTCCGTGCATACCAATCATGCCGAGATACAGTTTGCTGTCCATAGGGATAACACCTATTCCCATCATGGTAGATACAACAGGAATACCGCTGTTTTTGGCAAAAGCCAAAAGTTCTTTCCTTGCGCCCGAAAGTACAACACCGCCGCCGCAGACTATAATCGGCCTTTTTGCGTTTTCAATGGCAGAAAGAGCTTTTTTAATCTGCATAGCATGCCCAACGGTACGGGGTTTATAACCTATGATTGAAATTTTTTCAGGGTAGATAAATTTTTCAATTTCGCTTTTTTGGACGTCAATAGGAACGTCTATAAGTACAGGACCGGGGCGGCCTGTTGTTGCAATATGAAAAGCTTCTTTAAAAATACGCGGTAAATCCGCCGCGTCTTTTACCAAATAGGAATGTTTGGTAAAAGGTTCGCACGCTCCCGTAATATCCGCTTCTTGGAAGACATCCCGCCCCAAAAGTTCGGAATTTACCTGCCCCGTAATTGCTATTAATGGGATGGAGTCCATATATGCGGTTGCTATTCCCGTTATAAGGTTCGTAGCGCCCGGGCCGCTTGTTGCAATGCAAATACCCGGTTTTCCGCTTGCACGTGCATAGCCGCTTGCTTCGTGTGCCGCATTTTGTTCTTCCCTTACCAAAATATCTTTAATTGAGGACAGGTATAGATAATCCAAAAAAGGGCATATCGCCGCGCCGGGATATCCGAAAGCGACTTCGACGTTTTCATTTTTTAGGCATTCCACCATGATTTCCGCTCCGCTTATCATACCATTCACCTCAAAAATGTTATTTCTAACTATTATAAATATTTATTTATTTAGAGTCAATATAATTTAAAGATTTAAATTGCTAAATTATTTAAGAAAATTATGGGGAATTTCGTGCTCATTAATGAAAACGAAAATTATCTGTAATTGTTTTTATTATAATGGCTGCCTTTTTTACCGATTTTATTTGAAAGGTATTGATAAAGAAGTATTCCTGCGATACTAAAAATTACAATAATTCCCAACAGAATGACTGCTTTTTTATAGTCGCCGTTCGAAAGAGCAAAGCCGCCGAATGAACACGCGAGAAAAGAGGGAATACGCGCGGTGGTGGAAATGAAAAGAAATTTTCCGAAATTCTGTGGAACAAGACCTGCGGTAAAAACGAAAATTCGTTTTGGAGTACCCGGAATTAAAAATACAATCCAATAAAGAGTGTTGCGGAATTTTGGGCGGCGGATTAATTTAATCCCCATTTCCTCTGCGGAAGAAAAAAACAACCTATAAAGCTTTGTACCGCAAAGTTTAGTAAAATAAAAAATCACTGTTGTAGAAATTATTACCGAAACAATTGTCAAAACACAGCCTTGCAGGCTGCCGAAAGCACAACCGCCCGCTACAGCGGTGATTTCCAAAGGAATGGGAATAAAACCCTGTAATATTTGTATTCCTAAAAATGCAGCCCGCCCCAAAGCACCGTGATTTTCAATGAAATTTTGAAATTCTTGAGGGTTTGAGGCAAATGCAAACAGTTTTTTAAATAGAAATATAACAAGCCATAAGGAAATTGCAAACACAATAAAAAGAACCGCCGCGCCCAAAATCTTGTCACGAAGAGGAGAATGGGCGTTTTGCGGTAAATCTTCAGCAGTTATTTCAGAATCATAAAAATACCGATTTTGTTCGTGTTTTTTTTTAAAAATACTCACAATGCATACTCCGTTCGTTATTGATATCATTTGATATAGTTATATATATCGCTGTATGTCAAGCAGAAATGCCAACTTTTATATTATTTTTTTAATGTACAAGTCATAAATTATTTTGTTACGGCGATTTAAAGTGAAGGAAAACACAGAAAAGACTCTTATCTGTACAGATATAAAAAAGGGGACGATAAAACCGTCCCCAAAGTTTGTTTATGCAATATAATATCATTATATAATAACGAGGAATATTACAATAAAAATAAACACAAAAAGGGCGGAATTTGTCCGCCCTTATAAAATATTCTAAATTCATTTAAACATTGAAACGGAAAAGTACAACGTCGCCGTCCTGCATTACATATTCTTTTCCCTCGCTTCTTACAAGTCCCTTTTCCTTTGCAGCCGCCATGCTGCCGCAGGAAATAAGGTCATCGTAAGCGACAACTTCAGCACGGATAAAGCCGCGCTCAAAGTCGGTATGGATTTTACCCGCCGCCTGCGGCGCTTTTGTTCCTTTTTTAATCGTCCAAGCACGAACTTCGGGTTCGCCTGCGGTTAAGAAAGAAATTAAGCCTAAAAGGCTGTAGCAGGCATTAATAAGACGGTCAAGCCCGGACTCGTTAAGTCCCATATCATTTAAGAAAAGATCCTTTTCGTCTTTTTCCATACTGCTTATTTCGGCTTCGATTTCAGCGCTTATCGGCAGAACGCCTGCGTGCTCACTGTCGGCGATTTCTTTTACAACTTTAAAATATTTGTTATTTTCAATACCGCCTTTAAAGTCGTCTTCGCTTACGTTAGCGGCATAGATAACAGGCTTGTTGGTTAAAAGCGAAACGGTCTTTAAAAGTTCGGCTTCGTCATCATTACATTCGACACTGCGTGCGGATTTGCCGGCGTCAAGAGTTTCTTTAACGCGCAGGAAGAAATCATATTCTTCCTGATATTTCTTGTCGGCTTTAATCATCTTTTTAGTTTTATCTATACGGCGTTCCAGAACTTCCAAATCAGACAAAATAAGTTCCAAATTGATGGTTTCAATATCCCTTTTTGGGTCGATACTGCCCTCTACATGTATAATATCATCGTTTTCGAAACAGCGGACAACGTGAACGATAGCGTCGGACTCGCGAATATTCGCAAGGAATTTGTTTCCCAAACCTTCGCCCTTGCTTGCGCCGCGGACAAGACCGGCGATATCCATAAATTCAATCGTTGCAGGGGTGTATTTTTGCGGATGATACATTTCCGCAAGTTTGTCGAGCCTTTTGTCGGGGACTGCCACGATGCCTACATTCGGTTCTATGGTACAGAACGGATAGTTAGCGGACTGAGCGCCAGCATTTGTAATTGCATTAAAAAGAGTGCTTTTGCCGACATTCGGCAAGCCTACAATACCAAGCTTCATTTTTGATTTCCCTCTTCGTCTTTATTCATAATAGTATTTATTATAGTTGATTAAGTTTTACGGTGCAAGGCTGAAAATTTATTTATCGCTTTGTTTCATTGTAAGTGCAATGCGCTTTTTCTCCGTGTCGACAGATAAAACACGCACTTTTACTATGTCGCCGACCTTTAAAACTTCGGCGGGATGTTTTATAAATCTGTCGCATATCTGAGAAATATGGACAAGTCCGTCCTGGTGAACGCCGATATCCACGAATGCGCCGAAATCGATTACATTTCTTACTGTTCCAGTAAGTTCCATTCCCGGTTTTAAGTCTTCCATGCTTAAAACATCGGTGCGCAGCATAGGCTTTGGAAGTTCGTCGCGGGGGTCGCGTCCCGGGCGGAGCAGTTCGGTTACAATGTCATTTAAAGTTGGAACGCCGATATCTAATTTTTCAGCTGACTTCTCTACGCCGATTGCCTGTACTTTTTCTTTTAAATCGCTGATTTTATTGTTTTTTACACTTTCTGTGTCATAATCGCAGAGCTTTAAAAGAGCTTGTGCCGCTTTATATGATTCAGGGTGAACATTGGTGTTGTCCAGTATGTTTTTACTTTCGCTTACTCGTAAAAACCCCGCACACTGTTCAAATGTTTTCGGCCCTAATTTCGGTACTTTTTTAAGTTCGGTTCTCGAATGGAAAGCGCCGTTTTCTTCGCGGTAGGCAACTATATTTTTCGATACGGCTGACGATATGCCCGAAATTTTTTCAAGCAGCGACGGAGATGCTGTATTTAAATCGACTCCTACATTATTAACGCAGTCTTCCACAACGCTTCCAAGCGCTTCGTCGAGCCTCTTTTTCGGCATATCGTGCTGGTACTGTCCGACTCCAATTGCTTTTGGGTCTATTTTAACAAGTTCGGCAAGCGGGTCTTGAAGTCTGCGCGCGATTGAAACCGCACTTCTTAAAGTTACGTCGAATTCAGGGAACTCCTGCGCCGCAAGTTTGCTTGCGGAGTAAACGGACGCCCCCGCCTCGCTTACCACCATATATGAAACACCGTTATTAAGCTGTCCTATAACTTCGGCAGTAAACATTTCGGTTTCTTTTGACGCTGTGCCGTTTCCGATTGCGATTACTTCCACACCGTATTTTAATATTAAATCAGTGACGAACTTTTTAGCTTCTTCAACTTTTGTTTGAGAGTGCGTCGGATAAATGACGCCTGTATCGAGAACTTTGCCTGTCTGGTCGACTACTGCGACCTTACAGCCTGTTCTGTAACCGGGGTCAAGTCCCATTGCCACTTTATTTTTAACAGGCGGCTGCATTAAAAGCTGGTGCAGATTTACGGCAAATACCTTTATTGCACCTTCGTCGGCTTCTTCCGTAAGGCTGTTTCGAATTTCACGTTCAATTGATGGATAAATGAGACGGTCATAAGCGTCTTCACCTGCTTTTCTGACGGCTTCGGTGCAGTTGTTTCCTTCTTTTACACAGGCTGAGTAGACAATATTTAAGCCCCTTGCTCTTTCAAGTTCGATATTAACTTTTAAAAAGCCTTCGCGTTCACCGCGGTCGATAGCGAGAACCCTGTGTCCCGCAATTTTCCGTACCGACTGTCTGAAATCATAATACTGTGAATATACGGAATCCTCGTCTTTCTTTGCGGCTTTTGAAACAACTTCGCCCTGCGCCGCAGTGACAACACGCAGACGTTTGCGTATTCCCGCATCGTCGGAAATTTTTTCGGCAATAATATCTAAAGCTCCCGCAAGAGCATCTTCGGGAGTTTCAACACCGAGTTCCGTGTTTACATAGCTTTCCGCCATTTCAATAGGATATAAACTGTCTTTTTTCTGTTCGAAAATCGCATCTGCAAGCGGCTCAAGGCCCTTGGCTTTTGCAACCGATGCCCTCGTTTTCCTTTTCGGCCGAAACGGGCGGTAAATGTCGTCAATTTCAGAGATAGTCTGTGCGGCATTAAGTTCGGCGGCAATTTCGTCCGTCATGCAGTCTGAGGCGGTTATAAGCTCCGAAACTTCTTC
>DHNU01000078.1:0-28370 GCA_002407645.1 Ruminococcaceae bacterium UBA5408
TGACTCTTGCATGTTGAAGTTTTGAGTTAACAATTGCATCGATATAGCTGTTACCCGTAGCTACATCGATGCAATTGTTAACTCAAAACTTCAACATGCAAGAGTCAATAAAATCAAGTTTAATATAAAACTTGAAATCCCAAATTTAGAAGAAGTAGATAATTTTGATATTTGTTCACTAATCGGAAATTTACTCGACAACGCTATTGAAGCAAATCAAAAAATAGAAAATATTAACGACAGATATATAAATTTTCAAATACAATTTTCTTCCCCATTCTGTTTAATTCATTGTGACAATGCCATTTGTGAACGACCAAAAGAAATAAAAAAGCACTTAATTTCAACAAAGTCCGGCGAAGGACATGGAATAGGAATTACACAGATAAAAGATATAACAAAAAAATACGATGGAATATATCAATACAGCTTTAATTCAAAAACTTTTACATTTGATATAATGGTTCCCGTCAATCCTGTACAAACCTCATTACAAATATTTTGTTATAATCAAAAGGAAGAATAAAAATGATAAACACATTTTCAGCTTGGATAGCCGGCAAGCTATTAAAAAATAACGCAATTAGTGCCGATGACCTTGAAGTTCAAATTTACGGTATTACCGCTATTATCTGCACAGCATTAAATTACTTGATTTTATTGGCACTGGCAATTTTTTTTCACAGGTTTGTTGAGGCAATTATTTTTTTAATATTCTATATGAGCCTTAGAAACTTTATAGGGGGATGGCACGCTTCTTCACCACTTAAGTGTACGGTAATTGGAACCATTCTATTATTTACATACATGCTTATTGCAGAATTCCTACCCGCAAAAATTTTAACCGGATTGCTTTTAGGTGGAGTGGCTTTAATTCTTATTTTTATGTACGCTCCATCCTATATGGACAAAGATTATACCCCCGAAGAAATAGCTTCATTCAAACATAAATCACGTATAATAGCTTTAATTATGCTTTTAATAATCGTCACATCATCATTTTTAACTTTTTGGGAATATCGCATCACTTTCCAAGTCTATGCAGGTATGGGGATGTTTTCAGCAGTTCTGACAATGCTGCCCGTACGGTTTAAAAATCTAAAATGCTAACTAATATAATAAAAATTAAAATGAGCATATTGGGGTAATACTTTGTAAAAATGAAGGTCTGCAAATCGTCAATTTACAAAGAAACCAATATGCTCTCTGCTTTGGATTAAACCGTAAGTTTTTAATTTAAGTATTAATTTAATCCTTTTAAGTAACATGAAGCTTTTACCGGCAATTTAAAAATACCATAAAATTTAATATGTAGTTCCAATAGTATACATACTTAACTAACTGGTTCGGTAAAGTGTGGTTTTACAAACTAAATTGAAATTATTTTAATGGACACTTGTAAATTTAAAAATTATATAACACCGCAAATAAAGCTTTTTTAATCCACCTTATTTTCATACTGTTCAAATTCCATGTCCTCAATAATTTCATCTAAACTAATTGGAAAAACCGAACCCCTTTGCAGTTTTTGTGCCACACAAATTGCTTCCTCCAAATCATGAGACACAATTCTGTCTGCTTTTTCAACACGGGTTGCCATGATTTCAACCCCAAAACCAGTATTGCAGCTACCATAAACATAATATTTTAGGCTGTTGCCGTTCAGCTCAATATTTCCTACACATTTTCTCATTTTCGCCCTCCTTGTTTTGTGAAGTATAACCACACATTACTGTTATCATAATGTAATTAGCGAAAATATTCAAGATAAGAAGGGCGAATATTGTCGTGATTATTGTAAATACGCAATATGATACACCTTTTCAAAAACACCGAGCATATATGGTATGCTAAATTTTTACCATTTTTTTACACAATTTCCAACAAATTAAAGCGCATAATACGCCCAGTATTGCCCCAACTATAATATCCATTGGGTAATGAACAAAAAGAAATACTCTTGAAAATGCAATTAATGAAGCAAGCACTAAAGCCGGTATCCCAAATTTTCTGTTCGCTTTCCACAGAATTGTTGCGGCCGCAAAAGATGAGCCTGCATGTCCCGATGGGAAGGAAAATTCATTTGGAGAGTTGATTAAAAGTGTAACATCGGGAAAAGTAACAAATGGTCTCGGCCTTGCTACAATTGGTTTCAAAATAAGTCCGCCTATAATATGTGTAAGTATTAATGAAGCAAAAAGTATAAGTGCAGCCTTGCGATATTTTTTTGTAATTGCAAGAGCAATTCCTATAAGTACCCAAATAAGCCCGGAATCACCCATCATTGTGATGAAAGGAAAAATCGTATCGGTAAATCCATTATGACAGTTTTCCTGTATAAAATTCAAAATTAATAAGTCCATATTTTATCCTCTCTCAGTTTTAGTTAAGCCATTATACCATATTTTTTGGCAGATGCGAATATACTTAATCATAGCCGGGGGTGATAAATTTGGATTGGCAGTGTTTATCCAAAGAAGAATGTGCGAAAAAGCTCGGTACTGATATTAAAGCCGGGCTTTCTCTGCGTGAAGCCGAAAAGAGGCTTAAAAAAGACGGACCGAACGAGCTTGAAAAGCCCAAGAAAAAAAGTCTTATACTACGCTTTTTTGCACAGTTTTCTGATTTTATGGTGATTGTACTTTTAATAGCAGCGGCAATTTCGTTTGCAACATCATTCATTCAGCACAGTAGCGACTATATTGATTCTATAATTATTTTAGTAATCGTTACGATTAACGCAATAACAGGGCTGATACAAGAAAGTCGGGCAGAAAAAGCAATTGATGCTTTAAAAAAACTTTCAAGTCCGCATGCGCATGTTATACGCAGCGGCAGCGAGATTTTTATTCCCGCAGAAAAACTTGTTCCCGGCGACCTTGTCATCTTAAATACAGGTGATTTAATCCCCGCCGATTTAAGGATTACTGAAGCGGTAAATTTAAAAGTAGAAGAAAGCGCGCTTACCGGGGAGAGCCTTCCGAGTGAAAAAATGGCAGATATAAAATTTGCCAAAAACACTCCACTCGGCGACAGGCGAAATATCTTGTATTCAACAAGTTCAATTTCTTCTGGGCACGGCGCCGGTATTGTAACTGAAACAGGAATGAACACCCAAGTCGGTAAAATTGCGCATATGATTACAAATCAGTCCTCACCTCAAACGCCGCTTCAGCAGAAATTGGCACAAACTGGACGGTGGCTTGGTATAGGCGCGCTAATAATATGCTTTATTATCTTTATCATGGGCCTGTTTCAGCACGTTCCCGCAATAGAAATGTTTTTAATAGCGATCAGTCTTGCGGTTGCAGCTATTCCGGAGGGCTTACCTGCGGTTGTAACCATAGTACTTGCAATCGGAGTTCGCCGAATGGCGGCAAAAAGAGGCATTGTAAGGCGTATGCCTGCTGTTGAAACACTTGGAAGTGCAAGTGTAATTTGTTCCGATAAAACAGGAACTCTTACTCAAAATAAAATGACGGTTGTGGAACTAAACGGTACAAACGGAAAAATATCAATAAACTCTGACAAAGGTCAAAAAATTATAAATCTTGCTTCACTTTGCTGTAACTGTAATGTAAAAGGAAGTAAAATACAAGGTGAGCCGACTGAGGCTGCAATTGCAGCGGCATCTTTGGAAGGTAAAGAGAAGTTGGATAAAAAATATCCGCGTGTTTTGGAAATTCCGTTTTCTTCCGAACGTAAAATGATGACTACAGTTCATCGGATAGGGAACGGAAGGTACAGAATTATAACTAAAGGTGCACCGGATATACTTTTTAAACACTGTACAAGCGCCGCATACAGGCAAAACGAAGGAATGGCGTCACGCGCTTTACGAGTTATCGGTGTTGCTTACCGTGATATTAATTACATTCCAAAGGCAAATGAGAATATTGAAAAAGAGCTTATATTTTGCGGACTTATAGGAATGATTGACCCTCCCCGTCCACAGGCGAAATCTGCTGTTGAGCTTTGTAAAAAAGCGGGGATAAGACCAATAATGATTACAGGCGACCACTCTGCAACCGCTGCGGCTATTGCAAAGCAGCTTGGTATCATGGTTCCAAACAGCAGCGTTTTAACAGGCACGGAACTTGATAAAATGAGCCAAACCGAACTTACAAAAACAATTTACAAATACTCTGTGTTTGCACGCGTTTCTCCCGAACACAAAGTAAGGATTGTTCGCGCTTTCCAGTCACATGGAGAAGTCGTAGCTATGACGGGGGACGGTGTTAACGACGCACCTGCGCTGCGAGCGGCAGATATAGGCTGTGCCATGGGTATATCCGGAACCGATGTAGCTAAAGCGGCGTCAGATATGATTTTAACAGACGATAATTTTGCGACTATCGTTACGGCAGTCCGCGAAGGCAGGGGAATATATGAAAATATAAAAAAGACCGTACATTTCCTTTTAAGCTGTAATATAGGCGAAATTTTAACTGTATTTGTAAGTTTCCTTCTCGGCCTTCCCACTCCTCTTCTTGCGATTCAGCTTTTATGGGTTAACCTTGTTACCGATTCACTTCCCGCGCTTGCGCTTGGAGTTGAACCGATTGACAAAAAAATAATGGAGCGAAAACCGGTAAAGCCCAGTGAAAATATTTTCTCGGGAGGAATGGGATACAATATCATAGTAGAAGGATGTCTTATAGGAGCTCTCTCACTTTTAGCATACAGTATAGGAAGAATTTATTTTGACGTTGACCCGGCTTCACCGTTTATAGGCCGTACGATGGCTTTTGCCGTATTAAGTTTGTCACAGGTTGTACATACTTTCAATATGCGTTCGTCTCAATCAATTTTCAAAGCGGGAATTTTTGCAAATCCAAAACTTGTTTTAGCAGCCATTATCTGTATTTTTCTGCAGGTGGCGGTAATAGTAATCAAACCTTTATCCATGATTTTTAAAACAGCGGTTTTGAGCGGAAAGCAGTGGCTTGTAGTCGCACTTCTTTCTCTTGTTCCCCTTGTGGTTGTTGAACTTGAAAAAGCAATTTTCAAAAACAATTCGGGAAGATATTAAAGCTTAATATCTATTAAAAGCCCTATACCAAATGTTGTGGCAGGTGAAAAATTACCAAAACATTTGACATAGAGCATAGCGAAAAGAGTCGGTGACAAATTAGGCACCGACTCTTTTATTTTATATAGTTGTATTTGTATTGTAATTTATTTGTCCCAGCCGAGCTCTTTAATAAGTTCAGATACTTTTGTATCCGCATAAACACTAGTAGTATTTGGCTGCAAATATATTTCCCCGTTGTAATTATTGCCAAAAACAAATTCTTTTAATTTATTATTCTTTATCGGGTTTTTATATTCAACAGCAATATAGTACAAAGGTGATTCCATTTCTATTAACATATTTTTTGTTCTACCGTCTAAAATATCTTGCTGCCAAGCTTTTAAAAATAACTCTTTTGTCTTTTCATCCGGTGAAAAACTTTTTTCATTGTTGTTATTATCTGTATTGATACTCTTAATATCTTCTGCATTAATATAAAAAGCTGAATTTCCGCTTATCTTAAATTCATTAAGCTTTTTTATTTCCAATATAAGGTTGTTATAATCAGTGGGATTATCAGTGGGACTATTTGTATAATTCTGCGTATCGTAAATGTTACACGGATAACTTCTTTTTAAAGTTTTTCCGTTCTTTAATTTATATATTATTGTAAAATCGTTATAAAGTAAATCTGAATCAAAGCAATAAGGAAATTTTTTCGAACGCTTTTGCAATACAGCCTTTTTATGGCTATCAGTTATAGTTTTAATGTTTTTACTGTCTTTTATTGTTGGAGTAATATGCCCGATAGTTCTACCGTCTTTATCATGGAGATTAAAGTCGTCACTGTTTATATATCTTCCTTCTACTTGAATGCTTTCCACTTCTTCAGCTTGAGGAACTTTGATGTCATATCCGAAACAGCCGGTTACAAAAATCGTATATGCTACAAAGAATACAGCTAAAAATAAGCCGTAATAAACAAAACTCTTTTTAAGTTTTTTAAATCCACGGGAATAAACCGCTTCAACGACAATGTGTGCGGCCAAGGAGCCGGAAATAAGCCCAATAAAGAAGTTAATGGGTTCATCACTTTCTCCAAGTGCTAAACCAATACCCAAACCCGACACTGCAGTTATTAAAAAGCGGATAATTGTTTTTGGCAGCGGGAATGCAAAACTGGTTTCGGCACATTCGCTTTTGCGCCTGTTATATAAAGTAATTGCAGCGGCCAAAAGTATAATAGAAAAAATTAACCACCAAATAAAAAATGACTGATTAATAATTCCGGAATTAAATTCGTTTGCCCTCATTAGTGGCATAAATGCGGCGGCAAATGGCGAGAGTGCAGTTAAAATCAAAGAACCGATATCAACTTGATTACTGTATCCGGGAAGAATGCTTGAAATAAGATAGTTTCCTAAAAATATAAAAAGCGGGTAACCAAGGTTAACTCCCAAAGCGGAAATTATCATGTCGAAGGTCGTTCCGGTACAGACAGCCATTAAAGCCATAAAAATTAATGAAGCAGTGCTTATTAAAATAATCCACAGCATATATGAGACTGTTCCATAACATTGGGATATATCAACGGAATAACAAGCACCTACGATAAAAGTAATTGCAAAGTTTAAAAGTACCGGGGCTGTAATTAAAGTAAATCCAGCTAAAAGGCGGCCCAGCATCATTGGTGTACGTCCGACGGGGAGCGAGTGAAATAAATCAACGCTTCTTTTTTGATGCATATAACCGAATAGCAGTGCCGAAAATAAAATAGTAAAAATTAATATCAAAGGCACTACGAAAAATGCGTTAAGTTCCGCAATTCTTTCAATAAAATATTTTGTCGATTCGTCCCGGGCAATTGCGGGATATACTCTTGTTTTTAGGTTGGGCATTATCATTATTAAAAGCATTGGAAGTGCCATGAACATAAGTAAAGCAAGTAATGCACTGATGCCTTTATGCTTTTTTAAAGCCCAAAGATAAGTTTCTTTTAATTCTTTCTTTTTGCTAATTGAGGATGTTGTCGAGGTCATATCCCGCTACCTCCATTTCACTGATAAATACTTCTTCAAGCGTAAGAGGGAGAACTTCTGCAAATATCGGATTAAGTTCGTTGATTTTATTAAGTATTTCTTCTTTGGTACCCCTTACAACCAAGTTGATAAGCGAGCCGCGTATTTCTGTTTTTACAATATCCAATGGTTCAAAAGAACTTAAAGCAGGCATGGGTTTAAACACCGCCTGAACTTTATTTATACCGAGTTTCAACTCGTCGAGGTCGCGGTCAAAGATGACTCCGCCCTTATGGAATAGTCCGACATGGTCACATAAATCCTCAAGTTCACGAAGGTTATGTGATGCAATAATAACTGTCATATCATGTTCTGACACTTCACCGGATATAATCTTTTTTAACAGCTGGCGCATAACAGGGTCAAGTCCGTCAAATACTTCGTCAAGCAATAAATACTTCGGCATTGTAGCAAGCGCGCATATGATTGCGGACTGCCTTTGCATACCTTTGGACATGGTGCTTATTTTGCTTTTGCTATTTAGAGTAAAAAGCGAACAAAGCTCTTCAAAGCGTTTTTGACTCCAGTTAGGATAAATCCGAGCATAAAAATTAGCCATATCCGACAATGTGTACTGTGGAATAAAATACGGATAATCCGATATAAAAAATAATTTTGATTTAGCTTCTGAATTTTCAAACGGAGATATTTCATCAAGTAAAACTTCACCGCTGTCAGGTTTGTAAATACCTGCAAGTGTTCTTAAAAAAGTAGATTTGCCCGCACCGTTAGAACCTACAAGTCCAAATATAGAGCCACTGCCGATTGAAAATGATATTTTGTCTAATGCTACAGTGGAATCGAATTTTTTTGTCAAATCCTTTACAGCAATCATTATTTATCACCCTCTCCTTTTGGTAAAATAAGGTCAACCCTTTTTATAATTTGTTCCTTAAGTATTCCACAATCAACCGCTTCTTTAATAGCCTTATCAAGTTTTTCCAAAGCAATTTCTTTCTGCTGGGAGATTGCTGAAATATCACCGGAAATAAAAGAACCTTTTCCCTGAATAGAATAAATTATTCCGTCATGTTCAAGCATTCGGTAAGCTTTCTGTACTGTATTGGGGTTTACCCCCAATTCCTGAGCAAGTGACCTTACACTTGGCAGAGACTCTTCTTTTCCAATTGCACCTATTGCCGCCAAACGGCGTACACTTTTATAAAGCTGCTCATAAATTGGCTGTCGGCTTTTGTAATCCAATGTAAACGTCAATCTCACCTCCGAGGCTGTATTTTCTGTACTACTCCAAATAATACAGATAGACTATAACATTTATTTGTATAATTGTCAATATGAAATAACAAATATAAAATAAAAGTGTCAGTTTTGAGCTGACACTTTTTGTGATTTCTATAATAAAAAGTATGGGTATTGATTATATTCGGTATATGGAAGTAAAAAATAATGTTAAGTGAGCAAAGACAGAATGTTTTTTAATTAGAGTTTATGTTGTCAGCTACTTTTGAATGACTTTCAAATATCGTAGGGAGAACGTTGATTTGTGTAAGAATTTTATAACAAATAAGAAGCAAAGAAAAGTATATAAGAAGTAAGAAACTTTTGGCTACCAAAGAAAAGTATATTGCGGCAAGCATTGTAAGTGGATGAATATTAATTGATGAAGAAACAATTTTTGGTTCGATTATCTGCCTTATAGCAGTTATTAAAATCCAGCCGATTAATAGTGCCGCAAATTTAAAGATATTGCCTACTATAAGATAATAAAACGAAAGAGGAATATATATGGTTCCGGGACCGAGTACAGGGAGAATATCAGCGATACCTGTTATAATACTGAGCACAAGGGGATAGGGAATACCCAATGCAAAAAAGACAACGAGTGTTTCTAAAAAAGTTATGAAATAAATTAGAAGATATGAACAGATGTATTTACCGCTCAGACTCATTCCGTGGTGCGATGCTGAACGAATATTAAATACTGTATTTTGTGAAAAGAATGATAAAATATGCGATTTAATTGACGACATATCTTTAGAAAAGAAATATGTTGAGAATATCATTACTATAAACATTGTAAAAATAGCCGGAATGGATGTTAAAAAAGAAAGTACACTGCTTAAAATAGTGGTTATTATACCCGCACCGGATTGAGCTATTTTTAATAATTCCTGCTGATTTTGTTCAATATACTGTGGGTTGATTTTATTTATATACTCTCCAATATGATTAAGAAAGCTATTTATTGGTTTTGCAAGCATACTTATGTCCGAAGTTAAATTGTTTATTAAATTATTGATTTCATAAATAAGCCACATTCCAAGAAGAAAAAGTATTCCAAAAACGATTATAAATACAATAAATGTGGAAATTATAGCTGCGGTATTTTGTCTGCATTTAAAGCGACTTTTTAAAAAGCATATAACAGGCTGAACCATAAGTGCAAGTAAAAAACCGGCTAAAAACGGAAAAGTGAATTTTAAAGTTAAGGAAAATAAAATGAATACTGATGTATATACAACAAAAAACATAAAAAGCGGTTTTAATCTAATGAATTTTTGCTTATCTATCAATTATGGTTCACCACCCGTATTTTATATGACCTTTATTACTGAATTAATATTATAGCCTCTAAAACTTGAAAAATAAAGCAAAAATAATCATTATAATTTTTAGAAAATATTTTACCCTAAAAACGGTAAATATTAGTATGGCGATGTATCCTTTAAAATGTTTATTTTTCTCCAATTTATAAAAGTAATAAATTAGAAAGATAGAAAATATTATGGGCAGAAATCAATTAATTAATTAAATAAAAAAAGGCGCCCCGCCAATGCGAAACGCCTTTTCGTTCTATATGATCGCTCAAATTTTATTGTTCTCTGCCTAAAAGCCAATCAATAGAAACATTCAAGATATCTGATAATGCTGCGAGTTCAAAATCTGTAACATAACGGATTTGTCCTTCCAATTTTGACAAACCGGATGCGTTCATATCAACCCCATTAACCTGCAACTGAGCAAGAAGTTCCTTCTGCTTCATACCTTGATTTTTTCGAGCCATCTCGACACGGGCACCGACCAAATTTCGGTTACCTAATGCTTGTTTACGTAATCTCACTAAATTCATCTCCCATATTTATTATTGTTTCACACATATTCCATAATGTAACAAAATTCCCCGGAAATTTACGCAGAATTGGAAATTTACCGGTCTAAATCCTGTTATCTTATTTATTATAATATTTTATTGTGAAAAATGCAATAAAGTATTATAAAATTATTATTATTGATAATAATAAAACAATTTTTTATTAAAAATCATTTCTTATTTGTTATTTTGTCATAATTTTGATATAATATTCTTGATTATAAGTTTGTTATATAAAAATGTTATCGGACTTTGCTCTGTCGTTATTAAACATTGGAACTTTCTATTTGGTACGTTTTAAAGTACCGAAAATGAATTACAATGTTATTCTATAATATGATAATGGATAGAGCCGAAGTTACATCAAAATTTAATAATTTATTATTGGAGATGAGCGGGATGATAAAACAAAGCGAAGTTAAAACTAATTTGTCCATGTTAACTGACTTTTATGAAATTACAATGGGCAACGGCTATTTTACAAATGGATTTAAAGACAGAATAGTTTATTTTGACATGTTCTTTCGGCATGTACCAAACGAAGGCGGATATGCAATTATGGCCGGTGTCCAGCAAATTATTGATTACATTGATAATTTGGTTTTTACTGAGGAAGACATTGAATATCTTCGCAGCTGTAAAATTTTCAATGAGGAATTTCTTAATTACCTTGCAAATTTTAAATTTACGTGTGATGTTTGGGCAGTACCGGAAGGAACGCCTATTTTTCCTGTTGAACCCATAATAACTGTGCGCGGCCCGATTATTCAGGCTCAGCTTATAGAAACAATGATTTTGCTTTCAGTAAATCACCAAAGTCTTATTGCTACAAAATCCAACCGCATTGTACGAGCCGCAGACGGCAGAGCTGTAATGGAATTCGGTTCACGCCGTGCGCAGGGCCCGGACGGAGCAATACTCGGTGCAAGAGCAGCCTATATAGGAGGCTGCTGTGGAACAGCGTGTACAATTTGTGACAGAGATTACGGTGTTAAAGCTCTCGGCACAATGGCACACAGCTGGGTACAGCTTTTTGACAGCGAATTGGATGCTTTCCGAGCTTATGCAAGAGAATATCCAAGTCAGTGTACTTTACTTGTCGATACTTACAATGTTTTGAAATCAGGAATACCAAATGCAATAAAAGTATTTAATGAAGAACTTGTACCCAATGGATACAGACCGCAGGGAATAAGAATTGACAGCGGCGATATTACTTATCTTTCAAAGAAAGCACGTAAAATGCTGGACGAAGCAGGTTTTGAAGACTGCAAAATCTGTGCATCAAACTCACTCGATGAATATATAATACGCGACATGCTCATGCAGGGTGCATGTGTGGATAGTTTCGGTGTAGGTGAAAGGCTTATTACCTCATCCAGTGAACCGGTTTTTGGCGGAGTATATAAACTGAGCGGTGTCGAAGACGAAAATGGGAATATTACACCTAAAATTAAAATCAGCGAAAATGTTTCAAAAATTACTACTCCCGGATTTAAAAATTTGTGGAGACTTTATGACCGCGAAACCGGAAAAGCTATTGCAGACCTTATTACCATGAATGACGAAGTGATTGATGAAACAAAGCCGTATGAAATTTTCGACCCTGACCATATTTGGAAAAGAAAAGTAATTAAAAATTTCAAAGCGGTTAATTTAAGAAAAAAGATTTTTGAAAATGGTAAGAATATTTCAAAGCGCCGTGAATTAAAGGATATAAGAAAATATTGCCTTGAACAAGTTGACACACTTTGGGATGAAGTTAAACGTTTTGAAAATCCTCATCAATATTATGTAGACTTGTCACAGAAATTATGGGATGAAAAAAATTGTTTAATTTCTGAACACAGCTTTTAGAATAGGAATTTATATTAAACAGATGCCTATTTTTAAGTCGGATTTATGGTAATTAATATTGATATAAAGTATAATATAATTTAACTTGTGGAAATTTATTTCATATTTGTAAATAATATATGGTTGACAGTTTTATAAAAATAAACTAAAATATACTTTGCGAGCAGACTGAACAGCTGCGGACACAGTCCGAAAGGGCGTGCCCGAGGAAAGTCCGAGCTCCACAGGGCAAGAATAACGGCTAACGGCCGCCGGGGGCGACCCCAGGGAAAGTGCAACAGAAATATACCGCCGTTTTTACGGTAAGGATGGAAAGGTGAGGTAAGAGCTCACCAGCGTGCGGGAGACCGCACGGCTCTGCAAACCCTATTCGGAGCAACACCGCAGAGGGACATTATGCGTCTGCCCGACGCGTCCCGAGAAGGTGGCACTGAGCTGTGATGGCAACATCCGGCCAAGATAGATGGCTGTTCATGACAGAACTCGGCTTACAGGTCTGGTCGTTCCAAAGATAAAACCCGTGAAAATTGCGGGTTTTATTTTTTTAGTTGTACGAAATATATTTAGATAAAAGTATATTTAAAAAATTAAATGCTTAGTTCAATATTTTAGGTTTTATAATAAATGTTTCGGCAATGACCTATCTAAAACCCTATAGTTCAGTGAACATAATAATAGGCTTATTTATTATGTGAGGGGGGCAAGTGGTGGACAATGTTGCGGAGGAAGCGGTTACTGTTTGGACACCGCTTTATTTTTTTAAATGAGGATAGAACATATGTATTATATTACCGTTGACTATTTAGAATAAAGAGGGTACAATAATATAAATGAACAAATGTTCTTGAAAATTTCAAGGAAGAGATGGGTTAGTTTGGAACGAGTTATTTTGCACAGCGACTGCAATAGTTTTTACGCTTCGGTTGAATGTCTTCACAGACCTGATTTACGCGATAAGCCCGTTGCTGTAGGCGGCGATGTTGAGGCACGCCATGGAATAATTCTTACTAAAAATCAAATTGCAAAAAAGTTTAACGTTAAAACCGGGGAAGCAATTTGGCAGGCAAAACAAAAATGTCCTGAACTTGTTATAGTACCGCCTGATTTTCCTCTTTATATGCGATTTTCTAAAATGGCACATAAAGTATATCTTAATTATACGGATAAAGTTGAACCATTTGGACTTGATGAATGTTGGCTTGATATATCCTCAAATGCGCATAACTTAAAGGAAGGATTCGAATTTGCCAAAAAAATCAGCAGGCAGATTAAGTGCGAATTGGGTATTACTGTAAGTATAGGGGTTTCTTATAATAAGGTATTTGCAAAGCTGGGAAGCGACTACAAAAAACCCGATGCCATTACTGTAATTAAAAAAGATAATTTTAAGGAAATAGTATGGCCTTTGCCTGCCGGGGATTTGCTGTACGTCGGAAAGGCTACTGCGCGTAAACTATCATCAATCGGCATTCATACTATAGGTGAACTTGCAAATACACCCACTAATATTCTTAACTCTCTTTTAGGAAAATGGGGAGGTTTGCTTCACTGTTTTGCAAACGGATTGGATACAACGCCTGTATGTCAATATGACAATCAGCCGACTGTAAAATCTATCGGAAATTCAACAACTGCTCCGCGTGATTTGGAAAACGAAGAGGATGTAAAAATAATATTATTTGTTTTAGCTGACAGCGTAGCAAGAAGACTTCGAGAACAGGGGCTAAAAGCAAAAACGGTCTGTATCAGCGTAAGGGATAATCAGCTGTATTCTTTTACAAGACAGCGTACTCTGAACCGATATACCAATATTACGTCCGAAATTGAACGAGCAGGTATGGAATTGTTCAGAAAATATTACAACTGGAATAAATCTATACGAAGTATTGGTATCAGCGTTACTGATTTTGTAAGTGATACGATTTCAGTACAGACAGACTTATTTTCTAATGAATTGAAACGGGAAAAAAAGGAAAAACTGGACCGCTCGGTTGACAACCTTAAAAATCGTTTTGGCTCTTATTGTGTACAACCGGCTATTTTGTTAGCTGACAGGGAACTCTCGGGATTTGACCCCAAAAAGGAACATACAATTCATCCGGAGGGATATTTCTGAAAGGAGATTTAAGATATGTGTTTAAAAAAATACGTAAATGTTACTGCACGATTTGATGAAAACGGAAATATCACCCCTTTAGCTGTTATTTGGGATAATGATGTAAAGTTTGAAATTGAAAGAGTTTTGGATATTAATCCCGCTGTTTCGCTTAAAGCAGGCGGAGCGGGTATAAGATATACGTGTAGAATCTGCGGACATGAAAAATATCTCTTTTTGGAAGAAAATCGATGGTTTGTAGAACTGAAAGAAAAACAATATATTGCATATTGAAAGGAATTGAATTTTCGCCTAATTTCGTATGATTTATTAATTTAAAGTTTTATTAGGCTAAATCAATTTAAAATCTAAGTAAAATTCCCTTTAATAATTAAAAACACATATCATAGTTTGCTAATAGAATAATAACCACAATAAGAAATTATAAAATGAAAAAGGTTTACCCCGAAAATTCTATGATGGCTGCGAATGTATATAATAAAAATGACTATGACTATGGCTATGATTCTTAACTAATCAAGTGTATTATTCATATGATGTTTTTAAGTAGACCAAATACTTTAACATGCGTTGGGAGAAAATTAAATGAATTATTGTGTTTCACTCAAGGTGAAAATTGAAGGAAACCGAAATCTTCAATTAGGAGATGGACATGTACTGCCATGGGAATATCAAGATTTAATTGAGGCATCAAGCGGATGGATTTTTGTAAACGGAGAGGATTTAGGTTTGGCTGAAACATTTATTACTAAACTTGAAAAGGGCATTATTGAATTGAGTCAGCACAGAGAAGATTATCAAAGATACGAAGTTCGCCATGGAATGGGAACAATAAATGAAGCCCTTATATTTTACAGGAATTTACTTAAAGATTGCAGAGAATACCCATTTGCAGATGTTTTTGGTTCGGTAGTCTAATATTAAAGTACAAATATCTAAATGGGTAATATACTACATTATAAAGTCCCAATCGCAGCTAAAAGCTGCGATTGGGACTATTTTCGTATGACAATAAAAATGGTGTGTATCTTGTCAATATATTTAGTTATTTAGATTACGCTGAAAAGTAAATCGCCGTAAGTTGGGTACGGCCAGTATTTTGCACCGACCAGGCTTTCAATTCCATCCGCTATAGTGCGAGTGCTCTCCATTTGTTCGGATAAAACACTGCGGTAGAATTTAGCTTCTTCAATAATGCAGTCAAATTCTTTTTCAGGTTCAACCATATCGCTGAGCTGTTCCATTTTATTATACAAATCGGCGCTGAGAGAAGAGAGCTTTTTAAGGAGTGTTTCTTCAAGTTCGCAGCTGATATCGGCACAGAGCTCTTTTTTATTGATTGCTTCCTTGCTGATATCTTTCATGTAGGAACATGCGGCAGGAAGAATATCCTTTTTAATCATGTCAATCATAGTGAGTGCTTCGATATGAATTTGTTTGCAGTAGTTTTCAAGCTGAATTTCATAGCGTGAGTAAATCTCGGATTTTGAAAATATGCCATGCTTTTTGAACAGTTCAATATTTTCGCTGCTGATGTAGTATGGGAGAGCATCAGCAGTGGAGCGTAAGTTTAAAAGACCGCGTTTTTTGGCTTCTTCAACCCATTCTTCGGAATAGTTGTTACCGTTGAATATAATTCGTTTGTGTTCTTTGATATTTCTCTTGATAAGTTTATTAAGTGCAGCGGTAAAGTCATCTGCTTTTTCAAGCTCATCCGCAAATTGGGAAAGCGCATCCGCAATGATTGTGTTAAGCATAATATTTGGGCATGCAATTGAAACTGTTGACCCAAGCATACGAAATTCAAATTTATTGTTGGTAAAAGCAAAAGGTGAAGTGCGGTTTCTGTCGGTTGTATCTTTCGTGAAAGATGGAAGAACGTCTAAACCTATCTTCATAACAGATTTATCTTTCTTTTGATAATCGCTGTTATCTTCAATAGATTTAAGAACGCTTGCAAGATCCTCACCGATAAACATAGATACAATTGCCGGAGGTGCCTCGTCTGCGCCCAGGCGGTGATCGTTTCCTGCACTTGCAACAGAGATACGAAGCAAATCCTGATGTTCATCTACAGCTTTAATAATGGCGGTGAGGAAAAGCAGGAACTGTGCGTTTTCACGAGGAGAATCGCCCGGTTCTAAAAGGTTTACTCCGGTATCGGTTGTAATACTCCAGTTATTGTGCTTGCCGCTTCCGTTAACGCCTTTAAACGGCTTTTCGTGTAAAAGGCAATATAGGTTGTGCTTTGTAGCAACCTTTTTCATAATTTCCATTGTAAGCTGGTTTTGGTCTGTAGCTACGTTCGCAGTTGTAAAAATAGGAGCAAGCTCATGCTGTGCAGGAGCAACTTCGTTGTGTTTTGTCTTAGCTAAAATACCAAGTTTCCACAGTTCTTCATCGAGGTCTTTCATATAAGAAGATACTCTGGGTTTGATTACACCGAAGTAGTGATCTTCGAGTTCCTGACCCTTTGGAGGTTTTGCTCCAAAAAGTGTTCTGCCTGTATAAATAAGGTCTTTTCTTTTAGCATACATATCTTTATCGATAAGGAAGTATTCCTGCTCTGCACCAACAGTAGTAATAACTCTGTGTGCAGTTGTTCCAAAAAGTTTCAAAATTCGCATCGCCTGTTTGTTTATTGCATTCATGGAACGGAGAAGAGGGGTCTTTTTGTCCAAAGCTTCTCCGCCATAGGAACAGAAAGCTGTAGGAATGCAAAGTGAGCCGTCTTTAATAAAAGCGTCGCTTGTTGGGTCCCAAGCTGTATATCCCCTTGCTTCAAAAGTTGCTCTCAGTCCGCCTGACGGAAAACTTGAAGCATCGGGTTCACCTTTAATAAGCTCTTTTCCTGAAAACTCCATAATAACTTTGCCATTACCAACCGGATAAATAAAGCTGTCATGCTTTTCGGCAGTAATTCCTGTCATCGGCTGAAACCAGTGAGTGAAGTGAGTAGCACCTTTTTCTACCGCCCAGTTTTTCATTGCGTTTGCAACAATATTTGCAACATGAAGGTCAAGAGGCTTACTCTGCTCTCTGGTTTTCTTCAAAGCTTTATAAGTATCCTTTGGCAATTTTTCTTGCATGACGGAATCATTAAACACCAAACTGCCGAACATTTCAGGAACTTTGCTCATTTATAACCACTCCATTCAAATTTTAAAAACACAAAGTTTAGGTTCTATATTAAATGCTGGGATTCTCACTTCCTACCATCTCCCGCATAATAAATTTAACAAAAAAACAAGCTGTTGTTTTATGCAAAAGGGAAAAGCGGATTATTTAAATAAGCCAACTAAATGGGAGGTAGAGGTAGGTATTAAATATTAATTTACCCCAACAATTGTTAAAGAACCAAAGTTTATTATATGATATAAATAAAAAAGACGCTATAGGGGCATCCCCTACAGCGCCTTTGCTGTTATTTGTTTATTATATTCCACTTGAAGCGTATTGTCAATAAAAAATTTAAAAAATGCAGGATTAGATAATACTACATGCAGAGCTATCTGATTTTAACTTGTCTATATAGCGGACTGCAAAGAAAGTACAATAACACTTATTAATTATGCAAAAAAGTATTGGCACAGTGCTCTTAAAGACGTCTAAAAATCAGCAAAGTTTAGCGGTAATATTATCTACCAACAGTTTTACTTATCATGTAAAGCATTTGAGGAGATAAAAAGAACTTCATGAGAAATACAAACTCAAGAAGTTCTTTATTGTTTCTTTATTTTTAAGTAAAAGCATAAAATAATTCCAACCATAATACATAAAACAGCCGTTAACATTCCGATAATATAAACAGGAGTTTGGTTACCAATAACATAAATATTTCTTGACCCTGTTGAAAAATTACTGGGCTGTTCTACTGATTTATCGTTTTGGCTTAACATGCCGGAGGTAGGAATATAGCTTCCATCTTTAGTATGGGTAGTATTGGTGTTACGATTAGAGGTTTTACTGCTTTTGTCCGAACTGTTTACTTTTTTAGTAGTACCGGGTGATTTACCGCTTGTTTTCTTTGAAATACTTCTGTCTTTATTTGTTCCCGAGCTGCCTTTATCGGGTGTAGAAAGTCGCTTTACATTTACTACATAATAGGCTTTTTCTTTTTTATCCTCAGAAGTGACAGTAACAATTATTGGAGTAACTGTCCCTGCTTTTTGAAGCGATTTCCTGTTGATTTTAACAGTGCCGCCGTCATATGCAGATGCGGCAAATTCAACCGAGGTTACATAAGAATCCACTTCCATGGAATACTTATATACATTCGAAGAAAAATTTGGAACTAATATTCCCTGAAATGGGTGTAGTGCGGAAAGCAGAGCTTTATTTGATACGGATGTATTTTTATCTGAATTTATAACGTCCAAAGAAAGCTCTTCTGAAATGTTCAAATTTAAGTCTTTTGCTTGATAATTACAAACGTCATTTAAATGCGCATTAATATATGTTTTGCCGAGTGAAGCATCGTCATTTACCTTAAACACAAAAGATATAATATTGCCTGAAAGTTCAGGTGCCTCGTTTTTATCGGTATTACAGACATATACGCTGTAAATGGGATTATTGTCGCAGTTAGTTACCAGAGTGCCGCTTTTTATTTTTGAAGATGTTTCGGTGCATATAAAACTGAGGACTGAAGAATCATAGCCGACTGTAATTTTAAAACCCGCCGCAGGGTCGGAAACTCTGTTTGCATTAATTTGCAATTTTACAAAATCACCGCAATCGGCTTCTGCTTTATCAAGACTGTATGTAAAATACGGCATTGTTTTTGCAGATACAACAATTCCCATACATACTAATAAAGAAAAAGTTAAAAAAAGTGAAAGGATTTTTATAAATTTTTTTATTCCCCTCACCTCCTCAGCCATAATAATAGGCAATTTGGATTTTAGGCAGTGACCGTTTCTCCCACCTTTTCGGACTTTATGCCGCGCAAAAGCTTTTTACGCAGAGTGTAAAGACGAAAACGGTTGTAGCGTTGTATTATCGCAAAAGGAAGATTTGCCAGCATGATCAAAAACGAAAATACGAGTCCAACAATAATTGGATTAATAACCAAAGTTATAACAGCGCAAATTAAGTTTTTCATATGCATCCATTCGCCTCTGCATGTTTCAAAAATAAACTCGTCGATGTACTCGATAGACACATCTTTAAAATGTTCTTTTGAAAATCCGTCTTTACCGATATGTTGAGGAACTTTATCTTTCCAAGCTTGTATTTTCAATTTATCCCTGTACCAGCGTCCATGGCGTTCCCAAGTTTTTGGTGCAAAACGACCTTTTTCAGGATCAAATTTAGAATGTGGAAGTTTTATACAGACAAGGAAAACAGCTAAATGCCAAAGTCCTATAATAACAATGTTCCACAAAAACATATTAAGAAACGACAAATTTTTAAGCATAATATACCCTCCCTATAAAAATAGGTAATCCATATGCAAAAGCATATGGATTGTGACTATCCAAATGTGATAAAATTAACATATATATTATAGTACAAATGATAGGAGTGTGCAATATGAAAGCATTAATTATAGGTGGAACAGGAACCATAAGTTCAGCTGTTGCAAAATTGGCAGTAAAAAGAGGTATGGATGTTACACTGCTCAACAGAGGAAAACATCCGCAATTAATCCCTGAAGGTGTAAAACAGGTTACAGCGGACATTACCGACGAAAAAACGGTTGATGAATTTTTAAGCATAAATACTTTTGACGTTGCGGCGGACTTTATAGCTTTTTCACCAAAAGACATTGAACGCGACATACGCCTTTTTAATTCAAGGGTAAAACAATTTATTTTTATCAGTTCCGCTTCTGCATATCAAAAACCTGGGGTAAACTATTTTATTACCGAAAGTACGCCTTTATGCAACCCATATTGGAAATATTCAAAGAATAAAATAGAATGTGAAAATATTTTAATGCAGGCATATCGTCAGATAGATTTCCCTGTTACTATAGTAAGACCAAGCCACACATATGGTGAAAGAAACATTCCGGTAGCAATTCACGGTAAAAAGGGAAGCTGGCAGGTAGTTGAGCGCATTAAGAATAGAAAACCCGTTATCGTTCACGGAGACGGGCTTTCACTTTGGACTTTTACCCACAGCAGTGATTTTGCAAAAGGCTTTTTGGGTCTTATGGGAAATCCGCACGCAATAGGTGAAGCGGTTCATATTACAAGCGATGAGGTTATTACATGGAACAGGGCATATGAAACTATAGGCAGAGCCATAGGCATAAAACCCAATATTATTCATATACCATCCGATTTTCTTGCGGCATTTAATCCTGAACTTCTCGGAAGCCTTTTGGGCGATAAAGCCAACTGCGCTGTATTTGACAATTCGAAAATAAAAAGACTTGTTCCTAATTTCTGTGCTTCTGTACGTTTTGATGAGGGTATTAAAAAATCAGTTGATTATATTAATTCTCATCCCGAACTGCAAATTCTTGACCCCAATTTTGATTTATGGTGTGACAGAGTGATTTCAGCTTACAGTTCGGGCTTACTAAAATAATTATTTGTTTTTATATTTATCTACTATCATATTTGCACATTTATAAACATCACCGCCGCCAAGGGTCAAAATTAAATCACCGGGCTGTGCGTTTTCTGTAACATAATCCGCAATTTCTTCGAAAGTTTTAAACCAAACACTGCCCGGAATTTTATCGGCTAAATCTTTTGAGTAAATATTGTAGGTGTTTTCTTCACGCACGGCGAGAATTTCGGAAAGGACAACCTTATCGGGAATGGATAGCGCTTTTGCAAAATCATCAAGGAACATATATGTCCTTGAATAGGTATGCGGCTGAAATACTGCCCAAACTTTATTGAACCCCATTTTATTTGCCGCGTTAAGCGTTACTGTAAGTTCTGTAGGATGGTGAGCGAAATCATCCGCGACTGTAATGCCGTTAAATTTGCCAAGTATTTCAAAACGGCGGTGGACACCGGTAAACTGATGTAAACTTTTCACAATAGATTCTTTGTCCGCACCGACTTGGTCGGCGGCGGCAAAGGCGGCAAGAGCGTTAAAAATGTTATGCTTTCCGGGTATGCTTAAAGTGACATCGGCGTATTTTTCGCCGCGTTTCATTATCGTGAAACTCTCTCTCGCTTCTTTTGTATCCGCAATATTTTCAGCATAGTAATCGTTATTTGAGCTTAATCCGAATGTTATTATTGAAGCGTTTTTAATACCTTTAACGGCTTTCATAGCATTAGAATCATCTCCGTTAACAATTAGAGTCTTAGAAGTTTGTTTTGAAAACTGATTGAATGATTTAATAATATTATCAAGTGTCCCAAAATAATCGAGATGATCGGCGTCTATATTAAGAATTACGGAAATTTCCGGATACAGCTGTAAAAATGTATCTACATATTCGCAGGCTTCGCATATAATAGTGCCGGATTTACCGACTCTTCCATTTCCACCTATAAATGGGAGTTTACCGCCGATAACTGCTGAAGGGTCAATACCGGAATTTATTAGGATTTGTGTAATCATCGCTGTGGTTGTTGTTTTTCCGTGTGTACCGGAAACTGCTATTGAATGAGGAAATTTTGAAGTGAGCATTCCAAGCATTACGGAACGCTCTACTACCGGGATACCTTTTTTTCTTGCGGCGACAAGTTCCGGATTATCTTTTTTCACTGCGGCTGTATAAACAACCATTTCAGCCCCTTCAATATTTTCAGCTTTGTGCCCCATGAATACGGGTATTTTGTAGGAACGTATTCTTTCGAGTGTGTCGGATTCGTTGGTATCCGAACCCGTAAGTTTGTAACCCCTGTGGTGAAGAATTTCGGCAATAGGACACATGCCTGAACCGCCGATTCCGACAAAATGTATTCTGTTAACTTTGGACAGCATATCGTTAGTCATATTTTTTTGCTCCTTAAATGAGATAAAGTATATTTTTACCATTATTTTTATTATATTGCCACAACAATCTATAATAAACATAATTTAATGGTTTTTCAATATAAAAATAAAATTCATGTTACTCCAGTTTATCACACTGAATACAGTATTTCCATAATATAAGTAAAGAAGATTATGGAGGACTTTACTATGATAGATATAAATAGTTTTGGAGTGCTGGGCGGTGACAAAAGACAAGTCGCACTTGCCGAATCAATTGCCGCAGACGGATTTACTGTATATGCCTGCGGTTTTGACAGCATTGATTTTACAAAAGATGTAAAAAAAGCTGAACTTTTTGAAACAGCAGAAAAATGTGAAAATATAATTCTCCCTCTTCCGGTAACAGTGGACGGAGTACATTTAAATACTGTTTACAGTGAGAACACAATAGAACTTAATGACAGTTTTGCTTTACTGATGAAAAACAAACAGGTTTTCGGAGGAATGATGGGAAGGCTTTATCAGACAAGTGATGAATGGGACTTAATTGAAACATATGATTACTATACAAGAGAAGAATTTGCAGTGCACAATGCTGTGCCCACAGCTGAGGGCGCAATTGAAATTGCAATGCGTGAATATCCCGGAACTTTAAACGGCAGTAAGTGCCTTGTTGTCGGATACGGAAGGATTGGAAAAATACTTTCAAGAATGCTTAAGGGAATAGGGGCATTTGTAACAGTGAGTGCAAGAAAAAAATCCGACATGGCATGGATAGAATCTATGGGATACACAGCCAAACTTACAGAAAATATTTGCGAAAAAGAGCAATACGATATTATATTTAATACGGTTCCGGCTATGATTTTTAGCCGCAAACTTTTGTCTAAAATGTGTTCGAAACCTCTTATTATAGATTTGTCATCTAAACCGGGAGGCGTAGATTTTGAAGCGGCAAAAAAATTCGGTATAAATGCAATTCATGCACTTTCCCTGCCAGGCAAAGTAGCTCCTAAAGCAGCCGGTGAAATCATTAAAAATACAATTTACAATATGATGGAGGAGTGAGAGCATGAATAATTTAACATTTGGATTTGCAATGTGTGGTTCATTCTGCACTTTTTCAAAAGCAATAAATCAACTTAAAGATATTGCCAAAGCAGGATATGACATTCTTCCGATTATGTCGCAAAATGCCTATTCAACGGATACCCGATTTGGAAAAGCGGGCGATTTTATAGATGAAGTAGAAGATATATGTAATAAAAAAATAATAAGCAGTATTGTAGACGCTGAACCTATCGGCCCCAAAAAGCTTGTGGATTTAATGATTGTTGCGCCGTGTACCGGAAATACCATGGCTAAAATTGCAAACGGTATTACTGACACAACCGTTACAATGGCGGTAAAATCCACATTGCGTATTGGGCTTCCTGTTCTTCTGGCTCCTGCAACAAACGATGCACTTGCGGCGTCAGCCCAAAATATAGCAAAACTTTTAAATACAAAGAATATATATTTTGTGCCGATGAAACAGGATAATCCCATCAAAAAACCGACTTCCGTTGTTTCCGATTTCAGTTTGATTTTGCCGTCGGCTCTTTCAGCACTTGAAGGAAAACAAATTCAGCCTATTCTTTTATAAAAGATTACAACAATAAATATTTATGCATATTTATTGTAAGTTAGTCTGTAAATATGATATTATAATAACAATATGATAAAGTAAACGGAAGTGAAAATATGCTTTACTGTCCCAAATGCCAACTGCTTATTTCAGACAGCTCTCAGCGCTGTCCTTTTTGTGGTTCAAAAAAACTTAGAAAACCCGAGCCGGAAGACCCGGCTCTTTTAATAACTGCAGATGAAAATAAAACCCGGGCTATAGAGGCTGTGTTTAAAGAAAATAAGATTATCTATAGAAAACGTATAGCCAAAGGTTTTGTCGGTTTGAACAAACTGAATTTTGGGAAAGATTATCTAACGAATTATAATATATTTGTTTCTTACGGAGATATAGAAAATTGTTCAGAGCTTCTCCATGGTGCCGGCATAGTTGATGAAGTAAATAAACAAAATGAAAATAATGGTTCAGAAGAAGAATTTGAAGATATGAGTCCGCGAAAACGTTTTTTTTGGCGTACCTTTTCGGCGATTCTTTTTATTATCGTTGTATGGATAGTTGTTTTTGCGGCTGATTATGTGGTGGATATAATAAAAGAGATTTTAAAAAAATTATAATATAAAATTAAAGGAGAAATAGAATGGGAAATTATCATATTGATACAAACTGCATACATGCGGGGTACGAACCGAAAAACGGCGAATCGCGTGTACTGCCGATAGTACAAAGCACTACTTTTAAATATGACAGCGCACAAACTTTGGGCGAACTTTTTGACTTAAAGGCGGAAGGTTTTTTTTATACAAGGCTCGGTAACCCTACAATAGATGCAGTTGAAAAGAAAATTGCCGTACTTGAAGGCGGAATCGGCGCTCTTATTACTTCTTCCGGTCAAGCGGCTTCTTTTTTATCAGTGTTTAATATCTGTCCATCGGGAGGCCATGTAGTTTGTTCAAGTGCAATTTACGGCGGAACTTTTAATCTTTTCAATAAGACAATGCGCGAAATGGGTATTGATTTCACATTTATAGCACCAAATTCAACTGAAGAAGAAATTAATGCCGCTTTCAAACCTAATACGCGCTGTGTGTTTGCCGAAACACTTTCTAATCCGTCATTAATTGTTACGGATCTTGAACTTTTTGCAAAAGCGGCTCATGGACATGGTGTGCCTCTTATTGTAGACAATACGTTTGCCACACCGATAAACTGTAACCCATTCAAATTTGGAGCGGATATTATAACTCATTCGACGACAAAATACATGGACGGTCATGCTGTACAGGTAGGCGGAGTTATCGTTGACAGCGGAAATTTCGACTGGGAAAACGGTAAATTCCCAGAACTTGCGAAGCCGGATGAATCATATCACGGTATTATTTATACTAAACAGTTTGGTAAAGCCGCATATATTGTAAAGGCGCGCACACATTTAATGAGGGATATCGGTGCACAATCGAGTCCCGAAAATGCGTTTTTGCTTAATTTGGGACTTGAAACCCTTGCATTGAGAATGGAACGTCACTGTTCCAATGCACTTACTGTTGCTGAACACCTTGAAAAAAGCGATAAAATAGCATGGGTAAATTACCCCGGACTTAAAAGCAGTATTTATTATCCACTTGCACAAAAATATATGCCAAACGGAACTTGCGGAGTAATTTCTTTCGGAGTAAAAGGTGGAAGAACAGCTGCGGCAAAGTTTATGGAAGGCTTAAAGTTAGCATCTATTGTAATACATGTAGCTGATTTACGCACATGCGTTCTTCACCCTGCAAGTACAACACACCGCCAGCTTACCGATGAACAGCTTAAGGAAGCAGGCATTGGACCTGAAATGATTCGTATGTCTGTCGGCATTGAAAATATTAAAGATATTATTGAAGATATTGACAACGCACTGGAAAACATGTAGCTTTACAGGCTTTATTTATAAATAACGGGCGGTCTTATGTTTTAAAGTAAGACTGCCCGTTTTGCTATGCATATTTAAATTAAAAACAGAGTACAGTTAAATTGTTAAAAATTCAAATGATAGGTTAAATATACATAATTGTAATCATTTTGTGAAGCCAATATCTAAATGTTAAATACGATGTTTAAAAAGCGTGTATTTGCCTGTAATAGGATTTCTGTTTTTATAATCCACATAAACCAGAGTGTTTTCAGAATACAAAATGGCATATCCACGCTTTAAACCCTTTGACGGTTTGGAGTTTTCAAGCTCGAATTTTCGTATTTGATTTTTTAATTCAGGGTCTTTAACCTTTAAAACAGGCGGGAGTTTTCCGGATGCATTTGTTGTCAAACGGTCGCATACCATTACATCCCGAAGTCTGACTTTATCAATACCTTTTATATTTTTAAAATATCTGAAAATCAAAGCGGTGTAATCATCAAGCGAAATTTTAGCGGTTCCGTTTTCAGCGGAAAATCTGCCGAATTTATCAAATAGTTCAAACGGACTACATTCGGTCTGCTTAAAAATATATTGTAAAGTATTTAAAAAGCGGCCGCTGTTGTAAAGTCTTTCCAAAGCATCTTCCGCATAATGCAAAGCGGACAGTTCTTCATTTGTAATCCATGGGGTTTCTATAACTTCATAAGGTGGAGTATTTGAATAAGTACAGGGGTATTTTTCATGTTCTTCACGCATGGGCGCTCCATACAGAAGTTTCAAAAATCCTAACTGAAGCATATTGGGCTTTAGTGAATATGCAATATTAAAGCTCTTTTTGAAACTTTCCAAATCTTCATATGGAAGTCCTGCGATTAAATCAATATGAATATGCATATTTGCATTTTTAACAAGCCCACGTATATTCTTTTTTAATCTCTCAACATTAGTTTTTCTGTTAATCGCTTGGAGCGTAACCGGGTTAAAACTTTGAAGTCCTATTTCAAGCTGCATTGCTCCGACCGGTGCTTTCGAGAGAATATCAAGCATTTCATCGTCGAGAATATCACCTGCTATTTCAAAATGAAAACAGGCTCCGTCGGGTATGTTCTTACCGTAATTTTCAATGATAAATTTATAAAGCTCATTGGCTCTTTTTTTATTGGCATTAAAAGTACGGTCAACGAGTTTTACTGTTTTTGTACCACTGTTTGCAAGAAGCAAAAGTTCTTTTTTAGCACGTTCCAAATCAAAAAAACGTACACTGCCGCACCTGCCAGATAGACAGAAAGCGCATGAATATGGGCAGCCTCGGCTTGTTTCAAGATATGCTATTCTGCCTTTAAGGGAATCAAAGTACTTTTGAGTATATGGACTTGGGGGTTCTTCAGTTGGCGTATTTGGCGGCGAAACTATAATTTTTTCTTTATTCCTGTAACATATGCCCGGTATGTTCTTTATATCTGTATTTTTGTAAATTGCGTTTAGTAAAAGAGCAAAAGGTTTTTCGCCTTCTCCCGAAATAACATAATCCACTAATTCATGCTTTTTAAGTATTTCCTCGGCGTTATAACTTACTTCGGGACCGCCTAAAATAATTACAGCATTGGGAAGTTTGCTTTTTATCAGGGTTAAAAGCTCAATTGTTTCGGTTATATTCCAAATATAACATGAAAATCCTATTACTTTGGGATTTTGCTTTATTATTCGGCTTGCCACGTTTTCAATTTTCTCGTTTATAGTGCCTTCTGTTACTTTTACATTAATTCCGCTCTTGCAGTAAGAGTCTGTTCCCGCTAATAAGCACCACGGAGCAAGAGACGAATGAATATATTGAGAATTTAAAACACAAATTACAGCTGACAATAATTTTTCCATATGTATTTCCTTATATAAATTTAGATTGTTTAATTAATTTTTTAAACGTATTTATATACTTATTATATCATAAAATTAACATTTTCTTAAACTTTAATATATAACTCTTCTAATTAAATAAAAACTGTATTTGAAAATATAGAAAAATATGGTATAATTACAAAAATTAATAATATGATTATGTGAAAATTTTAAACGAAAGCTGGGTTGAAATGAAAAATATTGCCGCCTTTTTCGACATTGACGGAACTATATCACGTGAAGGTTTAATAAGTGAAATGTTTAAGAAAATGATAAAGTACGAACTTATTGACAACAGTAAATGGTACAACGACGTTGAGCCCGCATTTACAAAGTGGGATAAGCGCATGGGAGACTATGATGCATATTTGCAGAAAATGGTGGATATTTATACTGAAACAATAAAAAACACTAATTCGTTTCATATAAAATATATTGCAAAAAGAGTTATTGAACAAAAAGGAGAAAGAGTTTACACATACACAAGGGATAGAATTAAATGGCACAAAGATCAAGGACATATTGTAATTGCAATTTCGGGGTCTCCGTTGGAGCTTGTAAGTGAAATGTCAGAAAAATACGGCATGGATGATTTTAGGGGTACCATTTATAAAATAGGAAATAACGGTATATATAACGGTGAAATAATACCTATGTGGGATTCAGACAGCAAGAAAAAGGCTGTTTTGGAAATGGCTGAAAAGTATAATTTGGATTTATCTCAAAGTTATGCGTACGGAGATACGAACGGAGATTTTTCCATGTTGAATTTAGTGGGATATCCTTTTGCAGTAAATCCTACAAGGGAACTTTTGTATAAAATCCACGGTGATTTAAAACTGAGGGAAAAAGTTTGCGTTATAGTAGAAAGAAAAGA
>DHNU01000078.1:28703-35076 GCA_002407645.1 Ruminococcaceae bacterium UBA5408
TTTTACATAAAATGTGCTATAATTATCCTAATAAGAATTATCTATATCGTTTTAACATGACTTAGTTCATTTAAAGAAACACCTACCCATTTATTATTTTGTTAATTGGAGTGTGAAATAATATGAAGTGCGATTTTTATAAGAAAATATTGGACGAGTCGCTAATTGGTTATGCGTATTACAAAATAATATGCGACAAAAGCGGAACTCCCTGCGATTGTAAATATATTTATGCTAATAAACAATATCAGGAGCTTATCGGCATAAGCGAAAACAAGGCTGAAAACAAAATATTCGCACAGTTTGCTCCAAAAGCTGAAACTGACAATATTGGATTTTACGGAAATATTGCACTTAATAACGGGAGAAAAGAGTATGAACAGTATTACGAACCTTTAAAGCGACGATTTAAAATATTAGTGTATTCACCACAGAAATATTACTTTGCTATAATAATATCTGATATAACAAACGAAGACATAACCAAAAAGACGAATCTTCAATCACAACTTTATAATGAGAAAAAGCTTTTGGAAACAACATTGGCATCAGTTGCTGACAGTGTTATTTTAACGGATAATGAAGGAAAAATAATTTTTATTAACAGAGCGGCAGAAATCTTAACGGGCTTTACACAGTCAGAAGCTAAAGAAAAACAATTTGAAGAGGTTTTTAATATTGTTGACGAATTGACGTATGAGAAAAACATAAATATAGTTAATAAAGTTCTTAATACCGGAAAAACACAGAAATTTAAAAACAATACTGTTCTTATTTCCAAAGAAGGCTTGGAACGTGTAATTGAAAGTACAGCGTCACCGGTTAAAGAAGAAAGCGGTAATATTATAGGTGTTATATTAGTATTTAAAGATTACACGGAAAAAAGGCAAAAACAAAAAGAAATTGAATATTTAAGTTATCACGATCAGCTTACGGGATTATATAACAGAAAATTTTACACAGAAGAGCTTAATTGTATTGACAGAAAAGAAAATTACCCGTTAACAGTTGCTTTGGGGGATGTAAACGGATTAAAATTAATAAACGATTCTTTTGGTCAGGCTATGGGAGATATGCTGCTTATAAAAATCTCGCGGGTTCTGAATACGGTATGCAGAAAAGGTGATATTGCTGCAAGACTGGGCAGCGATGAGTTCGCTATTGTAATGCCTAAAACCGATGAAGAAGAAACACGTAAAGTATTAGATAAAATAAAAGAATTGGTTTCAAAAGAAACTATTGGCGCAATAAGCATTTCAATACCTTTTGGATATGAAATAAAACGCAGTGAAAATGAAGAAATGGAAAAGGTAATAAAGAAAGCAGAAGATTATATGTACAAGAAAAAAATTTCCCAAAGCCCAAGCATTAGGGGAAATACAATAAATGCTATAATAAGTGCGCTTTATGAAAAGAACAGAAGAGAAGAACAACATTCCCACAGAGTTTCTGAGCTGTGTAAAAAAATGGGTATTGCGCTTAATATGAACGAATATAAAGTTGAAGAGCTTAAAACCGTAGGACTTCTTCACGATATCGGAAAAATTGCTATTGATGACAATATTCTAAACAAACCGGGTAAACTAAGCAGTGATGAATGGGTACAGATTCGCCGTCACCCTGAAATTGGGTTCAGAATATTAAATACTGCAAGCGATATGTCGGATGTTGCTTCATATGTTTTGTTTCACCATGAAAGATGGGACGGAGGGGGATACCCCAAACATATTAAAGGAAGTCAAATACCCGTGGAGTCCAGAATTATTGCGATTGCTGATACATATGATGCTATGACAAGCGACAGAAGCTATAGAAGTGCCCTGCCCGATTGTTTAGCATTGCAGGAGCTTAAAAAAAATGCAGGTTTTCAGTTTGACCCTGAACTTGTAAATGTATTTATTGAAAAGGTATTGAAAACGAAGTAATATAGGAGGTATAACAAAATTATATAGGGAAATGAGATAACTATGACAGAATTAAATGACTATGCAATGACACACGGCGGCAAATTTCACGCGGATGATGTATTTTCTGCCGCACTTTTAAAAATAATCAACCCAAATATTAAAATAATACGGACTTTTGAAGTGCCCGATGATTTTGAAGGATTGGTATTTGACATTGGCGGCGGAAAATTCGACCACCATCAGGAAGACTCACCCAATCGTGAAAACGGTATGCCTTATGCGGCATTCGGGCTTCTTTGGAAGGAGTTTGGAAAAAATTTGTTGTGTAAAGCTGGGTGTACTCCCGAACAGGCGGAAGCGGAAGCCCTGCGGTTAGATGAAAAATTTATTCAGCCTTTAGATGAAGACGATAATACAGGCTGCGGCAACCAGCTTGCAGGGATAATTGGTTTATTTAATCCCACGTGGGACTCAAATGAAAATTCGGATGTTTGTTTTGAACAAGCGGTAAAAATCGCAGATATTATACTTAATAAAAAGATTGACAGTATAGTAAGTACGCAAAGAGCAAAAATACTTGTTGAAGAAGCACTTAAAAAAAGTGACGGAAAGATAGTGATTCTGCCCCAGTTTGCTCCTTGGAAGCACGTGCTTGTACCCTCGGACGCACAGTTTGTAGTTTATCCTTCACAGCGGGGAGGATATAATGCACAGGTCATTCCGATTGATATGGAGACAAAGGAATCAAAATGTGATTTTCCGGAAGAATGGGCAGGTAAAACAGAAGAACAGCTTCCCTTAATATCAGGAGTGGAAACGCTTACTTTTTGCCACAAAGGAAGGTTTCTGATTTCGGTAAAGAATATTAAAGATGCTGTAAAAGCGTGTGAAATTGCACTAAAGCAGAAAGAAGCGGCTGAAACGGAAGTAAATGAAAATTAAACTATATTAATATTAAATAATTTAAATAATAATTTATCCGATATCAAGTTGTTGATATCGGATTTTTTATGTTAAGCGATTAGAAAGAATTATTGAGATTTTTATATCAAAGTTTGCATTTCGCTAAGTCTATTATATTTAAGTTTCAGAAGGACAGAGCCTATAAACATATTAGATAGCTTAAGTTAAATATAATAACAGTTTTCATTAAAAATCCATATACTGAACAGAGGGAACTAATTAAAATTCGTTATACTTCGTACTTATGAATTTCGGTACAAATAATTGAAATTTTCAGTTAAATTTCATCACGAAGCTTTTTAATCCAACAAACCGATAGGAGGGATTTAAACATGGATGAAAAATCAAATTATAATCAGCCAACGTGTGACCCTAATTGTGAAGCAGGCATGGATTTTCATGGACGCTGTGACTGCATCACCCAATGTGTAACAGAAACTATGCATATCTGCAATATGAAATGCTTAACGGACAGTTGTGTATGCTATAAAGGTGTAGAAGATTTTCAAGCCTGCGGAATGTGTTTTATTAAAGTAGGGTATGAAGTTTGCGTAAAGTATGTTGACTGCGACGGAAATAAAAAATCAAAATCAAGGCAGGGGAAAGAACTGTTTTTTGCAAATTCTGATATGCTTTCTCCTAATCTTAAGGTTCATATTAATAATCCACCCTGTCTTAAAGTGTGTAAAGATGAAACAACAGCAAAATTTGAAATTACACTTTGCTGGTAAACGTTTTAAGGGGCTGCCTTGCTTGGCTTTAATGAAACCATGCAGGGAGCCCCTTTTTATTCGGCTATTAAGCATTTTTTAAGGATAATATTTTCATACGGTACATATTCTTAAGTTATTAGTATGGCTGTGGATTTTTTCTGTGTTCTCTTGTGAATTTCCGCTTGTTAATTTTTTTAGGGCAGTAAGCACCGCATTCACCTTTTTATATGTCCTGAAAAATAAAATTTTAAAGCTTAAAATCATCTGCACTGTACTGTTTTAATGGAGGGAGTTTTGTAGGAGTTCGTTTCAGAGGGTCATATACAAATTTTTTGCACGTTCCGTCCGGCTCGAGATACCGCCCCAATTTACACACATCGGCACCGTCAAAATCATTGCTGTTTTCACAGTATTGACAGTTTATTTCTATATCGTTTCCAAAAAGTGTATCTTTATTTTTTTTGAATTTATCAAACATTTTTAAGCTCCTAAAATTCACTAAAATATTTAGATATATTTATATTGTCATTATATCATCAGGTATCTTCAATTTCCAGCTTTTCGTGTGGAAAACTGAAAATCAGTGCGGCGCAAAGTACAATAAGAACGGCGGAGGCAGGGATGGAACCCGAAAGCTGTCCGCTCAACTGTTTCGATGTACTGCTGAATACTTCTCTTTCAATCGGAAAAGCACGACACAGCACAAACGTTATAAAAGCTGAAATAATGCCATGGAGAAAGCGGTATAAAAAGAACTTTACGGTATTGATTTTAATATCGGTTATTGAAGAAAGAATTTGAAAATGTACGCTTATTCCGCCCCAACCCAAAGCAAGAGAAAATGCCCACAAAGGTGCGCCAATTTTAGTAAGTGCACCGCATCCACCCGTTACTTCCATAAGCGAGGATAATATAACCGATGAAGAAGGACTTTTTACCCAAATATTAAATAAATTTATGTATGCGGAAAACAAAACTACAAAACAACACATATTAATCATGCCATGTGCGGCATCCACAGCAGATTGTATAAGTGCCTCTGACCCTGTAATTTTTTTTACCTTGATGCTATTATGTAAAGACGGGTCTTCAAATTCTTGTTTTACACTGCATATGATACTTAAAATAAACGATGCACAGATTTGTGAAGCGAATAAAATCACTCCTGCATCGGTACTTTTTAAAAAGCCTGACCCGATGGCGCTGATTACAAATGCAGGGCCTGCATTTACGCAAAAACACAGCATACGTGCCGCCTGCTTTTGAGTTACCGCACCTATTTCGTAAAGCGAAGCAACGCTGCGTGCTCCGGTTGGGTATCCGCCGACTGCACTCATAAGTATTGTTGCGGCGGTACAGCCGGGAAGTTTCAAAATTTTTCGTGTTGGTTTTTCAAAGATTTTTCCTATTTTTTCGGATAATCCCGATTTTACAATAAATACCGAAATAACCATGAACGGATAAAGTGAAGGAATGAGAATTCCAAGGCAGTAACCGACTCCGTTTTTAGCTCCCTGAGCCGCTTGAGAGGGAAAAATGAGCAGAGCGCAGGCTGCAAGAAAAGTACCTATCAGCAAAAATCCCTGCTTTATTCTCATTTATATCACCACCTCGATTATATATATGTAACAGTGTGGATATTTACTCCACTGCGCGCATAGGTTTTATGATATAAAAGGAGTTAGGGCGGTGATTATTTTGGACAAAGGAACAAAAATCCGAAAGCTGGCCGTACCGATGCAGATGCCGTCGCATATGGAAATTAACGGTAACCATGAGGTTATTGTCGAGGGTTGTACGGGCGTTTTGCAGTATGATACCGAAATTGTAAGAATAAAAATGGGAAGGCAAATTGCCTGTTTTAAAGGACGTGGTCTTGTAATAAAATGCCTAACCTGTGATTCGCTCGTTGTTACGGGATTTTTGACAGGAATAGAGTTCTGTGTATGAGGTAGACTTATGATTTCGTTGCGTTTAACAAGATGGCTTTTGGGATATGTGCGTTTTTCGGTAGTAGGGGGAAGCCCTGAAAAATTCTTAAATAACTGCGCCAAAGCAGGGATTAATCTTTGGGATATGAAAGGCGGGGCTGACAGTGGAGGATGTGTTGCGGCACAAAGATATCGTGAGCTGCGCCACTGTGCAAGAAATGCAAAATGTAAACTTAAATTAAAGGAAAAGCATGGGTTTCCGTTTGCAACAAAGGGAATACGCAAGCGCAAGGGAATACTTGCGGGCGCTGTTGTATTTTGGATTGTTATTTATATTCTCTCCATGCATTTTTGGAGCATCGAAATAAACGGAAATACGACTATAAAAACAGAAGAAATGCTTGCAAAACTTTCAAATATGGGAGTTAAACCCGGTGTGTTAAAATCAGATGTGGAACCAAAAATCCTTCAACAGAAGTTAATGATTGAATTTCCTAAAATTTCATGGCTTACTGTAAATACCAAAGGATGTTCAGCCGAAATTAAATTACAGGAAAAAGTTGACCCCCCCGAAATAGAGGAGCAGTCATCACAAAGCATCTGCAACATAAAGGCTGCTCAAACAGGTCAGATAGTATCAATGGAAGTTTATACAGGTACACCGCTTGTAAAAAAAGGTGACGCTGTTTATCAAGGCCAACTGCTCATAAGCAGTGTTGTTGAAGATAATTTAGGATTCAGTTCATTAAGACACGCATCGGGAAAAATTATTGCGTCCACTTCGCGAACCCTCGAAACGGAGGTTGAATTAAACCGCAAGGTTACAAACCTCACCGGAAAAGTTGTAACACGAAAAAGC
>DHNU01000078.1:35289-37931 GCA_002407645.1 Ruminococcaceae bacterium UBA5408
GATTATAAAAAGGAAGGAATGCATACCGATTTAAAATTAATGAATTCGGTTTTGCCGCTTAGTGTCTATGAGGAAAAATGGACTGAACAAAAAACAGAGGATATAAAACTTACAAGGGAACAGGCAATAGAGGAAGCAAAAAAACAAATTCAGAATATGCAAAAAGAACAGCTTAAAGATGTAAAAATAACTGAAGCAAAATCGACAGATAAAATTACAGATTCAAAGCTAATTTATACCGTTTATATGAAATGCGAAGAAAACATTGCACAAGAATCGGAAATATTAATAAAATAATGCAAATTTTTTATGAATAATGGTGACTAAAACAACCGAGTGTGTTATAATAAAATATATTTATCTGTGGGTATTATTTATCTGCAGATAAAATCTTCATAAGGTGATGGAATGTTTGAACAAAGGATAGATATCGATCGTATGGAACAAGCGGTTGTCCTTTTTGGAAATTTCGACGAGAATATTAAATTAATCGAGAAAGAGTACAATGTAAGTATCTTAGGACGCGGAAGTGAAATTAAAGTTTCCGGTGAACCCGAAGATGTTGCTAAAGCGGTTCGTACTATAGACAGCCTTTTGGTTCTTATAAACCGCGGAGAATTATTGAGCGAGCAAAATGTCAGATATTGCATTTCGCTTGTAAACGAAGGCAGTGAGGATAAAATAGAGACTCTTGCAGAGGACTGCATTTGTATAACATCAAAAGGAAAACCGGTAAAAGCAAAGACCATCGGACAGAAAAAATATTGTAATGCGATAAAAAACAATACAATTACAGTAAGTGTGGGACCCGCCGGAACCGGTAAAACATATTTGGCTGTTGCCCTTGCGGTTACGGCATTTCGTGCACAGGAAGTTAATAGAATAATATTAACCCGCCCGGCAGTTGAGGCAGGGGAAAAGTTAGGTTTTTTGCCCGGTGATTTGCAGCAAAAAGTCGACCCATACCTTCGCCCTCTTTATGACGCATTATTTGATATGCTGGGAGTGGAATCCTATCAAAAATATGTAGAGCGAGGAAATATAGAAGTTGCACCGCTTGCATATATGCGCGGAAGAACCCTTGACGATAGTTTTATCATTCTTGATGAAGCACAAAATACTACGCCTGAGCAAATGAAAATGTTTTTAACCCGTCTTGGATTTAATTCTAAAATGGTAATAACAGGCGATGTTACTCAAATAGATCTTCCAAATGGAAGAAAATCAGGATTAAAAGATGTGATGAAAATATTACGTAATATTGACGATATTGCACAGGTAAGATTTACTGAAAAAGATGTCGTGCGCCACAAATTGGTGCAGGATATTATCAGAGCATATGAAAAAAATGAGGAGGCAGAGCGATAAATAATGGAAAAAGTTAGAGTAATGATTGATAATAAACAAAAAACAGTAAAAATTCCTACCGGCCTGCGTATGCTGATACGTCGCTGCTGCAACGCAGTGCTCCGCATGGAAAAATTCAGCGCTCCCGCTGAAATCAGTGTTATTTTTGTTAACAACGACCAAATACAGAAATTAAATAAGCAGTACCGTAATAAAGACGTTCCCACAGACGTCTTGTCTTTCCCAATGGGTGAGGACGGCGTTTACGATACCAACCATTCCACAGGTTCAAAAATCCTCGGCGATGTTGTAATTTCTATGGAAAAAGCTGTTGAACAGGCAGAAAGGTACGACCACAGCTTGGAACGTGAAGTCGGGTATCTTTCTGTACACTCTGTACTTCATCTTTTGGGATATGACCATGAAGCCGGTGGTATAGAACGTGTCCGCATGAGAGAAAAAGAAGAACAAGTAATGACTCAGCTCGGTTTACCGGGTACCAGCAGTTATGTTTTAGATGAGGATGAGGAATAAGTCTTGCGTTTTTATAAAAGCTTTAAATATGCTTTTCGTGGGATAATATATTGTATAAATAATGAACGCAATATGCGCATACACACAGTGGCAGCACTGTATGTATTGTTTTTTTCATTCTTTTTTGAAATGTCACGACTAAGTTACGCAGCGGTATTTATCGCAATATCTATGGTGATTTCCGCAGAACTTTTTAATACCGTTGCGGAAGAGCTGTCCGATATGGCTGCGGCGAGTTTTAATCCGGTTGTAAGAATTGTAAAGGATATGGCGGCAGGCGGTGTTTTGGTAAACGCTGTTTTTGCTGCTGTTGTTGGCATATGTGTCTTTTGGCAGCCTTCGTCTTTTGTTAAAATAGTAAAATATTTTAGTTTAAATCCTATTATGCTTTTGCTTTTCGCAGCAGTGACTGCACTAAGTATTGTTTACATTATTATGGGACCGATCGGAATCCGAGACTGCATAAGAAAAAAACGTTATAAATAAGGAGAAAATACAATGGGAGATAATAAACGGGACAAGTCCGCATTTATTGCCATAGTTGGACGCCCGAATGTAGGAAAATCCTCTCTTTTAAACGCGATACTCGGTCAAAAGGTTGCAATTGTTTCAAATAAGCCACAAACTACACGTACGCGTATAATGGGAGTTTTAACGCAGGGGCAGTACCAACTTGTTTTTATTGATACCCCGGGACTCTTAAAACCGCGCAACCAGCTTGGCGAATACATGGCTCGCTCAGTTAATGAATCTGTTTCCGG
>DHNU01000078.1:38193-51313 GCA_002407645.1 Ruminococcaceae bacterium UBA5408
TTTTGGCAATTAATAAAATTGATTCACTTCGGGATAAAACAGTTCTTATAACGCAAATAGCCGATATAGCAAAAAAATATGATTTTGAGGCTGTTGTACCGACTTGCGCTATTAACGGCGACGGTGTTAAAGATTTAATAGCGGAACTTCAGAAGCTCGCTTTGCCGGGCGGCCATTTCTTTGACGAAGATACTTTGACCGATCAGCCTGAACGCGTTTTGGCGGGTGAAATTGTTCGTGAAAAGCTTTTGCGCCTTTGCAGCCAAGAAGTCCCACATGGGATTGCAGTAGTTGTCGAGTCTATGCGTGAACGTGATGATAATAACGGCATAATGGATATAAGTGCCACAGTTTATTGTGAGAAAGTGAGCCACAAAGGTATTATTATAGGCAAAAATGGGGCTATGCTCAAAGAAGTCGGCACTTTGGCGCGTATTGATTTGGAGCGCTTTTTCGACTGCAAAATTAATTTGCAATTATGGGTTAAAGTTAAAGAGGACTGGAGAAACCGAGCTTCAGTTTTAAGAAATTTTGGATTCGACAGTTCGAATTTTAACAAATAATAAGATAATACAGAAGCATATTTTACTTAAATAATTTGTAATATTGTGGGTTTAATTCATTTATTTTCCGCTAATAGTAAGCCGCTTTTTGCAAATACTTTTATTAGTAAGTTTAGCAATAAAAAGCAAAAAGGAGCGGAGTAAAATGGATGAAAACGCAGCTTGGAATTGTTTTAAAGATACAGGAAATGTAAGCGATTACTTAATTTACAGTCAATGTAAGCATAATAATGAACAAATGCAGATGCGGGAGGACCCGAATGCAAATACAAACCAATGGTCTGATTATAATGGAGAAGAGCGTGGGTGAAAGCGACAGGCTGGTAACAGCGTTAACACACGAGGAAGGTGTTCTGCGCGCTTTTGCCCAAAGGGCTAAAAAACTGAAAAGCAGTAAGCTTTCGGCTACTCAGCTTTTTAGTTACTCCCGCCTTAATATTTATAAAGGGCGGGACAAATACATAATAAATGATGCCCAGCCGATTGAAGTTTTTTTTGATTTAAGGCGGGATATTGAACGCCTTTCCCTTGCCCAATATTTTTGCGAACTGGCTTGTACGCTTGCTCCGCAGGAAGCACCGGCGGGGGATTTTTTGCGTTTAATGCTAAATTCTTTCTACTTTTTAAGCAAAAATAAAAGGCCAAATGATATGATAAAAGCAATTGTAGAAATGCGTATGCTTTCACTTGCGGGATATATGCCGAATTTGGTTTGCTGTGCGGATTGCTCATGTTACGAAGCTGAAAAAATGTATTTTTTGCCGCAAAGCGGTCTTATTTATTGTGAAAAGTGTATTAAATCTGTAAAAGAACCTTCAATTGAACTCAGCCGCGGAAGCCTTACGGCTATGCGACATATTATTTACTCTGAATTTCAAAAGCTGTTTTCTTTTTCTCTGTCAAAATCGAGTTTAAAAGAAGTATCCTTTGCAAGCGAGAAGTATGTTTTATATACTCTCGAGAGAAGTTTTAACACACTTGAATTTTATCATAAAGTAAAATCAGACTTATAATTCATATGACTATTAAAAAAGAGGTATTTATGCAGGAAGATTTAAAAAAACACCAAAGAGCGCTTGAACTGAATAAAATTTTGAATATGCTTGCCGGTGAAACCGCATGTGACGATGCCGCACGGCTTGCACTTGAAATTACTCCGTCCACATCACTCAGCGAAGTTAAACGACTTCTTTCAGACACAGACGAAGCTCATATAATGTTGGCACGTTTCGGCGCTCCTTCTTTCGGAGGCCTTAAAAATGTGACAAATTCACTGCGCCGCGCAGAAGCGGGCGGAACGCTTAATATGGCGGAACTCCTTAAAATTGCGGGTGTGTTAAGAACCTTACGCGGTATTGTGGAGTGGCGTTCAAAAAGTGAGGGAGTAAAAAGCTGTCTTGACTGCCGCTTTGAATCACTTATGCCAAATAAGTATTTAGAAGACAAAATTTTCAGTGCTATCATTTCTGAAGAAGAAATGGCTGACAATGCATCTGTAAAACTTGCTTCAATTCGCCGAAAAATTCGCTCTGCTTCACTTAAAGTGAGGGAACATTTGGATAAGATGATACACTCGCAGTATTATCAAAAATATCTTCAGGACCCAATTGTTACAATCCGCGGCGGCAGATATGTAGTACCTGTTAAGGCGGAATTCAGGAGTGAAATTAACGGACTTGTCCACGATACTTCCGCAAGCGGTGCAACTATCTTTGTTGAACCTATGGGGGTTGTGGATGCAAACAATCAGGTTAAAGTTCTCCAGTCGGAAGAACAAACTGAAATAGAAAGAATTTTATCAGAGCTGTCTGCTGAAACGGGTACATTTGCAAGCAGCATAATCAGTGGATATGAGTCGGCAGTTGAATTGAATTTGATTTTCGCTAAGGCGAATCTTGGCTATAAAATGAAAGCAACAATGCCTTTAGTAAACGACATCGGCAAAATTCATTTGAAAAAAGCAAGGCATCCGCTTATTCCTACCGATAAAGTAGTTGCGACAGATATCGAATTGGGAATTAATTTCGATACACTTGTAATTACAGGACCGAATACAGGCGGTAAAACAGTATCGCTTAAAACAGTCGGACTGCTCACTCTCATGGCAATGTGCGGCCTTTTGATTCCTGTTTCGGAAAACAGTGAAGTTTCAATCTTTGATAAGGTTTTAGCCGATATAGGCGACGAGCAGAGCATTGAACAGTCGCTTTCCACTTTTTCAGCCCATATGACAAATATTATAAAGATTATTGAGAATGCGGATGAAAAAAGCCTTATTCTTATGGATGAACTCGGTGCGGGAACCGACCCTGTAGAAGGTGCCGCCCTTGCAATTTCCATACTTGAAGAACTGCGCATGAAAGGTTCTAAAATTGCCGCTACAACCCACTATGCAGAGCTTAAAGCGTACGCTTTGCAAACAAAAGGCGTTGAAAACGCATGCTGTGAGTTTGATGTGTCCACACTTAGACCTACTTACCGCCTGCTTATCGGAGTCCCCGGGCGTTCAAACGCTTTCGCAATCTCTTTAAGGCTCGGGATGAACGAAAGTATTGTAAACCGTGCAAAAAAATTTGTTTCGGGTGATAATACAAGATTTGAAGACGTCGTTCAAAGTTTGGAAAAAAGCCGTCAGAGTTTGGAAAATGAACGGGCAGTGGCTTTGCAGTCGAGGATTGAAGCTGAAAAAGCTAAAAAAGAAGCTTTGGATTTGAGAGATAAAATAAAGGCTCAATCCGACAAAGAACTTGAGAAAGCAAAAAGCCAGGCTTCACAGCTTGTAGCACGCACACGCGGTCAGATAGATGCAATTTTGAATGAAATGGAAGAAATGAAAAAGCAACATTCAAAAATGCTTTCTGCAGAGCAAAAAGCAAAGCTTAAAGCGGGGATGCGTTCTTTGGAAGAAACAGCCGATCCAATTCAGAAAAAACAGGTTCAGGAAAAATATGTACTGCCTCGTCCTCTTAAAATCGGCGATACAGTTCTAATTTATGATATAGATAAAGAGGGCACGGTTTTGGAACTTCCGGAGGGTAACAGTCAAAATGTGCTTATCCAAGCAGGAATTATAAAAACTCGTGTACCGCTTTCTAATTTAAGATTGATAAAAAGCAAAAAAGTAAAAACGCCGCAAAGAAAAATTACAAAAAACGTAACCGGCAGGGCTTCTGCAAAAATTTCAACAGAAATTGATCTGCGTGGTCAAATGACGGATGAAGCTGTTCTTAATGTTGACAGATTCATTGATTCTGCTCTGTTAAGCGGAGTGGAACAGCTTACCATTATCCACGGAAAAGGTACGGGGGCTTTACGCGCGGCTATTGGGCAGCACTTAAAACGCCACCCTAATGTTAAAAGCTTTAGACTTGGGACTTTCGGTGAAGGCGAGTCCGGGGTTACAATTGTTGAATTGAAATAAATAAAAAATGACCTCTAAAAAAGAGGCCATTTTTATACCGAAATTGAAGATTTACACCTCATGCTTAAAGTGTTCGCCTATTTCCATAAGTTCACCCAAAGTTGTGATTGCCGCACCTGAATTTTCAATATAGTTTTGCACATCCGAGGGAAGTGAATTAAAATAATTCTCCATTTCGGGGGTTTCAAAATCCATAATTATCACCAAGTTTAGTATAACCGAAATTAAAAAAATAATAGGTTAAACAGTAAATAAAAATATATTAATTATTCCACATAAAACCTTAACGCTCGATGGGAGTTTTGATAAAGTTACAGATATTGATATATTTTTCTGTAAAATAATTAACTATATATCCATGTGAGAATATTGAGGCTTTCGGCAAAAGAGCCGAATCTACAATTTTCCTATTGACAATCAATCTTATTTATTGTATAATTCATAGCTGTAAAGTAAATTGCTTTACAGGCTGAATGGAGGGAGTTTAGTGGCTAAAAATTTGGAAATTTCACTGCTGCTTGACTTTTACGGCGACATGCTTACAGATAAACAGCATGACGTAATTGAATATTACTACAACGAAGACTTGTCGCTCTCCGAAATTGCGGACAACCAGGGTATTACCCGTCAGGGTGTGCGTGATTCCATAAAACGTGCCGAATTTCAACTTCTTGATATGGAAGAGCGTTTGGGACTTGCCCGCCGTTTTCGTGAAATGAGAAACGGTCTTGAGCAAATTTATAATGCTGCATCTGAAATCAAGGAATATAACAAACATCATATTTATTCTAAAGAACTTGAAAATAACGCTGACAAGATACTTGAAATTTCACAAAAACTCTGCGAATAGGGGGAACCACTTTGGCTTTTGAAGGTCTTTCTGAAAAACTGACGGCTGCGTTTAAACGGCTGAAATCAAAAGGAAAACTCAATGAATCCGATGTTAAAGAGGCAATGCGTGAAGTGCGTCTTGCTTTGCTTGAAGCGGATGTTAACTACAAGGTGGCGAAAAGTTTCACCAATAAAGTAAGCGAGAGGGCTATCGGTTCCGAAGTAATGGAAAGCCTTACTCCTGCGCAGATGGTTATAAAAATTGTAAATGAAGAGCTTACAGCACTTATGGGCGGAAGCGATGCCCAAATTGCCAAAGCATCGTCACCGCCGACAATAATTATGCTGTGTGGCTTGCAAGGTGCAGGTAAAACTACACACGCAGGCAAGCTCGGTCTTATGCTAAAAAATCAAGGACACCGTCCTTTACTTGTAGCATGCGATATTTATAGGCCGGCCGCAATTAAACAGTTGCAGGTAGTCGGAGAAAAAGCCGGAGTTCCTGTTTTTGAAATGGGAAAAGAAAACCCGATAAAAATTTGCAAAGCCGCTATATCACATGCCAAAGATTATGGCAACGATATGGTGATTATAGATACTGCAGGACGATTACAAATAGACGAAGTCCTTATGGATGAGTTAAAAAACATTAAAGAAGAAATATCTCCACATGAGATACTGCTCGTAGTTGACTCTATGACAGGACAGGAAGCCGTTAATGTTGCAAAATCATTCGATGAACTGCTCAATATTACCGGTGTTATTCTTACGAAACTTGACGGTGATACTAGGGGCGGTGCCGCACTTTCTGTAAAAGCGGTAACCGGTAAACCGATTAAATTTGCAGGTATAGGAGAAAAACTTCAAGACCTGGAAATATTTCATCCTGATAGAATGGCTTCGAGAATACTCGGTATGGGCGATGTTTTAACACTTATTGAAGACGCCCAAAGCAAAATCGACCAGAAGTCAGCTGAAAAAACAGCAAAGAAAATGCTGCAGAATAAGCTTGATTTTAACGATTTACTTGAACAGTTTAATCAAGTTAAAAAAATGGGTCCGCTTAAAAATGTCCTTTCAAAAATGCCGGGAATGGATAAGCAGTTGAAAGATGTAGATATTGATGACCGCCAGATTGACCGTATGATGGCTATTATCCTTTCAATGACAAATGAAGAGCGTGAAAAGCCTTCACTTATCAATCCTTCTCGTAAAAGGCGAATTGCCCAAGGGAGCGGAATGAAAGTTGAAGATGTTAACCGTTTAATAAAACAATTTGAGCAGGCTCAAAAACTAATGAAGCAGATGAAAGGCAAAGGAAAACGACGCTTTTCAGGAATGCGTATGCCATTCTAATTTGAATTCATCCAATAGGGAAAAACCCTTGTGGTGAAGATATATATGATTATTATTTGGAGGTGAATATTATGGCAGTAAAAATCAGATTACGCAGAATGGGTGCTAAAAAATCTCCTTTCTATCGTATAGTTGTAGCTGATTCACGTTTCCCGCGTGATGGTCGTTTCATTGAAGAAATCGGTACTTACAATCCGCTTACTGATCCGTCAACCGTTAAAGTTGATGCTGAAAAAGCTAAGAAATGGATTGCTAACGGCGCACAGCCGACCGATACCGTAAAGTCTTTGTTTAAGAAACACGGTGTACTGTAATAGCGGAGGGTTAGATAATGAAAGAACTGCTGATTGCAATTGCACAGGGACTCGTTGAAGACCCATCTGCAGTTAATGTGGATGTCGACGAGCCTTCAGAAGACGGAACTGTTGTTTATCATCTGCACGTTGCCGAAAACGACATGGGCAGAGTTATCGGCAAGCAGGGACGTATTGCAAAAGCTATCCGTATTGTTATGCGTGCAGCTGCTACCCGTAACAACAGCAAAGTTTCAGTGGAAATTGACTAAAGTAAGCAGGGCTGCAGCATAAGAGTTGTTGCGGCCTCGTTTCGCATTCGATGTTACCGTAAAATAAAATAGTACAATATGTTAAAGCAGAGTAGAGTTTTGTGCGTTAAGTGCTGCCTGAACGGGGAGTTGTCAGGCGGACGAAAAGTAAGACTTGCGGTACAAAGTTCGCATCCCGCTGCTACATATAAAGAAAAACCTCTTTTGTGTAGCAGATATTATTACATTTAGGAGGTCTTTTCTTTGAACTTTTATTTAAACAATCTTAAATCATCTACAAAAGAAATGAAGAGCATTTCGACAATTGCGGTGTGTGGCATGCTCATTGCGTTAAATGCGGTATTGCGCCAATTCACCATAATCATTTCAGACATTTTGCAAATCTCATTTTCATTTCTCACAGTTTCAACAGCCGGTATGCTGTTTGGCCCGATTGTCGGTTCGGCAATGGCAGGGGTATCGGATATAATAAATTATGTAGTACGGCCGGATGGACCGTTTTTCCCCGGATTTACTTTAAATGCGCTTCTTACGGGTTTTATTTACGGAATGATTTTATATAAAAAGCCTGTAACAATTTTACGTACTTTAACTGCAAAGGTAATTGTAATGGTATTAATAAATTTCTTGTTAAATCCTTTGTGGCTTTCAATTTTATATGGAAAATCTTTTATTGTTGTACTTTCTGCAAGAATATTAAAAAACTTGATAATGCTTCCTATTAATACCGGCATGCTTTATATGGTTTTAAAATTTGTTTCAAAAATTAATTCTTTTGGTGCTAAACGTCTTGGACATTAAAAGTACAAATTTAGTTTTACCGAAATAACTTTTGATACAGGGAAATGATAATTACTGGAGGATATTATGCCAAACCAATTTTTACAGGCGGGAAGAATAGTGGGTACACATGGCATTAAAGGAGAAATGCGTGTTGACCCTTGGTGCGATTCTGCCGATTTTTTATCAAAATTTAAAAACTTATATTTTGACGAGGGGAACCAAAAGTTGGAAGTAATATCTTCCAGAGTTCATAAATCGCAGCTTCTTTTAAAAATAAACGAAGTAGATACTGTTGAAAAAGCTGATGTTTTCCGGGGTAAAATTTTATATATAAATCGCGATGATGCCAAACTGGATGGTGGCAGGTATTTTATTGAGGATTTAATCGGTTTGGATGTTTTCGATTCGGACACTTGTGTATATTATGGAAAAATAACGGATATAATGCGTACAGGAGCAAATGATGTTTACCAAATTACATCTGATACGAAGAAAAATTATTTAATACCGGCAGTACCGCAAGTCATAACAAATATAAACATTAATAACGGTAAAATGCTTATACGCCCAATTAGGGGGATTTTTGATGATGAGGATTGATTTTCTTACACTTTTCCCCGAAATGTGTGAAACGGTAATGTCAGAAAGTATAATAGGACGTGCACAGAAAAAAGGCGCTGTTGAAATTTATTGTCACCAAATTCGCGATTTTGCATTTGACAAACACAAAAGAGTAGATGATTCCCCGTTTGGCGGAGGAATGGGAATGCTTTTAAAAGCAGAGCCGATTGCTCTTTGTATAGACGATTTGATTAATGAGCTTGGCGAGAAGCCGCATTTGATATATATGTCGCCTCAGGGTAAAACACTTACCCAACAAAAGGTGAAGGAGCTTGCTGATTATCCAAACCTTGCACTTCTATGCGGCCATTATGAAGGTATAGATGAACGCATAATTGACAAATACGTCGATGAAGAAGTTTCAATAGGTGATTATGTACTTACCGGTGGGGAACTTCCTGCACTTGTGCTTGCCGATTCAGTTTGCCGAATGATAGACGGTGTACTTTCGGATGCGGAATGTTTCGAGGAAGAAAGTCACTTTAATTATCTGTTGGAATATCCACAGTACACCCGTCCATATGATTGGAGGGGGATGAAAGTACCGGATGAACTTCTTACAGGGCATCATGAAAATGTGAAAAAATGGCGCAGAAAGCAGTCTTTATTTAGAACTCTAAAAAAAAGGCCGGATATGCTTGAAAATGCGGAACTTACAGATGAAGACAAGACGTTTTTGAAAGAAATTATAGAAGATGCGAAAAATTCCGAAATTCTTAAGTAGAAATTATAATACAAAATTCTATATTACCATTTTGAATAAGCATAGAAGACAAAAGTTTTCAACAAATATGTCAAGTTGCACAATTCACAGGTAAACATATTCCTCTCAATTCGGTCATCAATCCAAAGTTTATTTATTTTGTTGACGGTGTTCTGAATTGTGATATAATAACTTTGAACAATAAAGACAATTTGTATAGTTTTTTAACTAAATGTTAATTATTATCTGTTTAGGAGTGAATAAGTATGTGCATTAAAGAAGTTTTGGTTCAAAATCAGGTAGGGCTTCATGCTCGTCCTGCGACTTTTTTTATCCAGAAAGCAAATGAGTATAAATCTTCAATTTGGGTTGAAAAAGAAGAAAGAAGAGTAAACGCAAAAAGTTTACTGGGCGTTCTTTCACTTGGAATTGTCGGAGGAACAAATATTAGAATAATTGCTGACGGTACTGATGAAGAACAAGCTGTAGCAAGTCTTGTTGAGCTGGTACAGTCCGGGTTTACTGAGTAATTAATTCTTAGAGCAGCACCGCTTTGATATTGGCGGTGCTTTTTTGTTTTTTATCTTTAAAATGCAGGGGAATAATTACTGGTGTATTAAATATAAAAAAGCTATTAATGTTTCAAAGGAGGACGCTATGACTGAAAAAGAGAATCATTTAAAGGAACTCAGAAGCCGCGCTATGCGTCTTCCGCTTAGTCCGGGCGTTTATATAATGCATGATAAATCAGATAAAATTATTTATATAGGTAAGGCAAAAGCACTTAAAAACCGTGTAAGCCAGTATTTCGGTTCACAAAAAAATCACGATAATAAAGTTCGCAAAATGGTTAGCAATGTTGAATATTTTGAATATATTTTAACTGACAGTGAATTTGAGGCGCTTGTGCTCGAATGCAGTCTTATTAAACAGCACACACCTAAATACAATATCCTTTTAAAAGATGACAAAGGTTATCATTATATAAAAATCACCAAAGGGCCTTGGCCTAAAATTTCAGAAGCAAAACAGATTTTGGACGACGGTGCAACTTATATAGGTCCGTATATAAGTTCTTGGGCGACAAAACAATCGATTGATGAAGCGCTTAAAATTTTTAAATTGCCTTCCTGTTCACGAAATTTTCCGCAGGATATCGGAAAAAGAAGACCGTGTCTTAACTATTACATTAAACAGTGCTGCGCTCCCTGCAGTGGTAAGATAAGGCAGAAAGAATATGATGAGTATGTTGAACAGGCAATTGAATTTCTCCGCGGGGGCAGTGCCAAATGCGTTCGGGAACTTACCGAAAAAATGAATGATGCCGCAGAATCACTCGAATTTGAAAAAGCGGCAAAAATAAGGGATTGCCTAAACGCAATAAAGCGTATGGGAGACCGTCAAAAAGTGGTTGCAGTACGATACCCCGTTCAAGATATTATAGCGCTTGCACAAGGCGATATGATAAGCTGCTTTGAAGTATTTAGATTTATGGATGGACGGCTTTCTGACAGAGAAACTTTTTTAATGGGTGAAACCGGAAATTCCAAAGCCGCACGAACGGAGTTTATAGAGCGTTATTATTCAATGAGGGAAAGAATACCGCCGCGAATCTGCATTGACGGCTCTGCAGAGGATTTAGGACTTTTAAAGGAGTGGCTTTCCAAAAAGGCGGGCAAAAAAATAGTTGTGTCTTTTCCGCAGAAGGGTGAACAGGCAAAGCTTGTGGAAATGTGCCGCAATAATGCCGCAGAACAGGTTGCACAGGCTACGGGGCGTACTGTTAGGGAAGCATCGGCTCTTGATGAACTTGCAAGACTGCTTGGAATGGATAAACCCCCTGTTTATATTGAGTCATACGATATTTCTAACTTAAACGGAAGCGAAAACGTTGCCGGTATGGTAGTTTACAAAAACGGACGGCCTTTAAAATCGGCATACAGAAAATTTAAAATTAAATCTTTTTCCGGACAGGATGACTACGCTTCCATGCAGGAAGTTATAGAAAGAAGATTTAAGGAATATTTCATTGCAAAAGGTAAAAATATAACTGACGGCTTCGGACGTCTACCGGATTTAATACTTCTTGACGGTGGAAAGGGACAAGTTGGAGCTGTACTTCCTATATTAAAGTCTTTGGAATTGTCTGTACCTCTTTTTGGTATGGTAAAAGACGATAAACACAGAACAAGGGCAATTGCGGCAAATGGTGGAGAAATAGCTATCAATTCAAGCAGAAAAGCTTTTACTTTGATTTCTTCAATTCAAGATGAAGTACATCGCTTTGCCATAGGATATCATCACGATAGGCGCAAGAAAGCAACAATCTCATCGACGCTTACGTCTATTGAGGGTATTGGTTCTGCCCGTGCAAAAGCTCTTTTAAGGTATTTTCAAACAATAAATTCTATAAGAAATGCCGATTTAAATGAACTTATAAATGTTCCCGGCATGACTAAACCTGCAGCAGAAAAAGTTTTCAATTATTTTCATTCAAACTGTGAAAAAAGTTGACACATAGTATATATAATGGGATAATAACGATACAAGTAAAATTTTGCAATTTAAGGAGTTTTAATATATGAGAGTAATTACCGGGTCGGCACGCGGCAGGCGGCTGACTACGTTGGAAGGGGAAAGTGTTCGGCCAACACCGGAAAGAGTAAAGGAAGCGGTGTTCAGCGCGGTTCAGTTTGATATAGAAGGAAGACGTGTACTCGACCTTTTTGCAGGTTCCGGTCAAATTGGCATTGAAGCTTTAAGCCGCGGTGCAAAACAGGCAGTTTTTGTAGATGAAAGCAAGGATTCTATTGAAGTAATCAAAAGTAATTTAGAAAACACAGGACTTTCGGATAAAGCACAAATAAAAAATATGGATTTTGCGGTTTATCTTATGCAGAACCGTGAAAAGTTTGATGTGGCATTCCTTGACCCGCCGTACCGAAAAGGTATTCTTCAGCGTGCTCTTCCTTTAACTGCAAGTGCGATGAACAAGGGAGGAACAATAATCTGCGAAAATCCCGTTGATGAAGAAATCCCGGAATGTATGGAAAATTTTATAAAAATACGCAATTACCGTTACGGTAAAATACAAATAACGTTATACAGACATAAGGACGTGACCGAAAAATGAAAATAGCAATTTGCCCCGGAAGCTTTGATCCTGCAACTTTAGGACACATGGATATAATTGAGCGGTCACGAAAAGTTTTTGATAAAGTAATTGTAGCCGTTATGGTTAATCCGGAAAAAAACACTATGTTTACAGTTGAAGAGCGTATAGAACTTTTAAAAAAATGCACCAAAGATATGGATAATGTTGAAGTCGTAGGCTTTGACGGCCTTTTGGCGGAATATGCCCGCCAAAGGGGCGTCACAGCGATAGTTAAGGGGCTTCGCGCTTTATCTGATTTTGAATATGAATTCCAGCAAGCACTTACTAACAAAAAACTTAATCCGAATCTTGAAACTTTGTTTTTAACTACAAGTGCTGAAAATATGTTTTTAAGCTCAAGTATTGTTAAACAAATTGCAAGTTTTGGCGGTGACATCTCAAATTTCGTTCCTGAATGCGTATTAGACAAGATAAAAGAAAGATTATATTCGGGAGGTAAAAGTCAATGAGCGAACTCAATGTCGAAGATTTATTGGATGAACTTAATGAAATGACTGAAAAGGCTTGGAGCTTTCCGCTCAGCCGAGGACGAGCAGTATTGGACTGTGATGAAGTACGTCAGATTCTTGATGAAATTCGGAACAATCTTCCAAAAGAAATTCGCCAGGCAAAGGCAATCTGTGCCGACCGTGCACAAATTATAAGCGACGCTAAAAGAGAAGCGGAAACTACTGTTCGTGTTGCGGAAGAACGAGCTAAGGCTATGGTAAACCAAGATGAAATCGTAAAACAGGCACAGCAGAAAGCAAATGATATGCTGAGTCAAGCTCAATCTAAAATCAGAGAAATGAAAAAAGTTTCGAATGATTACATAGACGACCTTATGAAAAGAACCGACGAAGGTTTGGCAGCAAATCTTGCAGAACTCCGCAAAACAAGACAAAATATAAAAGCTTCACAGCGTTCCGGTCAAAATTAGACATAATAATATTTATTTTTCTCGCACCACATAATGTTGTGGTGCTTTTTTCTTATACATAAATATGGTAATTTAAAATATTTAGAGAATTTTGGTTAACATAATAGTAAAATATAGTTGCATTTTCACAATAAATAAAGTATAATCAATTCATAAGTGGTGAAAGGTGGGGGTAAGTAGCAC